>JAAEPH010000484.1 GCA_024232855.1 Gammaproteobacteria bacterium
GGGAATGAATTACCGGCTAGTGAATCGGCGTGGACCTGATGTGCACAATATCGAATGGCACCAGGATGTGTCTCAACATTACGGCCCCCGTCATACTGGTGAGAAATGCGGGCCAGGACCATCGCGGATAAGGCAGCAGCATTTCAATCGATTCGGCCGTCGGGTAAAAACCGGGCTTACTCAGGCGCTCCTGTTTTCGTGGGCTTGCACAATTTCAGCAACCTGCCGTCGATCGCGATCAGGCCACCGCTGATCAGGGCCATGCCGGCCAGGTGGACTGGCTGTAGAACTTCTCCCAGCACCAGCGAACCCAGCAAGATTGCTGACACCGGAACCAGAAAGGTGACCAGCATCAGGTTGGTGGCACCCGCTGTAGCGAGAATGCGGAAGTAGAGAACATAGGCAAGCGCGGTTGAAAAAATGCCGAGCGCGAGTATCGCGGCGATGGCGCTAACCGTGGGCAGGGCGAGGTGTTGCGGTTGATCAAAGTAAAAAACGACAGGTAACAAAATCAACGACGATGCCGTTACCTGACCCGCGGCGAGGATAACGGGATGAAGCCCCATGGTTTCAAAGCGCCGCCCATAAACACTGGCAAAGGCGTAAGAAACAGCGGTTCCGAGGACTGCCAGTTGTGCCAGCACATTATGGCTGAAACCGCCGAGCGCCTCAGGTCCGATCATCAGGATCACACCGGCTAAACCGAAAGCAACACCTGTCAGTTTGGCGACCGTGAGACGCTCGTCGGTCAAAAACACTCCGGCGACAACTACCGTGAACAATGGTGTTGTTGCATTCAATATCGATGCCAGGCTCGAGGCCATATGGGTTTGCCCCCAGACCAGCAGTGAAAACGGAATCACGTTGTTGATCATTCCCATCACCAAAAACGCCAGCCAGATGCCAGCGTTGGTCGGCGGTCGTAAACCGGTCGAAGCCGCGAAAATCCATAACGCGACTGCCGCCAGTCCTACGCGTGACAGCACGATCGTCAGTGGTGGTAGCTCGGTAACCACGACCTCGATAAAGAAAAAGGAACCACCCCACAGAATCGACAGGGTAATTAGCATGACCCACTCGTAAAACCCCATCGACTGATTGATTGCGGAATTCATCCTGGCAACCTCTTCGAGCAAAACAGGGGTGTTACTTTAGCCTGTTTTGCTGGTCTCGACCCTCCGATTCTGGCTGTTTGGTGATTTCGGAGTTCCAGCATCGTCAATAAGGGAAACCAACCCGTTTTTCGGTCTTTTTGACCAATCTGGGCAAGAAATGAGCTGTCACTACGACAGATCTACGGGGTACAGGATGAGTGGTGCGGCTTTAGTGCCCCCGGGTGGACGCCGGCGAGCTGATTTGATTTATCACATTGTGTTACCATTTCAGGTTGTGGCTCATTAACTGAGCCATCTGGAAACTGGAATGGACCCCACCGAACGTTTTCACCTGATCGATCAAATGCTGACGAGTCAGCGCGTGGTTGCGCGGGCACAGTTTCTCGAGGCGCTCGAGGTGTCGCCGGCCACTTTTAAGCGCGATCTCGAGTACCTGCGCGACCGGCTGATGGCACCTATCGTCTGGGATCCCGAGCGCCGCGGCTACTGTTACGAACAAAGTGCCGATGGTGCGCAGTTCCAGCTGCCGGGCCTGTGGTTCAACACCAGCGAAATCCAGGCCTTGCTGAGCATGGATGCGTTGCTGGAGAACCTGCAACCTGGAGTATTGTCCGGCCATATAGAGCCGTTGCGATCACGGATTCGCATGTTGCTCGACGAGGGCGACCACAGCGTCGACGAGATATCACGCCGTATCCGGATTGTGCCATTGGCGGCCAAAGCCTATCGAAGCGAGAATTTTCAAATGCTGTGTCAGGCGTTGCTGGCGCGTAAATGCATCGATATGACTTACTACAGCCGCCCCGCCGACAGCAGCAGTGAACGACGCGTATCACCGCAGCGATTGATTTACTATCGTGATAACTGGTATCTCGACGCCTGGTGCCATCTACGGGAGAGCTTGCGCAGTTTTTCGATCGATGCGATTCAGGTGTTGCATACTACCGCCGAGCCGGCAATAGAGATCGGCGAAGCGGAACTGAATAGCGAATTCGAGAGCGGCTATGGCATTTTTTCAGGCATGAAGACGCACCTGGCAGTGCTCCGCTTTAGCCCGAAACGGGCGCGCTGGGTTTCGCGCGAAACCTGGCACCCTGAGCAAAGTAGCGAATACGATAGCGATGGTTATTATCTTTTGCGGGTGCCCTATAGTCAGGGCACCGAACTGGTGATGGATATTCTCAAACACGGCGCCGAAGTCGAGGTGCTCGAGCCGGCGGAGCTGCGTAACAAGGTGAAGCAGCGCATCGAGGCGATGCAGCACTTGTACGCGTCGGCTTGAGACCTGTCGATCGGCGGAAAAATTGACAGGGGATAGGAATTTTCTTGTGAAAACAATATCCGGCGCGATCCTGTCGCAGATTTATGAGATTCTCGAAAGTTTGAAAGTGGGTGTCCCTGTTACTGTTTGTTAACTGAGCCGTGCTGTAAAATCCTACGGGAAACGTTATTGATTTGTGTGGATTGTAGGCCTGACCCCCTGCCGGTGACCCCCTGCCTGAATGCAATATCAATGCTGAGCACTCTCTTTACCCGGCGTGCCTTGTCAATAATGCCAATGGATCAGGTCGTGGCGGTGCGGCGTTGATTTGGCGCCGTCTCATAGCCCTGTTTTCGAATGCTGTTATCTCAAATCAGCACAAGCCTTTTTAATACGGCTGCAAGCATCCTCCAAAACTGCATTCGAGGTCGCATAGGAAATCCGAAAATGCGGCGTGAGACCAAATGCTTCGCCGAACACGGCGGCAACGCGCTGTGAATCGAGCAAATAGTCGACGAAGTCTTCGTCGTTTCCAAGGACCTTGCCCTCTGGAGTGGTTTTACCAATCACGCCGCGACAGGACGGGTAAACATAAAAGGCCCCCTCGGGTTTGGGGCAGTGTAAGCCTTCACAGTCGTTGATCAGGCGCACCACCATATCGCGACGTTCGCTGAACGCGGCATTATGCACTTGAATAAAATCTTGCGGACCATTAAGTGCGGCAACAGCCGCAGCCTGTGAAATTGAACTGGTATGCGTGGTACTTTGTGATTGCAACATGTTCATGGCCCTGATCAATTCAATTGGACCCGCCGCGTAACCTACCCGCCAGCCGGTCATGCAATAGCCTTTAGCGAGCCCATTCATGGTTAAGATGCGGTCGTTGAGCGCGGGTTGCACTTGCGCCGCGGTGAAAAATTTGGTTTCACCGTAAACAATTTTTTCGTAAATATCATCGCTAAACAACCAGACACCTGGGTGTTTCAGCAGCACATCGGTGAGCGCTTTTAACTCGGCTCTAGTGTACACCGCACCTGTTGGGTTCGAAGGCGAGTTAAGCAGCAGCCATTTGGTTTTGGGCGTGATCGAAGCTTCCAGTTGGTCGGGGCGCATCTTGAAACCATTTTCCTGGGTACACTGGACGATCACCGGCACACCGCCGCTAAGCAGTACCATATCGGGATAAGATGGCCAAAAAGGTGCCGGGAGGATGACTTCATCACCCGGATTCAAGCTTGCCATAAGGGCGTTATATATGATTTGCTTGCCGCCACATCCAACCGAAATTTGATCGGGTGTATAGTCCAGTTCATTGTCGCGCTTTAACTTGTCGCAAACGGCCTTGCGCAAAATCAGGGTGCCCGCGACCGGGGTGTAGCGAGTTTCACCACGGTCCAGTGCTTGCTTGGCGGCCTCGATGATATGCTCGGGTGTGTCAAAATCGGGCTCGCCAGAAGCCAGCCCAACAACGTTTACGCCCTCGGCTTTAAGCTCCATGACTTTGGTTGCCATGGCGAGTGTGGGTGACGGTTTTATGCTAGATAAGCGATCGGCCAGGAATGAAATGATGTAATCTCCGTGGTTGGGTTAATCGTTTTAGTAATCCTGATTTATTGATTTAGGGGCATCCTTAAACAGTAGCTGAATTCGCAGCTCATTGCGAGACGTGACACGACAGCCTCATTCATATAACGATATTCTCTCCTTCGCAATTCCAACGAGGATTGCGCTCTGCCAGGAATTCATCCTGCGATCCATCCACTTGCATCCTGTCCTCACAACTGAAGATACGGATTCAAGGGGTGATTATCGGTTCTGATACAGTCTGTAGCGCTTCATGCTATCTTCGTTCGGAGGATAAAGCCCTGGCAATTCGACGCCATTTTTGACTTCGCTCATGATCCAGTCTTCAAGCGCCTCCTGCGCGGTCGCAGCTTCCAGTACTGCGCCAACCAACGCAGCGGGGATAACCACCGCGCCATCGCCGTCGGCGACAATTAAATCGTCGGGAAAAATTGCCACGCCGCCACAGCCAACGGGCTGCTGCCAGCCAATAAATGCCAATGCGGCAATAGCCGGTGGCGCGGCAACGCCCTGCGCCCAGACACTCAAACCGGTTTCGCGCACACTATCGAAATCTCGCACGACGCCATCGGTTAACAAAGCCGCAACCCCGCGCTGCTTCATACGCTGGCACAGAATATCGCCTAATACGCCTGCCTCGGTATTTTGCCCGGCAGCCATAACAGCGATGCTACTTGCTGGCATTTCCTCGATGGCACTTCGGGTAGAAATAGGTGCCGACCAGGCCGCCGCAGTGCAGAGGTCTTCCCGGGCGGGCACGAAGCGCAGGGTAAAGGCGGGACCAGCTACGCGCTTTTGTCCTGGTTGGAGTGGTTGTGCGCCTCGAATCCATACGTTCTTGAGACCATGGTGCTTGAACAAAACCGTGGTGATCGTAGCGGTAGTAATCGCTTCGAATTGCTCGATCGTTTGTTGTGTGTAGGTGGCCATATTGCCTCTGGATACGTTAGATGCTGCTGATATAACCGCCGTCGACCCTGATCACTGAGCCGGTTATGTACGAAGCGCGCTCGCTCGCCAAAAAAGCCACCGCGTCGGCATATTCGCTCGGGTCTCCGTATCGCCCGAGAGGAATGCTGGCCAGACTTTCGGCGCGGACATCCTCGATCGAGCAATTTTCGCGTTTCGCCTTGTTTTCATCGAGCGACAGGATTCGCCCGGTGGATATACGCCCCGGTAAAATCACATTGCTGGTGATACCCTGCGCGCCGACTTCACGGGCCAGGGTTTTCGACCATCCCAGTAACGTGGAGCGCAATGCATTAGACAAACCCAAATTTGGAATCGGTGAAATAACACCGGATGAAGTACTGGTGATGATTCGGCCCCAATTTCGTTCCCGCATGGATGGCAGTACGCGGTCAGTGATACCGATAACTGGTTGCACCATGGCCTGAAACCAGGTTTGCCAGATATCTTGCGATTGCCCCGAGACCGGGCTGGGCGGAGGGCCTCCTGTGTTGTTAAGCAGAATATCCACCGACCCGAGGGATTCTTCAATACGGGCGATATTGGCATCGATGGCTTCCAGTTCCGCCAGATCCCAGGACAGGCTCAAGGCTTTGGACCCGGTCGCCTGAATTTTTTCCAATGTGATATCCAGAGCATCTTGATTGCGACTGGAGATCGCGACATTGCAACCTTCCTTTGCCAGTAACACTGCAATAGCGCTGCCTAGCCCGCCTCCGGCGCCGAATACGAGCGCTGTTTTACCCGATATGCCTAAATCCATTTTTTTACCTGCAGAATCATAGAGCCGGATAACGGGTTACTAACCCGGAGAATTCAAAAATATGCGCAAAGATCGCGCAGTATATTGATTTCACAAGGAAATATCCGAAGAAGTCTCGTATCGGTGATTACGAGCGACTGAGGATATATTTCTTGTGGAATCAATAGACAAGCGAGATTGTGCATATTTATGAATTTTCCGGGTTAAATAGCATACCCAGAAAATAACTTGATTAGCTCGATAACTCAGCCCATGAGCCTGGCTGAGTTGTCGAGCTAATCAAGACAAAATTTGTCGAAATTGCCCCGCCGGATTAGGGTATTCTTCAAGGCACCGTAAAGTGCCCCGGGAAGGCTGGTTTTACAACATGGTTACCGTTATTGCTCACCGGGGCGCGCGAAGTCTCGCTCCTGAAAACACCCTTGCCGCGGCCCGAAAAGCGCATCGGCTCGGTGCCGATTTGTGGGAGGCGGATGTCGCGGTCACCGCCGATGATCAACTGGTGCTGATGCATGACGATGCGATGACACGAACCACAAATGTCTCCGATATTTTTCCCGGTCGCGTCCCGGCGGCGTTTTCCACTTACACCCTGGCTGAAATCCGCTCACTCGACGCCGGCTCATGGTTCGAGCGCGATGATCCGTTTGGGCAAATCGCTGCGGGTGCCGTCGATCATCGGGAGCTGGCTCGATATGCCGGCGAGAAAGTGCCAACGCTGCGGGAAGCCTTCGAGCTCACGCTTGAGCTGGACTGGTTTCTCAACCTTGAGTTAAAGGCGCAACCCTCGCCCAAAAATGATTTTGACGTGGTCAGCGTCGTTCTCGAGCTGGCCGACGAGGTTAATATCGGAGCGGATCACCTGCTGTTTTCGTCAGCCCGGTTTTCATGGCTGAAAACGCTGAAGCAGCGCAGGCCGGATTTTTCGGTCCAGGCGATCCTCGGGCTTTTTCCCGAAGATCCGATGGACTTCAGCGATCCGTTTTTCGATACCTACAATCCACGCCATACTCGTGTTTCGGTCGATCAGCTCAAAAGGCAGGTTGACCTGGGGCTCAAACTCAACCCTTTTACCGTCAACGATGATGAGATGATCGCTCGTCTCATGGAGATTGGCGTGGCGGGCCTTATTACCGATTTTCCACAGCGAGTACACCGATGACGCAAACACCCGCGACAACAGCCAGGCACCGATTTTGTATAGTCAATTGCTATCCGGAGGCCAGCCGCCAGAATTTTGACCTGTCCGACGTGGGTCATCCGCATGATCTGTTCCGAGATTTTCTGCGCCGCGAAGCACCGAATGCGAGCAGCGAAATCGTTTACGTGGCAGACCCGGGCTTCGCGCTGCCATCGGGGTCGGCCATCGATGACTTTGATGGCTTCATCTGGACGGGTTCGGATCTTACTGTTTATCACGTTGATGACCCGCGGGTTTCCGGGCAGATCGAATTCGCCAGGACATTGATGAACTCGGGTGCCGCCAGCTTCGGTAGTTGCTGGGGGATACAGATGGCGGCACTGGTGGGAGGGGGCGAGGTGGCGGTTAATCCTCGTGGTCGTGAATGGGGTATTGCCCGTGGAATCGAACTGAGCGAAGCGGCCCGGACGTCACCGATGCTGGCGGGAAAGCCGGTGAAATTCGATGCATTTATCATGCACCTGGATGAAGTCAGGAGATTGCCCGAAGGCACGGTATCACTCGGCGGCAATGCCCATACGTCGATCCAGGCGGCGGTGCTGGAAATTGGAGACGCCGCTTTCTGGGGCACTCAGTATCACCCCGAATACAACCTGCATGAAATGGGACGCCTGATTGCGGCCAGGGCCAGGGCGCTGGTAACAGAGGGTCATTTCGCGGACGAAGAGGCGGTAGCAACCTATGCCTCGAATATGAAAGCGCTCCATGCAAACCCGGGTTCAGCCGAGTTGCGCGAGCGGCTAGAAGTCGGGGACGACATAATCGACCCGCAAATCCGGGAAGTGGAATTGCGCAACTGGCTAAGATTTATCGACTCGCGGGCAGGCTGAATGCGGTTACCGGGCGCGAGGTGATCGGATGTATCCAGTATTCGTCTTTGGGACTTTGAAACAGGGTTTCCCCAATTCGAGCAAGAATAACGGCTCTCGCGTACCCGGAGAATTTCTGACGAAAGGCCGGTATCCGCTGTATCTGGTGGGCGAGCGTCATTCACCCTGGTTGGTGTTGTCCAGGGGCGAGGGGTTCCAGGTGCGGGGCCAGGTTTTCATGGTCGATGACGCAACCCTGAGCTTCATGGATCGCCTCGAGAGAACCCATGAAGCAGACGGTTATCACAGGGTTCAAATGCCGGTAATTTCGGAATCCACGAATGAGGAGATGCAGGTTTTCGTGTATGGAAAACCAGCGGAGCAACTCGAGGGTATGCGGGTTCAGCTCGGGCCTATCGCCGTATATGAACTCGAACATTCATCGCTTTATCGGAAACGTAACCCCTAGCCCGCATCGCTCACCGATATTGGGTAAACTTGTTGACATCTTCTTCGGACCAGGAATTGTGGCTACACTTGCCAGACCAAACGTTTCATTTTTGTTACCGCCGTTGGCCGCAACGGTGGCCAGCATATTTTTTGGCGCTTCCGTAGTAGCGACACGATTTGTCATCGACCAAACCACGCCGGAAGTGCTCGCCTTCCTTCGCTACCTGATTGGCGCCGCATGCCTGCTCCCGGTTTTCCTTGCTCCCGGGCGCAAACGTATTTTACTGACTGACGTTCCGGGTATTATTCTGCTTGGTATCGCATTCTTTGGACTTTTTCCCTGGACCTTCTCGGCAGCGCTGCAGTACGTTCCCGCCGCTCACGGGGCAATCATCCTGGCGACCATGCCGATACTCACTCTTGGACTTGCCTGGGTATCGGGATATGAGCAGATAAGCAGAAACAAGCTAATCGCCGTGGGATTAACCCTGAGTGGGGTATGGCTTGCTCTCGGGGGCAAGGGTGAATTCGGATCAAATTACAATACGGTGGGGTATTTGTTGATGTTCGCCACTTCGTGTCTGGGCGCCCTGTACAATGTATTTTCAAAACCATACCTGAAGCGAATACCCTCGGCCCAGTTCACGGGGTTCGCCATGATTGCAGGCGTTGTGTTCCTGTTACCTGGCGCCGCACTGGATATTTCCAGTACCGGTTGGCCAGAGTTCACGGCGCCTGGCTGGGCTTGCGTCATATTTATCGGAACCCTCGCCGGAGGTATCGGATTCCTTTTATGGACATGGGCACTCCAGCGTACTTCCCCAACCCGCGTGGCGGTGTTCGTCACGCTTAATCCGATAGCCGCTACGGCCCTCGGCGCAATCCTGCTAGGTGAACCCGTCACCCTCGGATTTTTAATCGGGCTTGGCTGCGTCGTGGCTGGAATTATTCTGGCTAACTATCCATCCCGAACCGTGACAAAGAGAATTGCATCATGATGACCGTACTGGGTTCCACCTACCTGCCGATTATGGACAAACTGGCTTCGAAAATAGATGACATCGCCAATATCCGACCTTTTTCCGAAGACATGGATCTGTCAGATCAGCTGGCAGGGATCGATATACTCATGCTGGGGCACCAGAAGGTAATGGCCGATGATCTGGCCGGGGCGCCGCTTTTGAAGCTGATCCATCAGCATGGAAGGGGGGGCGACAGCGTTGATCTGGCGGCGGCAGCCGAGGCCGGCGTTACCGTGGCAAATGTTCCCGGAGGGAATAGTGTCGCCGTTGCGGAACACAGCCTCGCGCTCATGCTTTCCTTGGCGAAAAACCTCCACCTGGCTGAAAAATCGATCTCCGAGAGAAAGGTCGGTGCGCCGGGCAGTATCGAACTCAGGGGCAAGACATTAGCCATTATTGGTCTCGGTGCGTCCGGAACCGAGCTTGCGCGACTGGCTGGTTTCATGGGTATGAAAGTGTTGGCTATCAAACGCCATCCCGATGTAAAACCAGATGTCACGGTCGATGCTCTTTACGGTCCGAATGATCTTCACGAAGTTTTGGAACAGGCGGATTTCGTAGTCCTGCTGGCTACTTTAGCCCCGGAAACGATGAGCATGATCGGTAAAACCGAGTTAGCGATGATGAAACCAGCCGCATACCTTATCAACTCGGCACGCGGCGCGCTCGTCGACTACGATGCTTTGTTCGCCTGTTTGCAGGAGGGCAATATTGCCGGTGCGGCGTTTGATACTTTCTGGCGTGAGCCCGCGGATCCCGATGATCGAATGCTGGGTCTGGAAAACTTCCTGCTCACACCACACGTTGCGGGTTTTAGCGACGCCTCTGTCGAGCATGTTACCGATGCGGTGGCGCAAAACATATGCAGGCTTAAAAACGGGGAAGCACTGCTTAACACGATTGGTGTCGGAGGGGCGGCCTAGCCCGCAGCTGCCCCGCGGTTTCAGAAAAGCGCTTGTCGTCGACCTGCGATAAACCGGTTTCAACAGGCCGCAGTAGATATTCCCTAAGTCCGACAGACTGTTAATAATCTCTTACGTCTTCACTCATATCAAATAGTAAAAATGAGGCGCCTATGATGAGAAGAAGTGTGTGTCCCATGTATTCAATGGCTTTAATGCCAGTGGTGACGTTGACAAGCTATGGGTATGGGTGAGCATGCACTTCTAGCCCGGAAAGTTCATAAATCTGCGCGAAGATCGCGCAGGCCATTGTTTTTTAAAAGAAATGGGATTTCACAAGGAAATATCCGAAGGAACCTCGTATCAGTGATTACGAGTGACTGAGGATATATTTCTTGTGGAATCA
>JAAEPH010000485.1 GCA_024232855.1 Gammaproteobacteria bacterium
CATGCCGCGGCTGCAGGCCTCTTCGCAACGCGCGTTGCAGATGCGACCGCAGATCGCGGGGAAGGGATTATCACGCTTGATCGAGCGATAAGCCTCTTCGATCCGGCCCTCGGCGATGAGCGCGATATAGCCCTGCGCGCGTTGACCGGTGGGACAGGCATCGCGGCACGGAGCGACGCCTCGCTTTTCGATCGCGAAGGCGTTGGGCGCACCCTGGGGATAGAGTTTGTAGGCCGCGCGACGCTTGACCAGCAGACCGTCGAAAACGTTATCGGTCGGCACCGGGCAAACTTCGGCACACTTGGCGCAGGCGGTACATGTGTCGGCATCGATAAAGCGTGACTTGCTGTGCAGCGTTGCGGTGAAATGTCCGGCTTCGCCGCTAACCTTTACTACCTCGGTATTGGTCAGAACGTCGATGTCGAGGTGCTGTTCTGAATCGACCAGGCGCGGTGATATCGTGCACATCGCGCAGTCGTTGGAGGGAAAGGTTTTATCGAGGCGCGCCATGTTGCCGCCAATGGCCGAATTCTTTTCGACCATGTAGACCTTGTAGCCGGTATTGGCAAGATCCAGCGACGCCTGCATACCCGCGATACCACCGCCGATAACAAGCGCGGCGCCGGTCGGATGCTTATCCCCCGGATTGTCGTTGCGCTTGTCGTTCCCATCGAGAGGCATGAGCCGGTATCTCCCGCATTATTGAATTAGCCGAATCGGCCCACATAAGCCGCCTAGCCCGCATATCTCACCAGGATGACGGGGCCTCGCTTGTTCTTTGAATCCACAAGGGATTTTCTTCAGTCGGAAATACGCACGGTTATTCCGCTCCTTCAGAAATTCCCTTGTGAATCCAAAGCCCTGCGCGATCATCCCGCCCCTGGTGAGATATGCGGGCTAGCATGTTGCTTTGACAAATAGTTTTCAGTAGTGAAAGCGACGCTTTCCTGAGGCCGAGCGACTTCTTATTCGGAATGATGATTTCCTGACCGGGATAATGTTCAAGGAACAGCAATTAGTGGCTGGGAGGGGTTAGCATCGCATCCAGGAAATCCGTTGCAGCATCGTGATCCCCTCCGCGTAAGGCGAATACTACCTGCTTCATTTGCGCGGCTCGCTCAGGCCCGACTCCCCAGCTTGCGTAGCGGTGAAACTTGTCGATCAAAGCTTGCTGATTGCAAACCCCCAAATCGGGGTCAAACTCGTTGAGCGGAATCGAATGGCCAGCTTCGCCGGGTTGAATTTCTTCATTGTTGACGACGGCAGCCGCCGCCAACTCCATCGTTCGACCGTGGACAAGCCTGATCCGGACATCCGCCAGGGTGCGCCCCGGAAATGCCTGCGTATAGTCATCGTTGACGACGACCTTGACCTTGCGGCACATGTTTTGAATGCGGGTATCATCGGCAATCGCTTCGTCGCTCAGTTCCTGCGGGCCGGGTAAGCGCCCGGTCACCATAGCCGCCGCGACTGGCCAGGCCACGTGATACTGGGCCGTTTCGGCGTCGTCCGGCACCGGGATATCGCGCCCCAAAAGCCATGCTTCGCGAAATGTCGTCACCGTAACCTCGGCGACTTCATTGGCGGATAGACCCTGTGCGTGAGCCTCGTGTTCCAGCAGTTGCAGCACGGCCCGCACCGCTGGGATCGCGTAGCGACAACAGGGGACAGGCTTCATATAGAGCTCCGGGCTACGCCAGCGATTTCCCAGGTCGTTAAAGTATGATTGAAACGATTCTTCTTCGAGCACGCCACAGGGCGCCCCGGTAAATTCTTCACGCGCCATCAGAACGGCATTCACGCCGGCCATCGAACCCCAGCAAACCGTGTCTTTCAGCATGCTCGGGAAAACGGTAACCCGCCAGCCATTTGTCGTCTGAACGCGCGGGCCGTGAAGTTCCGCAATACCCAGGGCATGGCGAGTGATTTCAGGGTTTAGCCGCAATAGGCGCCCGCCCATTGCAGCAATCCCGATGGCTCCGATCAAGCCGCTCGGAATGTAGACATCAGGCATACTCGATTGCAATGCGCAGCCGAAACGGATGGCCATCTCCTGACCGATAATCCAGGCGCTCAACAGGTCATCCCCGGTGAACTCCAGGCCCGCGGTATTGTTAGCGATTTCACCGATGGCCAGCAATCCCCCTAACAGGGTCGAGCTGACGTGGGAACCCTTGATTTCGTGGTAACCGTCGTGGGCATCCATGCTATCGGCAGCCTGTCCGGCCGCCAGCGCGGCCCCTCCCGGGCTAACGCTGCTTCCGTCAAACAACAAACGCGCCCTGAATTCGGCGGAAGCTTCGGGGGCATGGGCGTAATGCTGACGGGCGAAGCGGCTCATTATCCCGGCGGCTTTCATGCGGGAACCCGCCGATGTCACGCCGCAACTATCCAGCAAGGACAATTCCGCTTTCTGCCACACGATCGATGGAATGCATTCGAATGGCAGGGCATGGACAAAATTCGAATAGTGACGGGTTACTGGTGTCATTTAAATAGTTTCGAACCTGCGGATTCAGGCTAGCCTCTCATCTTTGTATTCTGCGGGTCGTAGGCCGGTTCGCCGAGCGTGCGCAGCGGGTAACGCTCGCCCAGGATCTGTACTTCAAGCACCGTGCCCGGATCGGAAAATTGCGGATCGACATAGGCAAAAGCAAGGCTTTTCCGCACGACATGGCCATATCCGCCCGAGGTGCAGACACCGACGACATCGCTGCCCTGAAAAACCGGTTCTCCGCCGAGGATATCTGAATCGCCCGCGTCCACCTCTGCATAGACCAGCCGGGTCGATAGTTGCGAATCCTGACGCGATTGCGTTGCCTTTTTGCCGATGAAATCGCCCTTGTCAAAGGCGACGAATCGGGCCATATCGGCTTCGATCAGGGTGATTTCATTGGTGAGCTCGCTGCCGAGCCCACGATAGGCCTTTTCCATGCGCAGGCTGTTTACCGCATAGGCGCCGAAGTCGGCGATCGCGAAATCGCCACCCGCATTCCAGATCGCATCATACAACTTCGCCAGTTGCGCCATCGGTGCGTGCAGTTCCCACCCGAGCTCGCCGACATAGTTGACGCGCAGGGCACGGCAGGGGACGCCGGCAATGTCGATTTGCTGTCCGGTTAACCATGGGAAGCGGTCGTTTGCCAGATCCGCATCGGTCAGCCGCGCGAGTAACTCGCGGGATTTTGGTCCGGCGACTACCAGCATGCCATAGTCGTCGGTCACGTTGGCGGTGGTGACATCCTCGCCGTCGCGCACCGACTGCACGAGTTTGTCGAGTACTTCGAGTTCGGTGGCAACCCCGGAAAGCACAAAGAAACGGTCGTCTGCCAGGTGAGTGATGGTGACCTCGCCCTCGATCATCCCGTCGGCGCTCAGCATGTGGGTCAGCACCAGCCCGCCCGGGCCTCGCGGCATGCGGTTGGCGGTGATTCGATCGAGCAGCGCCGGGGCATCGGGCCCGCTGACGTCGCATTTTGCAAAACTCGAAAGGTCCATGACGCCGACATGCTCGCGCACCGCGCGGCATTCCCCGGCGACGATTCCGAATACATTGTTGCGCCGAAATCCCGGCTCTTCCTGCCGCCCGTCGGGTGAAAACCACTTGGGCCGCTCCCAGCCAAACGCTTCAGTATGGACGGCACCCCGTGCCTTCAGGGTTTCGTAGAGTGGCGTGGTGCGGTTGGGTCGCCCCGCATCGCGTTCTTCCCCCGGGAGCGGGGTGGCGAACATGTTTTCATAGTCGTCGAATGACTTGGCCCGGGTATATTCATTGTCAGCGTAGGCGCCGAAACGGCGCGGGTCGAATTCACGCATGTTGATTTCAGCCTGACCGTGCACCATCCATTGCGCCAGGTACTTGCCGCAGCCCGCGCCCTGGGCAATGCCGATGCTGGAACCGCAGCATTGCCAGAAATTGCGCACCCCTTAGGCGGGACCGAGCAGCGGATTTCCATCGGGGGTATGCGGGATGGCGCCATTGATGACTTTCTTGATTCCGGCATTGGCGAATATCGGCATGCGTTGCATCGCTTTTTCAAGCCACGGAGAAATGCGATCGATATCCTCGCCGAACAACTCATTCTCCGCGGCCCACTGCGGACTGCCGCCGCTTGCACCCCAGGCTTCCTGCGAGTTCGCCTGCTCGTAAATCCCGATCAATCCGGATTTTTGCTCCTGCCGGTAATAGCCCGCGGTATAGGGATCGCGCATCACCGGGAGTTCGCTGTCGCTATCCTCGAACTCTTGCAGCGCTTCGGTAACCAGGTACTGGTGCTCCATGTTGGTGATCGGGGTCTGAACCCCGACCATCTGGCTCACTTCACGGGCATAGCAGCCGCCCGCGTTTACCACGTGCTGCGCAACGATGTTGCCCTGTTCGGTCACGACTTCGAACTCACCCCCGGCAAGCCGGTTGATATCGAGAACCCGGTTTCGGCGCGAGATCGTAGCCCCGAGGTTACGCGCCTGTACGTGTCGCACGCCCTGATCGAGGCCGCGGCAGAAATCCAGGGTGTGCACGCCGGGGATTCCAAAGACCGTGTTGACACCATATTTTTCCAGTAAGCGGATGGTAGCTTCGCCGCAAGTGATGGCTTGAGTCATAAGTAATCTCTCCTGTAAAACCAGGGGTGTGGTGTTTTACGTGGCCGACCGTTCATGGTCTCGGGTCCTCAGGCGCAAGTGGCGGATGCCCCGGAATCATGTTAGCCGCTTTTTCCGCGATAGCAATTGCAGTCGCATTGAGATTACCGGCCTTGCCGTGTACAGCGCCGAAGGCGGACCCGCTCGATTCCGCCCTCGGACTCCATTTCTGTGTACCTCCGCATCGCTATATTGTATTATCCCACGCTTACTGAATGACACTATCCTGCCCGGATGGCGAAATTGGTAGACGCAAGGGACTTAAGTAATATTGAGCACTCGGCTGGGAAACCGCCGATGTGAATGGAGTCAAATTCGGGGAAACCTCAGCTGTAAGATGGTGGCAATCCCGAGCTAAGCTTTTTTACGGTTTTTACTTCGATATGTCGGAGTGAGAGCATGACAGTTGGGACACAATAATCTGAGACTTGGTAATCTGTTATCTTTGTTGTTGCCATTAATATGGTCAAGCTCAAGTGGAATTGGCTGATTAAGCCATGTGGTGTTATCACAGTTTGAACATTTCAACTCAATTACCTGCTCCCGGAGCAGCCTGTTTTTGAGTTTATATGACGAAATGTTTGAGCCTTGTGTTAGATATTCACTTAGTGCTTTTTTAACGGGAAGCTTTATTCCTTTGTTCCAGGCCTGACCTTTGAAATGCGATGCATCAAGATTAAAGTGTTTAATCGCTTTCCTGAGGACATCGTAATTTCCACCAAATGGCGCAACATTCAGAACAAGCAGTGTTTGGCGCATTGATGTTGATATTGAAACTGCTTTGATGAGTTCTGACTCGGTGTATTTATGTAACTTCATGCAATATCCGTATTAATGAAAGTGTAGAGACTTGACGGCTCCTGCCTAAATTGTGAATCCCATAATATGGCAAAGAGAAAGTCCAGACCACAAAAACAGGCATGGTACCTGTTGCAGCTAAAGTTGTAGATGGTAAGAAAATCCCTCGGTGGAAACACCGTGCCGGTTCGACTCCGGCTCCGGGCACCAATCATGATTTATCGATTATTCATCGTGGTATCGTTTCCGTTCGTGTGAATTTTATCGGGGTTACTCTGGCAGGCCGGTATTGCGCAGCTCGCGCAACCTCGTCCTGTATCTCGAAAATATCCTCGAGTTCGCGATCGTAGCGCTCCGCCCACAGGCGTTGATCGCGGTTTCGGCACGCCAGAACGGCAGCGATAGCATCTTGCCGGTCTGGCTCAGGATTTCGCACCTTTCTTTATGGAGTCGAATCAACAGGCAAGCGAGATCGTGCATAACTCGCGAATTTTCCGGGTTGGGATTCGTCAATACGGGGACAGTTGACTTAATTCCGCTCGGAATAACCTCACTTCGTCATTCCGGACCGCGTGCGGCCACTTCGCCGGAATCGAGGTACCCCTGTCGAAAGCAGCAACCCGGAAGTATACAGAAGTGTCGGGCACAAGCGCCTGAATCCCACGGGAATGGTCCTATCCGCTGCCAGCCGCATCGTCGCCCCGATAGTGTTCGGGCCACTGTAACTTGACCACCGGGCCGTCATCCGCATAGGTATGGCAGCTGTTCAAAAAAGCCGGTGGGCGCTTCTGGCTCTCGCTTTCACTACGCCTGATATGTTCGCTGGTGATGGTTTGTATCGCCGTGGTTGCAACCGGTCCGAGCAACTCGGTGAGGTGCGTGCAACCGCGGTTGAGACCCATCGCGCGCTTCGACTTGTCGGTCCAGCCCGGCGCGATTTTAAGGCCGATCAGGTTGCGCGCCATCGAGTTCGCGGATTTGCAGTAGTTGTACGGTGCGGCATCGATGACCGTGTCAACGTCGATAACTTCGAGTTCGAGGGTAACCGTGAGCCGAATCGACATGTCGTGCAGCGCTTCATCGGCTTCGATCCAGCCGCCGCGATCCTGGTTCTTGAAGCCATAAGGCTTGGTATCGACGATGCGTCCCTCGATGTCCCATAAACCATCGTCACGCCGGTAACCATGGCAGGTAACGACTCGGGTATGCGCCACTTTACGCGGGGCGGGTTTGCTTAACGGCACGATGTTTCTCCGGGTTGCGGGTTTTACCGATAAATAAAGCGCGTGACATTATCATGCGGCATCGCATTGGAACACCCGCAAACGCTGAGGATATTTGCAGGACGGGTACCCGGGCATTTCTTATTCAGTATTCGAAAGTCCCTGTATTCCCCCGCGTAGCCCGCATCTTTGCGCCTTCGCGAGAACCTCCCCGGGAAGCTAGCCCGGAAAATTCATAAATATGCACAATCTCGCTTGTCTATTGATTCCACAAGAAATATATCCTCAGTCGCTCGTAATCACCGATACGAGACTTCTTCGGATATTTCCTTGTGAAATCAATATACTGCGCGATCTTTGCGC
>JAAEPH010000486.1 GCA_024232855.1 Gammaproteobacteria bacterium
ACTGCACTGAATCTCATGCATTTTTTTCATTATTTTAAGCTCACCCGTAGAGTGACTACGCGATCGCCTAAAATAACGAAAGAAATACCTGATATTCAGCACATTAGACGCCCTCGCTACGATTCAACTGAGGATTTTAGGTTAAACGGTTCGCCGCTGTGCTAGCCCCCATCGCTACCGATGCCCCCTGCTTATAACGCGCTGTCGAGCGCCGCCAGTATCCGCGTTACGTCCTGCTGGTTGCTGTAGTGCACCAGCGACAGGCGCACCACGCCGTCGTCGCTATCGATACCGAGATCGCCGATCAAGCGGTGCGCGTAAAAGTTCCCGTTCTCGGTGCCGATGCCTGCATCCTGC
Organism: Gammaproteobacteria bacterium; assembly: GCA_024232855.1. Classification (GTDB taxonomy): domain Bacteria; phylum Pseudomonadota; class Gammaproteobacteria. The sequence goes on from JAAEPH010000486.1 coordinate 358, forward strand.
AGCTTGTGCGTCAGCGCCTGCGAGCTTTGCCCCCGTGGTTTGAAGGCGATGGTGGGTGCGCGGTCGTTGTCACCGGTATGGGATTTACCGATCACCCGCAACCCGGGGTGGTGCTGCAGGTAATCCAGGATGGGCGTAGCCAGCGCGTTTTCGTGCCGCAGAATCAGCGCGTGAATGTCCTGTAGTCGCGCGTTTCGGCTCATTTCCGAAACTCCGAAATGATGCTCGTGCAAATCGTCGAAATAATCGAGCACGCCGGCGCAGGCGGCAACCTGGGCATGTTGGGGTCCGGCCGGATTGAAATCCTTGGCGGGATCGCCGCTGTTGAAGTAATGCGCCTGCGAGGTCAGGTCGCCATGAATATCGGCATTGATGTACAGCAGGCTTTGATGCGGGCCGAAGACCTTGTACAGGCTGAAGGCGTAGCCATCCACGCCGAGCGCCTTGAGATCCGAAATATGGTGCGGCGCATAGGCGACCGCATCGATAAACACGCGCGCGTCACTGCCGGTCTTGATGGTTCTGGTAATCTCGCCCACCGGATTGACGGTGCCGACGATGTTCGAGCAATGCGTGAAAAACACCCAGCGGGTCTTGTCGCACAGCAACGGCAGCAGCGATTCGATCTGCAGCAACCCGGTATCCGGCTCAACCTCCCATTGACGAATGGTGGCGCCTTTCTCGTGCGCCTTGCGGCGCCATACGCCACTGTTGGCCTCATGGTCCTGGTTGGTCACGATTATCTCGTCGCCGGGTTTCCAGAGTTCACCGATGGCCTGCGCTATAACATAGGTGTTCATCGACGTGGACGGACCAATGGTCAGCTCCGAAGGGTCGATGTTGAGCGCCTGCGCCCAGCTCTGGCGTGCGCGATCCATGGCTTCTCCCGCCAGCGCCGACGAGGCATAGCGCGAATAGGGCTGCCCCCGTGTGTGATGGTTGTAGTGTTCGAGGACCCGGTTGACCTGGTTGCTGACATAGCTGCCGCCGGCGTTGGAGGCGAACACGAAGTCCGGATCATCGTGCAGCTGGTTAAACTGTGTCCGCACAAAATCAATGTCGAGTTTCATAGTGGCTTCTCTTGGGAGGGGTCTCTTCTAAAGGGATTGGGGGTAGCTCCTGTTGTATTCGGCATAAGCCGATTCAAACCGGGTCAGGTTTTTCAGGGTGTAGTCGGCGAAGTTCATGTCGACGCGCGAATAGAGTTCCGACACCATCGACCACAGGGTTTCGCGCAGCAATGAGGCGCATTTCATGGCATGGTAACTGCTCAGGGTTGCGTGGTTGGGGCTGACGCCGAAGTAGCTTTCCAGCATGGCCTGTTCCTGCGCGGGGCTCAGTTCGTTGTTCGAGGCCAGGTTCGACAGGTCGAACAACGGGCTGTTGAAGCCGGCGTAGTCGAAATCGATGAGCCAGATCTGCTCGCCGTCATCGATGAAGTTGGCGGCCAGCAGGTCGTTGTGGCCGAATACGATCTCGACCGGTCCGACCGCGGCTTCCAGCTCGCGGCCGATTTGCGCGAGTTCGGGCAGGCGCCCGGCGTGCGCGCTTTGACCCTGCGCCAGCATGTTGTGGTAGTGGCGTAACACCTGGAATACCCAGAACATGACCGGAACCTGGTCGAAGCGTGCCGGCACTTCGTGGTGAAAACGCCTCAACAGAGCGACGATACGTTGCAGGTTGTCGCCGTCGCGCACGTCGGCTTCGCCGAAAACCCGGCCCTCGACAAAGCGCACGACGAGGATGCCGGGCTCGTGGTACACCAGCTCGGGGCTGATGCCGACGGCGAAGGCAGCCTCGCAACTGGCGATTTCATTGGTGCGGGAAATCAGATGGGCCGGGTCGTCTTCGCCGAGGCGTACGACGAAGCATTCGTTGCCGTCGGTTATTTTGAAATTGAGGTTGGTCATGCCTCCGCTCAACGGTTCGATGCGAGCCGGATGCTTCCAGCAGGGCAGGTCGGCGATACGATTTGCAGCGCTATCGGTCATGATCGGGCGTTGTTCCGGGTGAAGATCGAGGCATGATAGCATCGACCCTATGTGCAATCACGTAAAGCATTTCCTCGAGCGCGGCTGGCGCCGGTTCGATTACGATTCGCTGCTGTCGGCCCCACCTGCGCGAGCACCACGGCTTCATTCTTGGCATGCCTGGCG
>JAAEPH010000487.1 GCA_024232855.1 Gammaproteobacteria bacterium
AGCGCTAGATTAAACACAAAATTGGTTGGCTTGTTTAGATTTTCGGGTGTATTCGGTATCTCCGTGCCAGATAATCGGCGTGAACTCTTGATTATTGGATCTGGTTATCTGGAAATATAGCTTTTATACTTCTTATACCTCCATTTCAGAAATCACGGAATCAATCTCCTACCGGATATTGAAACTCAAATGTTGTTATTACTACAGTTGTCTTTCTTTCCTGTTGATGCAGATCAATTGTTTAGGATAAAAGAGACCGCATTGATTCATTTTTATCCGATAGGCTAATTTCCGGTAAGGGCTCAAACTTACCTGTTGGCATATGCGCACATGCCACATAACAACAACAAGCGCACGCAGCCGGGCATTCCAAATGCGAGACGTTACTGCTGATCGAGGGTAAAGGGGCGTTCGTTTTTGAGCGACGGGATGCGGCTGCGCACTTTGGCAACCTGCGCCAGATCGATATCGGCATAAATGACGCCCGGCTCGGCGCCGCCGTCGGCGAGAACCTCACCCCAGGGATCGACGATCAGCGAGTGCCCGTAGGAGTAGCGACTGTCGTTATGATGTCCGCACTGGTTCGGCGCGAGAATGAAGCAGCCGGTTTCGATCGCACGCGCGCGCACCAGGGTATGCCAGTGCGCCTTGCCGGTGGTCTGCGTGAATGCCGCCGGAATCGTAATAAACTCGGCGCCGGCCTGCGCCAGCGCGCGGTAGAGCGCTCCGAATCGCAGGTCGTAACAGATCGACAGGCCAAGCCGACCCCATTCGGTCGCGGCCACGACGGCCTTGTCGCCGGCGGCGATCATTTCCGATTCGAGATAGCATTCGCCGTTCTTGAGTTCGATATCGAACATGTGCAACTTGTCGTAGCGCGCGTCGATCTCTCCATCCCTGCCCAGCAGGAACGAGCGATTGAAAATGCGATCACCATCGCGAATCAACTGTGAGCCAACCAGGATGACGACGCCATGCTCACGCGCCTTGCGGCGGAAAGCGGCCAGACCGATATCGTCTTCTTCGCTGAGGCTAGCCGCGGGAATCTGCGCGTTAACCGGCTCGATCAGGCCGACGGTTTCGGGCAGGGCGACAAATTCCGCGCCGCCCGAGACCGCTTCATCGATGGCCGCGCAAACCCGCTCGACATTAGCCTCAACATCGCGCGACGCGGTGTTCTGTATACAGGCGGCGCGAAACCGGCTCACCCGAGAACGTTCTCCGGATCGTGGAAGTCGTAGCCGAGATCGTGCGCGACTTCGCGTTGCGTAATCTGGCCGCGGTGCACATTGAGTCCATCGCGCAGCCAGCGATCGTCCTTCAATGCCTGCTGGTAACCCTTGTTGGCGAGCGCGATGATATGCGGCAGGGTCACGTTGTTGAGCGCATAGGTCGAGGTGCGCGGCACGCCGCCGGGCATGTTGGCGACACAGTAATGCACCACGTCGTCGACGATGTAGGTCGGTTCCGCGTGGGTAGTGGCTTTCGAGGTTTCGCAACAGCCGCCCTGGTCGATAGCGACATCGACGATGACGGCGCCGGGCTTCATCGCCTTCACCATCTCCGCCGTCACCAGCTTCGGCGCTTCCGCTCCGGGAATCAAAACCCCGCCGATGACAAGGTCGGCATCGACCACGTGACGTTCAATCGAGTCGTCGGTGGAGAATACCGAATTGGTGCTGCGGCCAAATTGACGCCAGTGGCTCTCGATCGCCTCGGGACTGCGATCGAGCACCCAGACGTCCGCGCCCATGCCGACCGCGATATGGGTCGCGTGGGTACCGACCACGCCGGCGCCCAGCACCACCACCTTGGTCGGATCGACTCCCGGCACCCCGCCGAGCAGCATGCCGAGTCCGCCATGCGGCTGCTCGAGGCAGTAGGCGCCGGCCTGGATCGCCATACGCCCGGCTACTTTTGACATCGGCGCCAGCAGCGGCAGTCCGCCATGCGGCGAAGTCACCGTTTCATAGGCAATACAGACGGCGCCGCTGTCGACCAGGTCTTTTGTCTGCTCGGGATCGGGCGCAAGGTGCAAATAGGTGAACAGCACCTGGCCCTCGCGCAACATCGCGCGCTCGACCGCCTGCGGTTCCTTGACCTTGACCACCATTTCGGCGTTCGCGAATACTTCCTCGGCGGTACCGACGATTTCGGCGCCGATCGTCACATAATCCGCATCGCTGACACCGATGCCTTCACCGGCCCTGCTCTCGACCATGACCTGGTGGCCGTGCTTAATCGCTTCACGCACGCTGGCGGGCGCCATGCCGACCCGGTACTCGTGATTCTTGATTTCCTTGGGAACGCCAATCAACATAACTGCAACCTATATGGGTAGATAAAAAAACGTAACGTTAATCGAGCATCACGGCCGCGGCTAGTGCCAGCAAAATCTAATTACTGTGCCAGTCGGGCTATTTAAAAACCCCTGGGGTTGTATCGTTTCTATATCGACTAATCGTTGCTAGAATAGGCCGTCCTATGTCAGCGTCAACACCACAGAATCAACTAGTCGACCGCTTCGGCCGCAAGATCAGCTACGTGCGCCTGTCGGTTACCGACCGCTGCGATTTACGCTGCGTCTACTGCATGCCGAAGAAGATGAAGTTCGTACCGCGTACGCAGCTACTGACGCTCGAGGAGATGGAAACCGTCGGCCGCGCCTTCATCAAGCTCGGCGTGGACAAGATTCGCATCACCGGCGGTGAACCGCTTGTGCGGCAGAATATCCTGCAGCTGTTTCGCAATCTTGGCGAATGCGATGACCTGCTTGATCTGACGCTGACCACCAATGCGACCCAACTGAAAAAATATGCGCGCCCGCTAAAAGAAGCCGGCGTCACCCGTATCAATGTCAGTCTCGATACCCTGAAAGAGAAGCGCTTCCGCGACATGACCCGTATCGGTGACCTGAAAAAGACGCTCGCCGGCATCGACGCGGCTATCGCCTGCGATTTCGAACAAATCAAGCTCAACACCGTGATTCTCAGGAACTATAATCACGACGAAATTCTCGACCTGGTCAATTTCTGCATCGATCGTGGCATCGACATCAGCTTTATCGAGGAAATGCCGTTCGGGCAGAACGATCACCACGATCGCGCGGTTTCCTATTACTCCAGCGACCAGATCCTCGAAGACCTGCAACAGCATTTCGAACTGGTGCCAGGCACCATGACGACCGCCGGTCCAACCCGTTATTACCGCCTGATTGGTCACGATAATGCGCGCGTCGGTTTTATTTCGCCGCACAGCCACAATTTCTGCGAATCCTGCAACCGCGTTCGCGTCACCGCCGAGGGGCGTCTGTTGCTGTGCCTGGGCCAGGAGCATTCGCTGGATTTACGCCACGTCATGCGCGCCAATCCCGGACAGGCCGATGTGCTCGAGCAAGCCCTGATCGACTCCATGCAAATTAAGCCCAGGGGTCATGATTTCAACCTGAATTCCCAGGAAATCCTGCTGCGCCACATGAACCTCACCGGAGGTTAACCGGCGCTGGCCCCCGACCCGTTATGTCTACCGTTCCCTGCCCGCATCTCTTACTGGTTTCCGTAGCGAGGGGGTCGCAAAGACGCTGTGGCGCGCCGCACGGACCAGAGGTCCGCGCCGGCGTAGTTTACCCTACGTTTAGCGGGCCGTCGGGAGTACGGCGCGCCACAGTGCGCTTTGCGGCGTCCGCAGTAGGAAATCAGTAAGAGATGCGGGCAAGACGACGCCTCCCCGAACTGACCGACGCCGGTCTCAAGGCGACCGCCAGCGTCATCGCCAGCAACGAGTTCAACGAACCCGTGGAAGGCGCTATCGCGGTCGAGCGCGCGCTCACCATTTACCTCGACAAGCGCGAAATCGTAACCCTGATGACGCTCGGCAATCACCCCGAACTGTTGATTCTCGGTTGGCTGCGCAACCAGCGCATGGTCGACGATATCGAAGCAATCAAGGCGATCCAGGTCGACTGGGAAATCGACGCGGTTGCGATCACAACGCGTGACGGCATCGACGATCTCGACGCCAAGCTCGATCGCAAGACGGTTACCACCGGCTGTGGCCAGGGCACCGTTTTCGGCGACCTGATGGAAGATATAGACAAGATTTCGCTGCCGCGCCCGGCCCTCAGGCAATCGTCAATCTATACGCTGCTGCAGGCACTCAACGAGCACAACGAAATCTATAAAAACGCGGGCGCGGTACACGGCTGTGCATTGTGCAGCGAGGCCGCCGGTATCGAACAGTTCATCGAAGACGTGGGCCGGCACAACGCCGTCGACGCCATCGCCGGTTACATGTGGCTGAACGATCTCGGCGGCGCCGACAAGCTGTTCTACACCACCGGCCGCCTGACTTCGGAAATGGTGATCAAGGTCGCATTGATGGGCATTCCAATACTGCTATCGCGTTCGGGAATTACCGCCATGGGCCTGGAGATCGCGCAAAAAGTCGGCGTGACGCTGATTGCGCGCGCCAAGGGACGTCATTTTCTCGTCTATCACGGCGGCGAATTGATTGAATTCGATGACATACCGCCGGCAAAGCCCACTGGTGGCAGACGCGACAGTCGGCAGTCACCGGACTGAACCAGCCGCCGCGGAATACAGCAAGGCTTACTGTTCGCGCAACCTCGGCATCAACTCGACCAGGTTGCAGGGCCGGGTGCGGTAGTCTAGCTGGCTAACGATCAAACCGTTCCAGGCATCCTTACAGGCGCCGGAAGATCCCGGCAGGCAGAACAGATAGGTGCCATTGGCGACACCCGCGAGCGCGCGCGATTGCAGGGTCGAAGTGCCAATGGTCTGGTAAGACAGGTTGCGAAAGGCTTCGCCAAAGCCATCGATGATCTTGTCGAGCAAGGGAGTGACCGCTTCCGGCGTGCCGTCGCGGCCGGTGACCCCGGTGCCGCCGGTGGTCAAGATCACCGCGATCGATTCGTCGACGATCCAGCGCGAAATGACTTCGCGGATGCGATATTTATCGTCGGGAACGATCGCCTTCTGCGCGAGCTTATGCCCGCTTTCCTCGAGCAGTTTGACCAGCAGCGCTCCGGACTTGTCACTCGCTTCATCGCGTGAGTCGGAGGCGGTCAGCACGGCGATATTAAGCGCTATAAATTTACGGTCCTGGTTCATGGCGGTTCTTCTTCAGTATTTGATTTCGTCTTCGATCGACAGGGCGTCGTCGATCAGGTCGCATTCCAGCGTCATCTTGACGCGCACCGGGTTACCGTCCAGGCGGCCTTCGTTATTGGCCCGGTCAACCGCCTTTTCGATTTCGCGTTGCGAGGTGATGCCGACTTTTTTGAGGAATTTTCGGATCGACATATTGAGTGCTTCTTCGTCCATAAGTATTCTCGGGAGCTTGATCTGGACAACGAGTTTACCTGTTTTACCGAAACAGCCCAATCACTAATCGACGCCACCCGACGTGGGTTGATACACTGCGCTTCCGAATTTTCAAATGAGGACGATGCAAGTGTTGCACCGGCTGTCTCTTTTACTTGTCGCGATACTGCTCACCGCCCCCGCGGTTGCCGGTGATGTCGCACTACGGCTCGCCACCACCACCAGTACCGCCAACACCGGCCTGATGGATTACCTGCTGCCGGTCTTTACCCGTAAAACCGGTCTCGAGGTGCACCTGATCGCGGTCGGTACCGGCAAGGCTCTGCGCCTCGGACAGGAGGGTGACGTCGACATCGTGCTGGTGCACGCGCGCGCCGCCGAAGACAAGTTCGTCGCCGATGGCCACGGTGTCGATCGCGCCGATGTCATGTACAACGATTTCATTATTGTCGGCCCGGATGCGGACACGGCCGGTGTCAACCAGAGTAAAACCGTCGCCGAAGTCCTGCAGCGGATTCATCAAAACGAGCTGCCGTTCATCTCGCGCGGCGATGACTCCGGTACCCATAAGCGCGAGCTCGCCCTGTGGGAAAGCGCCGCGCGCACGCCCGGCAGCAGCTGGTATCGCGAAGTCGGCCAGGGTATGGGGAAAACTCTGCAAATCGCCAACGAGGTGGACGGTTACACCATGACCGACCGCGGCACCTGGCTCGCCTACCAGTCGAAGCTCGACATCCGTCTGTTGTTTGAAGATGATCCACCGCTGTTCAATCCCTACGGCATCATCGCGGTCAATCCCGCACGCCACCCGGATATCGATTACGACGGCGCCAGCAAACTGATCCGGTGGATGACATCACCCGAGGCGCAGAAAATGATCGGCGAGTTCAGGATAAGGGGGCAACAACTGTTCATTCCATCGGCCAGGGATAGCGGCTAGGCTTGGACGTCTTACTCGCCAGTAGCGCCGAGGCCTTCCGCTTGTTGTTCAGCGGCGATGCCGAAATCTGGGAAATCGTCGGTATCTCTTTCCGCGTTTCCAGCCTCGCCATACTATGCGCGGTGCCGCCGGCGCTGATCATCGCTTTCGTGCTTGCCTACGGCAACTTCTTCGGCCGCCGCCTGCTGATATCCCTGTTCAACACCTTCCTCTCGATTCCGGCGGTCGTCATCGGACTGACGCTGTTCATCGTTCTTTCGCGGCAGGGACCGTTGGGAGATTTCAAACTGCTATTCACGCAAACCGCAATGGGCCTGGGCCAGTTTCTGCTTTGCCTGCCTATCCTGGTCTGCATGGTGCACGTTTCGCTGCAGGCCGCGGACCGCGCTGCCTGGGAAACGGCGCGCACCCTCGGCGCCAGTCGAGTACGGGCGTTCTTCACGGTCATCTATGAAATTCGATTCGGGCTGATGGCAGCCCTGCTCGCGGGTTACGGCCGCATTATCTCGGAAGTCGGCGCGTCGATGATGCTGGGTGGTAATATCGCCCACTATACACGTAACATTCCAACCGCGATCGCGCTCGAAACCAGCAAGGGCGCCTTCGCCGAGGGCATCGCACTCGGCATGGTGTTGCTGTTCCTCGCCTTCCTCGTCAACGCCCTGTTGCAGTACGTGCAGGGAAAGGGCAGTATCAACCCATGATTGAATCCTTTCGCATCGGTTTTCGCGACATCAGCAAACGCTACGGCGGTAATTCTGTGCTGGAACAGACCGGGATCGATATCGCCAGCCACGATTGTATCGTCATTACCGGCAAGAACGGTGCCGGCAAAACAACCCTGTTACGCATTATCGCCGGTCTCGAAGAACCGGATCGAGGCAGGGTCATTCTCGATGACGGCGCGCCGCAGCGCTGGCGCCAACAGCGTAAGCGCCTGCTCAGGTCAGTCATGTACCTGCACCAGCAACCCTATATGCTGGCCGGCAGTCTGCAGCGCAACATCGACTACGCCGCGCGCCTGAATCCGGCGATCGCCGATCGCGCCTCCAGCGTCGCCAAGGCGATCCACTGGGCCAGACTCGATGGTCTCGAGGCACAGGCGGCGAGCTCGCTGTCGGGCGGTCAGAAACAACGCGTTGCCCTCACCCGCGCACGCCTGCGCGATCCGCAAATCCTGCTGCTCGACGAACCGACCGCGAATCTCGACAATGAAAGTCGTCAGCGAACCCTGCAAATGCTGCGCGAGTTTTGCGACAGCGGCACCGCGGTCATCATCGTCAGTCACGATCCGGATGTCTTCGGCGAGCTGGCCACGCGCGAATTGCTGCTGCAGGACCACCGCATCCGTGACGCGGCGGAAACCGCCCACGAGGTCGTCGAACTGGACTCGGTGCGTCAATCCAGACAGCGATGAGTATCCACAGGCAGGATATCACCGCGGTAATTCTTGCTGGCGGTCAGGGCCGGCGTATGGGCGGCCGGGACAAGGGCCTGCTCGATTTCGAGGGCAGACCTCTGGTCGCCACCCTGATCGACAGGCTGGAAGAGCAGGCGCTCGACATCGTTATCAATGCCAACCGCAATCACGCCGACTACCAACGCTTCGGCCACCCGGTGATCAGCGATCAACTCGCGGATTACCAGGGACCGCTGGCCGGATTCGCAGTCGCAATGTCCGGGGTCGACACCGATTTCATCCTCACCCTGCCCTGCGACAGCCCGTTGCTGGTGGAGGACTACGCGCGGCGCTTCCTCGACAGCTACGCGGTTCGGCAGGCGCCGCTGCAGGTCGCTTTCGACGGTGAACGCCTGCAACCGGTGCACGCGTTGATCAAGGTCGATCTGCTTTCGAGTTTGAAGCGCTTTCTCGACAGTGGCGAGCGCAAGATCGATCGCTGGTATGCGCAGCACGAGTACGCGCGAGTTGACTTTTCCGATTGCGCCGATATGTTTCGCAACATCAATACACCAGCGGACCAGGCTTCCCTGCAGACCGGCCTATGACCAGCTCGATACCTGTTCTCGGATTCAGCGCCTATAGCGGCACCGGAAAAACCACCCTGTTGCGCCAGGTCATCCCGGTGCTCAAGCAGCGCGGGCTGCGGGTTTCGGTCGTCAAGCACGCGCATCATGACTTCGACCTCGATTTTCCCGGCAAGGACAGCTACGAGTTACGTAAATCCGGCGCCGACCAGACCGTGATCTGCACCACGACGCGGATGGCGATGATTACCGAGTTTACCGACCCGGCGGAAGAGCCCGATCTGCTGCAAATCATCGCCTCACTCGACAGCAGCCGCGCCGATATCATCCTGGTGGAAGGTTACAGGGATATTCGTTTCCCCAAGATCGAACTACACCGCGCGGCCCTGCGCAAACCTTACCTGTACCAG
>JAAEPH010000488.1 GCA_024232855.1 Gammaproteobacteria bacterium
AACGCTGTTCTTAATCAACGATATCTAAATATCCACGACTTCGCCGTCAGATTTGAAGTAACGGACCTTGCGATCGTCTTCCAGTGTTTTGAAGCCAACACGGTCACCCTTCTGGGTGTGCGGGTTGAACAGCATCACGTTGGAGATCTGGACCGGTGATTCCTGGTCGATGATGCCGCCGGCTTCCCCACTACGCGGGTTACCCTTAACGTGCTTCTTGACCATGTTGACGTTTTCCACCAACAGGCGGTTCTCGTCGACGCGTTTCAGCACGCTGCCACGCTGGCCCTTGCTGCGGCCCGCGATCACGATGACTTCGTCACCTTTTTTAATCTTTTGCATAACTTGTATCCAGCTACAGCACTTCAGGTGCGAGCGAAATGATTTTCATGAACTTTTCACCGCGTAGTTCGCGGGTCACCGGGCCAAATATCCGGGTGCCGATCGGCTGCAGGTTATTGTTCAGAATAACCGCCGCGTTACCGTCGAACTTGATCGCCGAACCATCGCGACGTCGCACACCCTGCGCGGTACGCACCACGACGGCATTGTAAACTTCGCCTTTCTTGACCTTGCCGCGAGGGATCGCATCCTTGATGCTGACCTTGATGATATCGCCGATCGCCGCGTAACGACGCTTGGAACCACCGAGCACCTTGATGCACTGCATCTTGCGCGCACCGCTATTGTCCGCGGCGCTCAATACTGTTTGCATTTGAATCATAGCTTTCTACCTGCGCGCCTTAGTTTGCCTTCTCGACGACCTTGACCAGAGTCCAGGACTTGGTCTTCGACATCGGACGGCATTCGGAAATCTGCACGGTATCACCAACACCGCATTCATTGTTTTCATCATGAATGTGCAGCTTGGTCGACTTTTTCATGAACTTGCCGTAGATCGGGTGCTTTACCTTGCGCTCGATCAACACAACGGCCGACTTGTTCATCTTGTCGCTGACCACTGAACCGGTCTGGATTCTTAAAACCTTTTCACTCATGACTCTTCTTCACCTGTATTTTTGGCGCCAGTGTTTTGCTTGCGGTTTTCGTTCATTACAGTTTTCACGCGCGCGATGTTACGACGCACGGCGGTAATCCGGTCGCTGCGAATCGCATCGGAGTTGACACCCTGCTGCATGCGCAGGTTGAACTGTTCACGCCGCAAGGCGAGCAACTCGTCTCGCAGCTCCTGTTCTGATTTTCCACGTAGTTCTGCAGCGTTCATTACATTACGGTCCTGGAAACAAATGTTGTCTTGAAAGGAATCTTGGCGGCGGCCAGGCGAAACGCCTCACGCGCAATGCTTTCGTTAACGCCTTCCATCTCGTAAAGCACGCGCCCGGGCTGGATCTTGCAAATCCAGTACTCGACGTTGCCTTTACCCTTACCCATGCGTACTTCCAGCGGCTTCTTCGATACCGGCACGTCCGGGAATACACGAATCCAGATCTTGCCGCCACGCTTGACGTAGCGGGTCATGGCGCGACGCGCCGCCTCGATCTGGCGCGCGGTAATCCTGCCGCGTTCGACCGCCTTGAGTCCGTATTCACCGAAGCTGACCTTGCTGCCGGTCGTCGCCAGGCCGCGGTTGCGTCCCTTGAACTGCTTGCGAAATTTTGTTCTTTTAGGCTGTAACATATCTCGATTCTCTTACTTTGACGCCTGCGGGCCGCCCGAGTCCTTGTTTTCAAGGTCGAATACTTCGCCCTTGTATATCCAGACCTTGACACCCAGAATGCCGTAAGTCGTGAGCGCCTCGGCAAATCCATAATCGACGTTGGCGCGCAGGGTATGCAGCGGCACGCGGCCCTCGCGATACCATTCGTTACGCGCGATTTCAGCGCCGTTTAAACGACCCGAAACATTGATCTTGATGCCTTCGGCGCCGATGCGCATGGCATTGGTTACCGAACGGCGCATCGCACGACGGAACATGACGCGGCGCTCCAGTTGCGAGGCGATGTTTTCCGCCACCAGCTGCGCGTCCAGTTCCGGCTTGCGGATCTCTTCGATGCTGATCTTCACATTGTTGATGTGCACCGCCACCAGCGAAGCAACCTCGACACGCAGCCTCTCGATATCCTCACCCTTCTTGCCGATGATGATCCCGGGGCGCGCGGTGTGGATGGTGACCGCAACCGATTTTGCCGGACGCGAGATCTGGATACGGCTGACCCCGGCCTGCGCCAGTTTCTTCTTCAGGAATTCGCGTATCTTCAGATCTTCATCGAGAAAGTCCGCGAAATCTGCTGAATCCGCGTACCACTTCGAGGTCCAGTCGGTGGCAATACCGAGACGGAAACCTGTTGGATGAACTTTTTGTCCCATGCTTGCCTCTTTAACTATCCGCGACAGTCACGGTAATGTGACTGGTGCGTTTTACGATTCGATTACCACGTCCCTTGGCGCGTGCGCGCATGCGCTTCTGGCTTGGGCCCACGTCGACAAAAATCGACGCCACTTTCAATTCGTCGATATCGGCGCCGTCATTGTGCTCGGCGTTGGCGATAGCCGACTCCAGCACCTTGCGTACCAGGGCCGCGGCTTTCTTGTTGCTGAAAGTCAGCAAGGTCAACGCGTTCTCGACCGGCAATCCGCGTACCTGGTCTGCGACCAGGCGGCACTTTTGCGCAGAAATCTTGGCGTGACGATGTTTTGCACTGGTTTGCATGACTATTACCTTTTCTTCGCTTTCTTGTCGACGATATGACCACGGTAGGTACGTGTCAGCGAAAATTCGCCGAGCTTGTGACCGACCATGTTTTCATTAATCAATACCGGCACGTGCTGGCGCCCGTTGTGGATCGCAATGGTCAATCCAACCATTTCGGGCACAATCATCGAACGCCGCGACCAGGTCTTGATGGGACGCTTGTTGTTGGTTTCTACCGCAACAAGCACCTTACTCATCAGGTGCTGGTCGATAAACGGGCCTTTTCTCAGTGAACGTGGCATCTACTATTACCTCTTGTTCCGACGACGCACAATCAGGTTGTCGGTGCGCTTGTTCGAACGTGTCTTGAATCCCTTGGCCGGAGTGCCCCAGGGCGAAACCGGGTGACGGCCACCGGAAGTACGACCTTCACCACCGCCGTGCGGGTGATCGACCGGATTCATGGCGACACCGCGTACGGTCGGACGAACTCCGCGCCAGCGGGTTGCGCCGGCCTTGCCGAGTGAACGCAGACTGTGCTCGCCGTTACCGACTTCGCCGATTACGGCGCGACAATTGGACAACACCTTGCGCATTTCACCGGAGCGCAGGCGCAGAGTTGAATAAGCGCCGTCGCGCGCCACGAACTGGGCCGAGGTTCCCGCCGAGCGTGCCAGTTGCGCGCCCTTGCCGGGCTTCAACTCGATGCAATGCACGACCGAACCGACCGGGATGTTACGCAGCGGCAGGCAGTTGCCGTTCTTGATGCCGGCGTCATCGCCGGAGCGCAGTCTGGCGCCCTCGGCAACACCCCTGGGTGCGATAATGTAGCGACGCTCACCGTCCATGTATTTCAACAGCGCAATGTGCGCGCTGCGATTGGGATCGTATTCGATATGCTCGACCACGGCATCGATACCGTCCTTGTTGCGCTTGAAATCGATCATGCGGTAATGCTGCTTGTGGCCACCACCGATATGACGCGTGGTGATATGGCCGGCATTATTGCGCCCGCCGGTCTTCGATTTCTTCTCCAGCAATGCAGCGAAGGGCTTGCCCTTGTGCAATCCGGGTGTCTTGACCGAGACGACGAAGCGGCGACCGGGTGAAGTAGGTTTTGCCTTAATCAACGCCATGACGCTTAACCACCTATGGATGCAAGGTCTATTTCGTGACCCTGTTCGAGTGAAACATACGCCTTCTTCCAGTCGGAACGCTTGCCGCGACGCAGGCCCTGGCGCTTGGTTTTGCCCTTCATGTTGACGGTGCGCACATTGGCGACCTTGACATCGAAGAGCTGCTCGACCGCGGCCTTGATTTCCGCCTTCCTGGCATCCGTCGCCACCTGGAACACGGCCTGGTTGGCGTTATCGCCCAGCACGGCCGACTTCTCGGATATGTGCGGCGTCTTCAAAATCTGAAAAATTCTTTCCTGGTTCATGACAAGCGCTCCTCGAGTTTCTTCAGCGCGGCCTCGTCGATGACAACCTTTTCCTGCTTGATCAGGCTGACCGGGTCAACGATGGCGATATCCATTACCTGGACATTGGGAATATTGCGCGCCGCGAGGTAGACCGCCGAATCGAGACCGTCGGTCAACACCAGCGCATCGCTCACGCCCAGTTCCTCGAGACGCGCCTGCATCTGTCTGGTTTTGGGCTCGGTAACACCGAGTTGATCGATCAGAATCAGCCGATCCTGGCGCAGCAGCTCGGAAACCAGGCTGCGCATGCCGACGCGATACATCTTCTTGTTGAGCTTGACGCTGTGATCGCGCGGAGTGGCGGCGAAAGTCACACCGCCCGAACGCCAGATCGGGCTGCGGATGGTGCCGGCACGGGCGCGCCCGGTACCCTTCTGACGCCAGGGCTTGGCGCCACCACCGCGAACTTCGGAACGGGTCTTCTGCGCCTTGGTACCAGCGCGCGCGGCGGCCATGTAAGACACCACTAACTGATGCACCAGCGCTTCGTTGAAGCTGGCTGCAAAAGCATCGTCGGAAACCGATACTTTTTTCTCCGAATTATGAATCGCTATATCCATTTCTTGCTCTCTGATTCTGTCTAGCTACGCGGTTAAGCTTTGGAAGCCGCACGGATAACGACGTCACCCGTTTTCGCACCCGGTACCGCACCCCTGATCAAAATAAGATTGCGTTCGGTGTCTACACTAACGACTTCAAGATTTTGCGTGGTGGTGTTTCTGGCGCCCATATGGCCCGACATCTTCTTGCCCTTGAACACGCGTCCCGGGGTCTGGTTTTGTCCGATGGAACCGTTGGCGCGATGCGAAATCGAGTTGCCGTGGGTTGCATCCTGCATTGTGAAATTATGCCGCTTGACGCCACCCTGGAAGCCTTTACCTTTCGAGACACCGGAAACGTCAACGATCTGGCCCTGTTCGAACAGGTCGACCTTGAATTCGGTGCCGAGCTCTATTTCATCGACTGAATCGACGCGAAATTCCCAGGCGCCACGACCGGCTTCAACGCCCGCCTTCTTGTAATGTCCCGCCATCGGCCGGGTCACGCGGTTGGCGCGACGCGCACCGGTGACTACCTGCACCGCTACGTAGCCGTCGGTTTCGACCGTTTTGATCTGAGAAACCCGATTGGGCTCAACTTCGATAACCGTTACCGGGATCGAAGCACCATCATCGGAAAAAACCCGGGTCATACCGACTTTTCGCCCTACCAAACCGAGAGACATTGTGTAACCTCAAAAATGTTAAGCATCTAAGCTTTTAAGCTGTTGCATTTGACTAATTCATCCGCGAATTTTCAAATGACGAAAAACACAAGCCTTCTATATTTTTCTTTCGTTTTCAAAGACTTGCTTGCCTGTGAAAACGCCTGTAATTCCTTTTACAGCGGTCGGCGCAGCGACGCCACCGTAATTTTTACCACCTCGCTTTCAAGCGTGCGGCCCGATATGGAATGTCCGTATCGGGCCGCGAGGGCGCGTACTATACCAGAGTGGATTCTGGTTGTTAAGCTTTTCTACCAAAAATTGGCACCTTTCTTGCCTGCCTGGACGTTGGTACCCGATTCAAACTACATCGGGAGGGGCAGCGTCTTTTTAACCCACCCAATTGGACTGTCCGGGCGTCGCGAGCGATTCGCTGGCAAGGCGGATTTCGGCGAGATGCCGTGAGCGTACCCCAGGTACGCGATCGGTCCGAGCCGAAATCCAACGCCGCCAGCGGATCGCGCAGCAGCCCGGTCAGTTCAATTTGATCTGGACGTCGACGCCGGCTGCCAGATCGAGCTTCATCAGCGCATCGACGGTCTTGTCGGTCGGATCGACGATATCCATCAGGCGCTTATGCGTTCTGATTTCATATTGATCGCGCGCATCCTTGTTGACGTGCGGTGAAATCAGGATGGTGAAACGCTCTTTGCGCGTCGGCAGGGGAATCGGTCCCTTGACCCGGGCGCCGGTGCGTTTCGCGGTTTCAACGATTTCAGCCGCCGAGCGATCGATCAGGCGATGATCGAAGGCCTTCAGACGAATACGGATAGTTTGATTAGTTGCCATTTTCCCAGTGCTCAATAAATTACTCGATAATCTTGGATACGACGCCGGCACCCACGGTACGACCGCCTTCCCGGATCGCAAAACGCAGTCCGTCTTCCATCGCAATCGGCGCGATCAGCGCCACTTCCATCTTCACATTGTCACCCGGCATTACCATCTCC
>JAAEPH010000489.1 GCA_024232855.1 Gammaproteobacteria bacterium
CTAATGTGCTGAATATCAGGTATTTCTTTCGTTATTTTAGGCGATCGCGTAGTCACTCTACGGATGAGCTTAAAATAATGAAAAAATGCATGAGATTCAGTGCAGTAGACGACCGCAGTAGATTCAACTGAGGATTTTAGGTTGAACCCTACCTCGTCTAAGCAACCGCCTCGGATAACCCCGCCTTCCTGATGTTCGATTCGAACACCTGCAATCGCTTGTAAATCGATATCAGCTCCACGATCGTGGACCAGGATTTTACCAGGTACTGGAATGAACTCTCGACCTCCTCGAAGGCGTTGAGGATCTGGCGGAACAGGCCAAAGGTAATGGCGCCGGCGACGATAGTCGGCCCCATCGCGATCAGCGGCAACAGGACGCTGTACTGGATGTAGGCGAAGCGCGCAAAATTGAAATAACCATAATGCAGGTAAAGCCGGTAATAGTTCTTTCTCACATAGCCGAACAACTCCGCCAGAGTCCGCGGCTCCGCCCGACCCTCGTGGTCTTCGCCGTATACCAGTTCCTTTCGATAAGCGGCCTCGACCAGCTGGTTATTGAACTCCAGCCCCGGCAACTTTACGCCGACAAGGCCAACGACCACAGTGCCGAACACCGCCGATAGTATGGCGATATAGATTAATGAATTTTCTACCGGCCCGATCCACGGCAGCTCGGTAATGTTAGTGCTCAGCTCGAACAGGATCGGCATGAACGCGATCAGGGTCAGGATCGAACGGAAAAAATGCACTCCGAGATTTTCGACGATACTGGCGAAGCGCATGGTATCTTCCTGTACCCGCTGCGCGGCACCTTCCACCTTGCGCAACACCTGCCAGTTCTGTACGTAAAAATTATTCATCGCGGTGCGCCAGCGGAACACGTAGTGGCTAGTGAAAAAAGACGTGCCGACCTGGATCAGGATCCAGAAAGTCGCCAGCCTGAGGAATCCGGTCATGGCGCCGAAATACTCGTCCAGGGTAATCTGGTCTGGCGCCGACAGGGCTTTCTGGATCAAGTTGTAAAATTCGCCGTACCAGTCGTTGATCTGGACTGAGAGATCAACCTGGTACCAGATCGACCACAGGATGGCGATCGATCCCGCCAGCGACCAGTGCAGCCAACTCTTGTTCATGAAAAACGAGCGAAACATGATATTCCTCTTTTCTGGGTGTTAAGGGCAGACCGTAATATCGCCCTCGAGTTGCAATCTTCGAAGATTAAAAAGGGCCACGGCGCGGGATTATAGCAGCGAATTGTCGCGTCAATCCTTTATACTTTGCGCCCATGTGCCTGATCCTGTTTGCCTGGCGTAAGCACGCCGATTACCCATTGATCGTCATCGCCAATCGCGACGAGTTTTACGCGCGCCCGACGCGCGCCGCGCACTGGTGGGACGATGCCGATATTCTCGCCGGGCGCGACCTCGAGGCCGGCGGCACCTGGCTCGGCCTCAATCGCCTCGGTCAATTTGCCGCGGTTACCAACGTGCGCGAACCGGGCGGCATGAAGCCCGGCAGGAAGACGCGCGGCGATCTGACTCGAGACTATCTCGCCGGCAGCGACGGCGCTGAAGCCTATCTGCAACGGCTAAGCCTGCACGACCAGGATTACGCCGGTTTCAACCTGCTGCTCGGTGATTCGCGGGGGTTGTGGTTCTACTCCAACCGGGAGCAGGTGATACGCTCCATCGAAGCCGGTGTTTACGGCATCAGCAACGGCGCCTTCGACGAGTCATGGCCCAAACTCAGCTCCGGCAAGGATGAACTCGAGGCGCTACTCGACGGCGATGTAGATGTCGCGCAATTGATGGAAATTCTCACCGATCACCGCATCGCCGAGGACCACGAACTACCTAGCACCGGGGTCGCGCTCGATATCGAACGCCTGTTATCGAGCCGCTTTATCCGATCGCCGGATTACGGCACCCGCGCCTGCAGCGTGGTCTCCATGGACCGCGACCAGGGCATTCAGTTCTGCGAACAGAATTATACAGATGCCCAACACAGCGGCGCACTCGTGCGTGAATCATTTTATGTCGGCATGGCCCGGTGATCGGGTTTTTCGATCGAGACCGCGGTAAGAATTCCCTTTTCAAAATACCTCAGTCCTCTAGAATTGTGCTTCGTCTGAAATCCGAATGAGCCGCACTGTCATGAACAACGAAACGCCACAATTAAAGTCCGCCAGCCACGCGCGAGGCCGCTGTTGAAAGGCGCCCAGGGCCAGCCCTGTATCGGGAGATAAAAATGAATGCCGCCGACCTGATCATCGGGATTTTGAAAAAAGAAGGTGTCGATTACCTGCCTGCCTTCCCGCACTCGGATTTGATCGATGCCGCGGCGCGTGCGGGTATCCGTCCCATCATCGTCCGCCAGGAACGCCACGCATTGCACATGGCCGATGGCTACGCGCGCATGAACGCCGGCCGCAAGCTATGCGCGACCACGGTCCAGTACGGGCCCGGATCGGAAAACGCCATCGGCGCGATCGCGCAGTGTTATGCCGACAATGTCCCGCTGCTGCACATTCCCGGCGGTTACGCGCGCGCCGAGCAGGGAGTCGCGCCCAACATCAATGTCACGCGCGCGCTGCAGGACATCAGCAAGTGGAGCGAGTTCGTGTACCAGCCCGAACGTATCGTGCAGATGATGCAAAACGCGTTCGCGCTGCTGCGTAACGGCCGACCCGGACCGGTCGTGCTCGAAGTCCCGGCCGATGTGTTCACGAGCGAGGTCAACCCGCGCCTGCTCGAAGACTACCGCCCGCAACGGCGTTCCCCAACCGTTGCCAATGCCGAAGAAATCGAATTCCTGGTCGATGCGCTGCTGGACGCGAAAAACCCCGTCATCGTCGCCGGCCAGGGCATACTCTATGCGCAGGCGAGCGCGGCGCTGACGGAGCTTGCCGAACTCACCCGAACTCCGCTGATTTCGACGCTCAACGGCAAGAGCTGTTTCGCCGAGAATCACCCGCTGGCGCTCGGCTGCGCCGGTGGAGCACGCCCCGATGCGGTAGTTCACTATCTAGAACAGGCCGACCTGATTCTCGGGCTCGGCACCAGCTTTACGCATTCGGATTACATCACGCCATTGCCGACGCGCGGTAAACGCATGCTGCAGCTGACCAACTGGGAAGGCGATATCTCCAAGGACTATCCGATCGAGCACGGCGTCATCGGCGATGCCAGGCTCAGTATCGAGGCGATGAATACGGTGATCGCAGCTCGCGGTCGCGTCAGCGCGCGCGATCAGCTCGCCGCCGAGATCTCCAGCCGGCGCGAGGCATTCCTGGCCGAGTGGCGGGCATTGCTGCACAGTACGGAAACTCCGCTCAATCCCTACCGCGTGATCCACGATGTGATGCAGGCCGTTGATCGCGAGCGCACCGTGGTAACCCACGAGGCCGGCTCGCCGCGTGACCAGCTTACTCCTTTCTGGGAATCGTTGACGCCGCACGGTTACATCGGCTGGGGCAAGACCACCCAGCTCGGTATGAGCCTCGGCCTGATCCAGGGCGCAAGGCTGGCACGCCCCGACTGGAACGCGATCAACTTCATGGGTGATGCCGCCATCGGCATGACCGCGATGGATTTCGAGACCGCGGTGCGCAATCGCATCGGCACCACGACCGTGGTCTTCAAGAACAGCGTCATGGGCGGCTATACCGATTACCACCCGGACGCGGCCGCGAAGTACCGGATCGAATGTCTCGGCGGTGACTATGCCGAGCTTGCGCGCGCGCTCGGCGGCCACGGTGAACGCGTTAGCGCGCCCGATGAAATTCTGCCGGCACTCGAGCGCGCGCTTGCGCAAAACGCAGAGGGGTCTCCCGCGCTGATCGAGTGCATCACCAGCGAGGAAAAACGTTTCGCGCGCAGACTACCGAGCGGATTGTAGTCGTCGATGGATATCGAGCGGCGCTTTGCCTGCATCGCACACATGGAAGCCGCGGCGCGACGCCGTATTCCGCGGTTTGCCTGGGACTACATGGCCGGAGGCATAGGCCGGGAGAAAGTACTCGCCGAAAATATCGAGCGCCTCGACCAGGTCAAGCTGCGCCCGCGCTACCTGGTCGATGACGCCGACGCGCCCGACACCGCGCACAGTCTGTTCGGTGTCGACTTCTCCCTGCCTTTCGGCGTCGCGCCGCTCGGCCTGAGCGGTCTGATCTGGCCCGCCGCCGCGGAGCACCTCGCGCGCGCGGCCAGGGACCGGGGCATTCCATTTACACTGAGCGGTATGGCGACCAGCAGCATCGAGCAGATCGGCGCGATTGGCGGTCATCTCTGGTATCAGCACTACGCCACCAACGACACGGCGATCAACAGCGACCTGCTCGAGCGCGCGCACGGCGCTGGCTTCAAGGTACTGGTAGTGACGGTCGACATCCCGACCTTGACGCGGCGCGACCGCGATATCCGCAACGGCCTGTCGGTGCCGCCGGCAATCGATCTGCGCACCCTGCTCGATATTCTCGCACACCCGGCCTGGGCGCTGGCCATGCTGCGGCAGGGCATGCCCGAATTCCTCAACCTCAAACCCTATCTGCCGGCGCCCCTCAGTCTCAGCGAGCTCGGCGTTTACCTGTCCGAACTGATCGAGGGTCATGTCAGCATCGATAAGCTGCGCTGGTATCGCCAGCAATGGCCCGGCAAGCTCATTGTCAAGGGCATACTCGACGCCGAAGACGCCCGCGCCTGCGTCGATATCGGTGCCGATGCCCTCGTCGTCTCCAACCACGGCGGGCGCCAGCTTGACGCGGCGCAGACCGCGGTCGACGCTTTGCCGGCGATTCGTGCCGCGGTTGGCGGCGATTTTCCATTGCTCGCTGACGGTGGCATACGCAACGGGCTCGATATCGCGCGCTACCTGGCGCTGGGCGCCGATTTCGTTTTGCTTGGGCGCGCCTTCATGTTCGCACTGGGCGCGATCGGCAGCGGCGGCGGCGTTCATGCGATGTCGGTACTACAACACGAGTTACGTTCGACCCTGGGCCAGCTCGGTTGCGGCGAGATCCGCCGCCTGCCCGAATTTTTACTCAGAGAGGAATGAAAACCCCATGAAAGTACTGCTTGTAACCGGCAGCAGCCGCGGGATCGGGGCCGGAACCGGGAACCCTCGGGGACAGACTTCAGTCTGTCCCCTTCGAAGGTGCGAGGTTGGACGCCGTCAGGCGAGGCTTCGAGGAGGACAGACTAAAGTCTGTCCCCGGGAGTTCAAAGTTTGAAGAGGGATTCGGTGTTACGGGTTAGCGCGGCGGCGAGATCTTCGGCTTCGATCTGGCGAAGTTCGGCCATGGTTTGCAGGTGTTCGGCGATGTAAGCCGGCCGGTTGAGCTGCCCGCGATGGGCGCCGCCGGGCTGATCGGGGGCGTCCGATTCGAGCAGCAAGGCATCGAGCGGCATCGCGGCAACCACGGCGCGCAACTTACGGGCGCGCTGGTAACCGACGGTGGCGGCGATACCGAGCTTGAAGCCGATATCGTAGAGTTGTTGCGCCTGTTGCTCGCTGCCGGAAAAACTGTGCACCACGCCGCCGTGCCGCGCCTGCCTGCGTAACAGGCTGATGACCTCGTCCATCGCCTTGCGCACGTGAACGATCACCGGCAGGCGGTGATTATCGGCTAGTTGCAACTGCTCCTGGAACAGCTGTTTCTGCCATTTTTCATCAATTCGCGAAGTGAAAAAATCGATGCCGCACTCGCCCACGGCAACCGGCTGTTCACGTTCGAGCCATTCGTCGAGTTCGCGCAGATGCGCGACCCGGTGCTGCTCGATAAACATCGGATGCAAACCAAAAGCAGCATGGAGACCGCTATGCCGGTCACAGAGATGCTTCACTTTTTCCCAGCGATTGGCGGTGGTCGCCGGAACCACCATGCGCGTCACCCCGAGTGCGGCCGCTTCCGCGATGACGTCGTCACGCAGGCCATCGAAGCGATCGTCGTCGAGATGGCAGTGGCTATCGATCAGTTGCATGATCTGCCCCGCGCTGCCTGAGAATGACGGCATCGACAATACGGCCCGTCCGTGACGCCGTTCATCTTCATCCCGGATTACGGCGCGCGAGCAGGTCACGGATGATCGGGGTCAGGATGATTTCCATCGCCATTCCCATTTTGCCGCCGGGCACGACGATGGTATTGCGCCTCGACATAAAGGCCCCGCTTATCATCGACAACAGGTTGGTGAAATCGGTGTTGCGTATATCCGGCTTGCGGAAACGAATAACGACGAAGCTCTCATCGAGGGTTGGGATATCGCGCGCGATGAAAGGATTGGAGGTGTCGACGGTGGCGACGCGCTGGAAGTTGATATCGGTCTCCGAAAACTGCGGGGTGATGTACTTCACGTAATCGGGCATGCGCCGCAGGATACTGTCCACCACCTCATCCTGGCTGTATCCGCGCTCGGCGCTATCGCGATGAATCTTCTGGATCCACTCGAGATTGACGACGGGCACAACGCCCACCTTCAGATCGACATAGCGGGTCATGTCTACATCCGCGGTTTTGACCAGCCCGTGCAGTCCCTCGTAAAACAGTAAATCGGTACCGGCTTCGATATCTTCCCAGGGCGAGAACTGACCCGAGTGGAGCGCCGTACCGAGGCGCTCACCGTGCTGTTGCGCTTCTTCATCGTTGTGCAGGTAAAAGCGTTTCTGCCCGCCCCCGGTTTCGCCATAGGTTCGAAACAGTTGCTCCAGCATTTCGAACTGGTTTGCCGCTTCGCCAAAATGGCTGAAGTAGACGCCATCACGATGGGCCTGATCCAAGCGCTCGCGCATGGGGGCACGATCATAACGATGAAAGCTGTCGCCCTCGATGAGCACGGGCCGGACTTTTTGCCGATGGAAAATCGATTCCAGGGCTTTCTTGACCGTTGAGGTGCCGGCGCCCGATGAACCGGTTACGACGACGACTGGGTGTTTTTTCGACATGGCCTGAATCCTCTATCCATGAATTACATGATCAGCATGCATTGTAACCGGCTATGGCGTCGACTGAGAAACTGAAACAGGGCGCCGACTTTGTAGCTATAAGTAATATTGTGTACACTGTTCTGGATATTCCTGTCTCGTCTCGTCAGCGCTAAAATTCTTTGGTGCTACAAGATTCAAACAGATATGCAACACCCATACACCAGCGGAAAGCACATGTTCCGACAGACAGCCCCTTATTGAGGATTCGATCAGCACTTGAGCAAGATAGCACGATTACTCCGGGCCAGGCTTAAGAAAGCCAGGCTCAAGAAATTACGCAGTACAAAATGGATTGCCGGAATTATTTTTGTCGCATTTGGCTGGTACGTCACCGGCCTGGCGCCGAGCGCCGAAATCGCCTGGGTTACCGGGCTGCTGATCTTCACGATTTATCTTTTCATATTTGAAATCGTCACCGTCGACGAGGCAGCGATTACTATCATGGTGTTGCTCGGGCTATCCTCGGTGATGGCGTCGCCCATGGGGCTGGAAAAAGGGCTTGTCGATACGCAGCACCTGTTCGATGGCTTTGCCAGTAATGCCGTGGTGTCGATTATCGCGATCATGATGATCGGCGCGGGCCTCGACAAGACCGGCATGATGAGCAAGGTAGCCGGTTACATTCTGAAGGTTGGCGGAACCGCGGAAGGCCGCATCATTCCCATTGTATCCGGCACCGCCGGAATCATCTCTTCGTTCATGCAAAACGTCGGCGCGGCGGCGCTGCTACTGCCCGTGGTTAGCCGCATATCGGCGCGCTCGGGATTGCCGATGTCACGCTTGCTCATGCCGATGGGTTTTACCGCCATTCTCGGCGGCACGATTACCATGGTCGGGTCATCGCCGCTGATCCTGCTGAACGACTTGATGCTGACGTCAAACATGGCGTTACCGCCCGATCAGCAAATGCAGACCTGGGGTCTGTTTTCGGTGACGCCGATCGGGCTGGCGCTGGTGGCCACCGGCATTCTTTATTTCGTTGTTGCCGGCAAGTACGTGCTACCGTCGACCTCGACCGAATCCAAGACCGCCATCCCCGGTAGCGCCAGGTACCTGGAAGAGGTTTACGGCGTCGATTACCTGTTGTTCGAGGTCAGCGTACCCGAGGACAGCCCGCTGGTCGGGCAGGTGCTCGACGACATCGAGACCGCCTACAAGATCCGCATCATCGCCATCAAGGCGGCCGGCGCCGGCATGCGCGCCAGCCGCGGTGATTTGTCGCGCGATCTCGACATCGGCCCAAACTCTTCACTCGGCGTGCTGTGCTCGCCGGCGCATCTGAAAGACTTCGTCGATGCTTACGGGCTTACCATTCGAAAGGGTTTACGCGTTTTTTCCGAGGCGCTGGCATCGACACAGGCGGGTATTGCCGAAATCGTAATCCCGCCGGGATCGTCGCTGATCGGCAAGTCCGCGCGCGATGTCTGGATGCGCAAGGCCTATGGGCTTGCCATGGTGGCGTTACACCGCGACGGCGAGACCCTGGTCGAAGGCGAGAATATTCGCGATATGGCGTTTGCAACCGGTGACACGATACTCGCATTTACGCCCTGGCGCTCACTCGCGCACCTGGAACGGGACCGAAATTTCGTTATCGTCACCTCGGAATACCCGCACGAGGAAACCCGCCCCAACAAGGTCGGCTGGGCCAGTTTCTTCTTCGGACTTGCGTTGTTCATGGTGCTGTTTACCGACCTTCGGTTGTCGATCGCGCTGATGACCGGGGCAATCGGCATGGTCATCTCGGGGGTGCTCAAGATCGAAGAAGCCTATGAAGCGGTGTCCTGGAGTACGGTGTTCCTGCTCGCCAGCCTGATTCCCCTCGGCCTCGCCGTGGAAACCAGCGGCACCGCCAAGTGGATCGCCGAACAAACACTGCTGGTGGTGGGCGGAATGCCCATCTGGGTGATCCAGGCCGCGGTGGCGGTACTGGCGACCTTCTTCACGCTGGTCATGTCAAACGTCGGCGCGACCGTATTACTGGTGCCGTTGGCGGTGAACATCGCCATCGGCGCGGGGGCCAGTCCGGCGCTATTCGCGCTGACCGTAGCGTTGGCGACCTCCAATTCCTTCCTCATTCCAACCCACCAGGTGAATGCCCTGATCAAGGGTCCGGGCGGCTACAAGGTACCGGATTTCATGCGCGCCGGAGGCTTCATGAGCATCCTCTTTATCGTCGTCATGCTGGTAATGATGAATCTGGCCTTTTAGGGCCTGTTAACAGGCCCTGGCAAACAACAGGTCCCAGACGCCGTGACCCAGCTTGAGACCGCGGCGCTCGAAGCGGGTCAACGGCCGGTATTGCGGACGAACTACGTAACCGGCGGTATCGCCCTGGTTGGCGAATCGAGCGTCCTCGAGAAACTGTAGCGCGATGGATTCCGCGTAGTCCTGCCAGTCGGTGGCGATATGGATCGATGCGCCCGGTTTGAGGGCGCGGTAACCCAGGTCGCGAAAACGCTGATTGACGATGCGGCGCTTGTGGTGACGTTTCTTATGCCAGGGATCAGGAAAGAACAGCAGGATGCGGTCAAGCGTGGCCGGCGCGATCATGTGCTCCAGCACCTCGATCGCATCGTGCCTGATCAGGCGCAGGTTGGTCAGTTGCTGCTGATGGATATTGTTGAGGCAACGCCCGATGCCCGGCTCGTGCACCTCGATGCCGATATAAAGACTGTCCGGGTCGGCACTGGCCATGTGAATCAGCGCGTCGCCATTGCCGATACCGATTTCAAGCTTGAGCGTGTCGAATCCGTCCGGCAGGCGCGGCATGACATGCGCGAACTCGAGCCCGTACAACGGCCAGTAGCTTGCGAGCGCATTCTTCTGCGACGGCGTCATACGCCCGCCGCGGCGTACGAAACTTCGTATGGAACGTGCTGGCGGATCGCTGATCGGCATACTCTGGCGCCAATGGCTAAAAGGGAACAGGTTTTACACTAGTGGGGGCGGCTCGGCAACAGTCCAAACCGTCATCCCGGCGCAGGCCGGGATCCAGTTCCACGATTTTCAGCACCGCCACTGCTCTGGATCCCGGCTTTCGCCGGGATGACGTATGGAGGCGAAAGTATGAAATTTGCGAAGCAGCTGATTTATCAACGGACTGCGTTGTTGCTATACTGCCCTTTTTAAAATCCAGACTTCAGATGACCATAAAAGCAGTTGCGCTGATATCCGGCGGCCTGGACTCACTGCTGGCGGCAAGGTTGATCCAGCAGCAGGGCGTAGTGGTCGAAGGCATCAACTTTTTTACCGGCTTTTGCGTTGAAGGCCACACCCATGCGATTCGCAACCGCGACCGCAAGCGGGAAAAACGCAACAATGCGCTCTGGGTTGCGGAACAGCTGGGTATCAAGCTGCACATCATCGATATCATCGAAGAGTACAAGGATATCGTCATCAACCCCAAACACGGTTACGGCGCCAATTTGAACCCCTGCCTCGATTGCAAGATTTTCATGGTGCACAAGGCGCACGAATGGCTCGAACAGCATGACTTCGATTTCATTATTACAGGCGAAGTCATCGGCCAGCGCCCAAAGTCCCAGCGCAAACGCCTCATGCCGGTGGTGGCCTCGGAGTCGGGCGCGGAAGACCTGCTATTGCGTCCGTTATGCGCCAGGAATTTGCCACCGACGCGCCCCGAGCTGGAAGGCTGGATCGAGCGCGAGCAATTGCTCGATTTCAGCGGGCGCTCACGCAAACCGCAGATGGCGCTGGCTGCGCGGTTCGGCTTCGAAGGCTATGCCCAGCCCGCCGGCGGCTGCTGCTTTCTCACCGATCAGAGCTACTCGGTCAAGTTACAGGATATGTGGGACAACCGCGGCCATCGCGAATACGAACTCGACGACATCATGCTGCTGAAGGTCGGGCGCCATATTCGCCCGAGCAAGGCCTTCAAACTGATCATCGCGCGCGAAGAGGGCGAAACCCGGTTTTTAAGCGGTTACAAGCGCCAGTTTCAGACGATAAAAACGGTCAGCCACGCGGGCCCGCTGGCGCTGGTCGAAGGCGAGCAACTCGACCCGCGGCAGCTTCAGCTCGCCTGCGCCATTACCGCCCGCTTCAGCCAGGGGCGTGACGCCGAATCGGTCGAGTTACGCTTCAGCGACCGCGAAAAGGACTCGCGCAATCTCCAGGTCAAACCCTTGCGCGCCGAACAGATCAATCCGGAATGGGTCATCGCATGAGCGATATCGTCGAAGTCGACGCACGCCGCCTGCTGTGCCCGATGCCGGTGATTCGCCTGCAGGATTGCATCAACCGGCAACCGGCGGGCGCAAGCGTTCGCATCACCTGCACCGACCCGGGCACGATGAACGATATTCCGGCCTGGTGCCGCATCAACGGCCACAGCGTGATTAGCAGCGACCAGCGGCAGCAGGAATTCATATTCGTGGTACGCAAGAACGGCGATGGAGAGCGCTGAACGGCATAAGATCACGCAACGGGTCACCCTGACGGGGGCCGCGATCAACTGTGCGCTGGCATGCCTGCAGATCGTGTTCGGGTTGCTTGGCAGGTCACAGGCGCTGCTCGCGGACGGCATCCACACGCTGTCGGACCTGAGCACCGATTTCATCGTCCTGTACGCATCCAGGCGCTCATCAAAGGCGGCGGACAAGGATCACCCCTACGGCCATGGCCGTATCGAAACACTCGCCTCGATGCTGCTGGGCGTCATCCTCGCCATGGTCGGCATCGGCATCGGCCTACGCGGAATCGACACTATTTTCAACCCGCTGACTTATAACCCCGAAGCGATCACCATCGTCTTTGCCGGTATCGCGATCGTCGCCAAGGAAGGGCTTTACCATTACACGCGGCGCGCGGCGCGCATCACGCATTCAAGCCTGCTCGAATCGAATGCCTGGCATCATCGCTCGGATGCGCTCTCCTCCATCGTCGTCGTCATCGGCATCTCGGCGCAGTTGATGGGTATTCCCTACATGGATGCGGTCGCCGCGATCGTCGTTGCCGGCATGATATCCTGGATCGGGCTGCGGCTCGGACGCAAGGCCCTCGATGAATTGATCGACACCGGGCTCGACCTGGAGCTGGTCGAACAGGTGCGCGGGGCGATGCAGGACAATGCAAGCGTGGTCGGTATCCACAACCTGCGCAGCCGTTCGATGGGAGGACTGGGTTATATCGATGCGCACATCGAGGTCGACCCGGATTTGACCGTATCCGAGGCGCACTACATCGCGCACCACATCGAGTACCAGATCAAGAAGCAGTTCCCGAAGATAATCGACGTGCAGATTCATATCGACCCCCTGGACGACAGTGTCCGGGAATCCGTGCTCGCCGGGCTGCCGGAACGACAACTTATCGAGTACGACCTGCAACAGGCCTGGACCGGCGTCAGCGAAAGCGAACAGATCATCCAGACCAAGCTGCATTACCTCGATCGGCTCATCGAAATCGATCTGGTGTTGCCGGCGTCGATGTGCACTCCCGCTCACGCCGCCGGCATCGGTAAATTGAAGGCAGGCGCCTGCGAGCTCGACTACGTCGGCAAGGTCAACGTTTACTACGTGGATTGACGCACTATTTTAGTGCATATTTTCAGAATTCCCCGTAAAATCATCCGCTTTTGCACGATTAATTGGCACCGCGGCATTAATCCGTACAATTCCTCTTCTGTTTTTTTGACCCCCTGATTCTGGAGAATAAATCATGTCTGCGTCCGATGTGTTGAACAAGATTAACGAGTACGGCGTCAAGTTCGTCGATTTTCGCTTTACCGATACCAAGGGCAAGGAGCAGCATGTTTCCGTCCCCGCCCATACTCTCGAGGAAGATACCTTTACCGAGGGCAAGATGTTCGACGGTTCCTCGGTCGCCGGCTGGAAAGGCATTAACGAATCCGACATGATTCTGATGCCCGATCCCGCAACCGCGGTACTCGATCCCTTCACCGACGAGCCCACCATCAATATTTCCTGCAACATCGTCGAACCCGCCACTGGCGAAGGCTACGAGCGCGACCCGCGCTCCATCGCCGACCGCGCCGAAGCCTACCTGAAGGCATCCGGAATCGCCGACATCGCCTACTTTGGACCCGAGAACGAGTTTTTCGTCTTCGATGACGTCAAGTGGTCGACTGAAATGGGGCATTGCTCGTACCAGATCGAATCGGAAGAAGCGGCCTGGAGCTCGATCAAGATGTACGAAGACGGCAATATCGGCCATCGCCCCGGCGTAAAGGGCGGTTACTTCCCGGTACCCCCGGTCGATTCACTGCACGACATCCGTTCGGCCATGTGCCTGGCGATGGAAGAAATGGGGCTCAAGGTCGAGGTACATCACCACGAAGTGGCAACCGCCGGACAGTGCGAGATCGGTGTCGCCTTCAACACCCTGGTGCGTAAAGCCGACGAAGTGCAGGTTCTCAAGTACTGCGTGCACAACGTCGCGCACAGTTACGGCAAGACCGCAACCTTCATGCCCAAGCCGCTGGTCGGCGATAACGGCAACGGCATGCACGTACACATGTCGCTGGTCAAGGACGGCGTCAACCTGTTTTCCGGTGAAGAATACGGCGGCCTGTCAGAAATGGCGCTGTACTACATCGGCGGCGTGATCAAGCATGCACGCGCCATCAACGCCTTCGCCAACCCGGCCACCAACAGCTACAAGCGCCTGGTGCCCGGTTTCGAGGCTCCGGTCATGCTCGCCTACTCGGCGCGCAACCGCTCAGCCTCGATTCGTATCCCCTACGTCAGCAACCCCAAAGCGCGACGCATCGAAGTGCGCTTCCCGGATTCGGTAGCCAACCCTTACCTCGCCTTCAGCGCGATGATGATGGCGGGCATCGACGGTATCAAGAACCAGCTTCACCCGGGTGAAGCGATGGACAAGGATCTCTATGATTTACCGCCCGAGGAAGAGGCTGAAATCCCCCAGGTCGCGTTCTCGCTCGACCAGGCGCTGGAAGCGCTCGACCAGGATCGCGACTTTCTCAAGGCCGGCGGCGTGTTTACCGACGATGTCATCGACGGTTACATCGAGCTCAAGCAGGAAGAAGTCGACCGCTTGCGTCTGGCGACCAACCCGGTCGAATTCGACCTCTACTACAGCTGTTAGGCGAGCGCTTGCCGGATCGACAAAAAGGCCCCCTGGAGGGGCCTTTTTTGTCTACGATCCCGCGTCAGCCCATTGTCATGCCGCAATCCAGACCAGACCCGGATCCGTCAGCCGACTCCCCGGGGCGCATTCTCGACACCCTCAATTCGGCGATTTTATGCCTCGACGCCGAGCGCCGCATCAGCTACGTCAACGCCGCTGGAGAAGCCCTGTTCGAAATCAGCGCCAACAGTCTCGTAGGGCGCTACTTCGCCAGCTTGCTCAGTCAGCTGGAGCCTTCGAGCATCATCGACAAACTGACCCTCGATTCGATTGCCTTCACCGAGCACGAAGCGGTCATCACGCTGGCCAGCGGCAAATCCATCGTCGCCAACTACAGTATCTATCCTTTCGGCGATCGGCACGACGGTGGTGAAATCGTTCTCGAAGTACGCCAGCTCGAACGCCAGGCCCAGTTTGCCCAGGATGAACTGAAACAGCTGCAGCAACAGGCAACCCAGCAACTCGCGCGCGGACTCGCCCATGAAATCAACAACCCGCTGGGGGGCATACGCGGCGCCGCGCAACTGTTGCAAAGAGCGCTCGACCGCCCCGAGTGGACCGAGTACACCGAGGTCATTATCAGCGAGGTGGATCGTCTGCAGTCACTGACCAGTAACATGCTCGGGCCCGGAAACCGAATGCACAGGGACGCGCTCAATATTCTCGAGGTGCTCGAGCATATCCGTAAGATAATTCTGGCCGCGGAGCCCGATCGCATCGTCATCAACCGCGATTACGACCCCAGCATCCCCGAACTGGTGGCGGACCGGGATATGCTGATACAGGCATTCCTGAACATTGTTCGCAATGCCGTCCAGGCGATCGACGGTAACGGGATAATCACCATTAAAACCCGTGTTGACTTCCAGTTCACCATCGGCCAGATCACGCATCCCCTGGTGCTTCGAGTCGACATCAGCGATAACGGCCGGGGGATACCGAAAGATCTGGGTGAAACCATTTTTCTACCCATGATTACCGACAAGCCCGACGGCAGCGGCCTCGGTTTGCCCATTGCCCAGGAAATCATTTCCCGGCACGGCGGCACCATCCACCTGCACAGCTCGGCCTCCGGAACCACATTCAGCACCATCCTGCCCCTGGAAAAATCATGAATCTAGCAGCCCATAATCCGCAAACCCCGGTCTGGATCATCGATGATGATCAATCGATGCGCTGGGTACTGGACAAGACCCTGTCGAACAATGGCTACCAGGTTAGTGCCTTCGAATCCGGCTCGGTGGCGCTGGCGAGCTTCAAGCGCACGCCAGCGGGCGAGCGACCGTCACTGATTATCACCGACGTACGCATGCCGGGAATCAACGGCTTCGAGCTGCTCAAGCAAATCAAGAATATTTCACCGCAAACACCGATTATCGTGATGACCGCCTATACCGACCTCGATACCACGGTGCAGGCATTTCACGAAGGCGCCTTCGAGTATCTGCCCAAACCGTTCGACATCGACGATGCCCTGGAACTGGTTGCGCGCGCCTGCGAACCGGTGGCCGAGAACGGCGACGATGCGCAGCGGCTGCCATCCGAAATCGGTGATTGGCAGACACCCTTGCGACTGTGGGCAAAGCAGCAGCTCGCCCAGGGTGAAACCGATATTCTCAAATCGGCGACACGAAGCTTCGAAAAGACGCTGCTCGATTGTGCGCTGGAGGCGACGCAGGGGCGCAAGCAGAATGCCGCTCGCCTGCTCGGATGGGGCCGCAACACGATCACCCGCAAACTGAAGGAGCTTGGCTAACCGCTTCATACTGCTGGCCAGGCTGCGGATGTTTCCCGGGAAGGTTCTCGCGGAGGCGCGGAGAGCGCTGAGCGCGCGGAGGGATACAGGAGCTATCCAAAATTGAAAAGAAGTACCCAACTCCTTACCCCGCAAAATACCCTCGGCGTTCCCTGCGCCTCCGCGAGAACTTTTTGAAGAACCCCGCGATCAACGAATGCACATTCGATGGAGTCTGTCCCCGAGGGTAAAGAAGCCTGTTACTCCGCGATACAGGCCATGTAGGCTTGTTCTAGGCTGTCGGCGCGGTAGCGTTGCATGCATTCCGCCGGCGTTCCCCGGTACTTCATTTCACCATCGTGCAGAATTCCGAACTGGTCGCAAAGGTCTTCGGCGTCGGCCAGCAGGTGAGTGCTGTAGAGGACCGTGTGTTCACTCGATTTGAGTGAACGCATCAATTCCTTGAAGTGATATCGCGCGCGCGGGTCGAGGCCGCTCAGGGGTTCGTCGAGAATAATGAGGCGGCGGTCGAGCATGAAACAGCTCAGCAGGCCGAGTTTCTGCACCATACCCTTGGAATAGCCGCCGACCCTCGAATCGAGTCGGTGCGGTGGAAAGTCGAGGCGCTCGGCGAGTTCGGATATTTTACGGCGATCCGGCTTCTGGTGATACGCCGCCGCGATAAAGTCGAGATACTGGCGGCCGCTGATGTTCTTCTTGACGTCAAATTTTTCCGGAAGGTAGGAAAGCTGCTCGCGGCATTGCGGATTGCTGTTTTCGAAGTCGAAGATGCGGATGCTGCCGCCGGGCTGAGGGCGGATCAAATCGAGGATCAACTTGATCAGGGTCGATTTGCCGGCGCCATTGATGCCCGCAATTGCATAATATTGCCGCGCTCCGACTTCGAGATCGAGTTGCCTGAGTATATTCAGTCCGGCTACCGAGTAGCTGACATTGGAAAGGGTCAGTGCCTGGGTCATGATTCCTGAGCCTTAAATGAAAACTGGCTCGCCATGATGACGAGCCAGTCTTAACTAACCAGGGTAAACTCCCTCTTACAGACGGAAGGCCATGTTGTAGCGCGAGGCATCCGAATAGACGGCATCGCCGTCCGCGTCCGCATCCATGTCCGCGACGCCGGAGGCGATCTTGACAGATTGTATGCGTCCGGTACTACCATTACCGTCATCGAGGCGCGCCTCGATAATCTTGGCGATGGGACCTTCGATGGCGCCGAAGATAGTGACGTGGCCGGCGATTCCCAGCGACCCGTCCTGAACTCCGATCTGGCCACCGTAGGCGTTCGTCGGCCGGGTCGAATCCTTACCGCCACCGGGCACCAGGCCCGCGGCGCGCAAATGGGCGAAAAACTTGAGCGTTTCCTGGCCGCCGGCGGTCCAGGCTGTGTTGGTCGCCATATCCCAGTCGGTGCCATCACCGATGGTGCCGTTGCCTGCGCCGTTGTCCGCATCATCCTCGTAGACCGTGAAACGATTTTTGGCACCATTGTCGTCGCCGGGGAGCTGCAGGTAGCGATCCTGGTAGGAAAACATGGCCGCGGCAATACCCGCGTTATCGCTCTCGACACGCTTGAGCTTGGCATTGGTGATCATTTCCTGGCCCTTGAGGACGCCGCCGATGAGCAGGCCCACGATTACCAGTACGATTGCGATTTCAACGAGCGTGAAACCTTTCTGTTTTTGTAACTGCATGGAATTCTCCAGATTAAGTTCGACTGCATCTGGTATTAAATATGCATTAAGCGTGCCAATAATAATAAAACCTTTTATTTCTGAGTTACTTAGATTGTTCCGAGGGTCATTCCGCGGAGGTTTGTCGAGATTCAAACAGCTTTTGTTGAAAATCCAACAACTTCCCCTGCAGGAAACGCCGTTCATCCCGGTCATTCACGGCTTCGGCCTGCAACATTGCCTGGATAATGGCGATGGCCGACTCCAGCTCATTCAAATCGGCCAGCAACAGAAACTCGAAATCGCGCGCCCAACGCGGCATTTCAACGCTGGCCGGTTGGCGCGCCAGCTTGCGCGCCATGGCGAGCGCCAGGTCGATATCGCCGAGCCTGTGCTTGGCGATCACGCTGGCCTCGGCCAGGCGGCGCCAGTGTAATTGAGGGTCGTCGTCGAAACGACGCTGGATGAACTCGAGGATATGCCGCAAGCGCTCGCGATCACCGGTCGAGGCGTATACCCGTGACGCCAGCAGCATCGGGTACTCGGTACCTGTACTGATCTCGGTGATGCGGTCGAGCCAGTCGACCAGCCGCTCATAGTCGATCAGGCTGTAACGAAAATGACGGCCGGCCTGGTTGTCGTGCAGCTGCAGGCGCAACGCCAGCAAATACCCGAGCAACTGTTCCGAGCCCATGGCCAAACCGCGATAGATAGCGGCGCTGAACGGCTGGCTCAACCCACGGTAGTCGGTTTGCAGGCGCTCCCGGTCTTGATGGTGGTGGAGCAGCTGTGCGCATAGCAGCAGCACGAAAGCCCACAGCAGCGGGCGCGGTAACGACAGCATGGGGCGTTCCCTGCGGCGCATCAGAAACTGAATTCCTTGCGGTAAAAATCGACCAGGCAGACCGCCAGCAGGAATAGCGCGTAAATCATTACGCTGAACAGTTGTTCGCCCAGGGTCGCCAGCAAATCGATGGGCTCAAAAAAAACATCGCTTTCGGCGAAACTGCCGGTGCCCGGTATCAGGTATAGTATCGAGCCGAAGATAAATTCGACCGCGCGACTAGCGGCGCTGCCTTCCGACAGGCGCACCGATTCCGCCAGCATCAGGTTGATCAGTCCCGACAGTTTTGCAAGCAGGTAAATCGCCAGCGAAAAGAACACCGCCTGCGGAATTTTTTCGAGGCTCAAAATAGCGAGCAGACCAAGCAGACTGATCAACAACAGTTCCAGCCAGAGCGCGGCGGCCCAGTAAAAACCGACAGCTACGCCGCTGTAAATCGAAACCAGCAGCAGCGCGGGCAGCGCCAGCAGCAAGCACAGGCACGCGATCACCAGGGTTTGCGCAACAATGTACTGCCAGCGCGCCAGCGGCATGGTTAACAGGCGTTCGAACTGGCGTGACTGGTAGTCCTCGGCGACGGCGCTGGCGACCACCAGCAAGGCCAGCAGCGAGAGGCTGTAACGCAGAAAATCGGCGATAAAAGCACTGACGATGGCGGTGCCGTTGATGATCGCCAGCTCTTCGATGAAACTCGCGCTCAACACCGCCGCCAGCACCAGCACGGCCAGCAACACGAACAGCCGCCTGCTCATAATTCCCAGCATCAGGTATCGGAACAATGCTATAGTCTGGCTGGTCATTCGAGTGTCAGCACCTTGATTAGAATCGATTCGTTTTTACAATACGGCCAGCAAATTCTGGCCACCATCCTGCTGCTTTGCCATGCGTTGATCTGGATAGTCGACGACCCCCTGTTAAAGTTTAGTCTAACTTTTATATTGTATGGTCTATTCCTGCTCTGGCAACCGCTGTGGAGCAAACAGGAAAAGATTCGCCGGGGACCGGTCGTTATCGTCGCCATCGTCTTCGTCCTGCTCGCCTATTCCTTCCCCAACGAATCGCTGGTTTTTTTCAGCCTCATTCTCTCCGGCCTGATCGGCAGCCGCCTGCTCAGCCAGACCGCGTTCAGATCCTTCGACCTGCTCGCGCTGCTGATCATCACGCTGGAAATGGCGGTTGGACTGGTGCCGGACACGTTTGAGGAAATCCAGTTACCGGCAATGTTCGGCGACTACATGCAGACCGTAATCCTGGTGCCGGTGCTGCTGTTCTATTTCGCACCCAACCCGGACCACCAGAAGCAGGAGCGCAGCCAGGTCGACCTGATGCACGGATTGCTTGCCGCGACGCTGTTGTTTATCGTGCTGCTGGGTGGCATCGTCATCAACCTGCTGTACGGCGTCGACTATATCGACGGCTTGCTGCTGACCGTGTTCATCGTCGCCACGCTGACCATCGGCATCAGCTGGTTCTGGAATCCCGGCGTCGGCTATTCGGGAATCGGGGTGCTCTGGAATCGCTATGCGATGACCATCGGCGGGCCGTTCGAAACCTGGATCAACACCCTGACGACACTGATCGAGGAACGCTACCTGACACCGGGCGATTACCTCGAGGCGGTCTGTGAACACCTGACCGATAACGACTGGTTGAACTCCATCGAATGGCATTTCGAAAATTCAAGAATCAGTATCGGCGACAAAATCGGCACGCGGCTCGAACATCGGCTGGATGACAAGTTGACGGTGGTGCTCTTTTTCAAGGCCGACCCGGGGACCGCGCTCGAGCACCACACCATCCTGTTGATCCGCATGGCCTACCAGTTTTACCTGGCCAAACTGAACCAGGAGAAAATACGCGCGCAGGAGCATTTCGCGACCATTCACCACACCGGCGCGCGCCTCACTCATGACGTCAAGAACATCCTGCAGTCGATCAAGACCTCGCTCGAAATTCTCGACATGGAAAAGGAAACGCCGGATACGCAGAAGCTGCTGCAGTCCAACCTGCAACAGATCGGGTCGCGCCTGCAAAGCACGCTGCAAAAGCTGCGCGCGCCAAAACTCGACACCCAGATCAAACTGATCGACTGTAACCAATGGCTCGAACGCATCGTCGAACAGCATGGCTCCAATACGCGCATCGTCATCGACAGCGACATCGAGAATAACCTGGTGTTACCGGTCGACCTGTTCGACAGCGTTGCCGACAACCTGATCAACAACGCGCTCAAAAAATCCCCGCTCACCCGGGTCGACGTTCGCCTGCACTCCAGCAGCGACATCATCCTGTTATCGGTCTGCGACGACGGTGACGCGATCACGGCAGATATAGAAAGCAGCCTGTTTGCCAAGCCGGTGACGTCCGGCAGTGGCATGGGTATCGGCCTGTACCAGTCGGCGATCATGGCGCATGCCTTCAACTACGAGCTCGAACTCAGTCAAAACGAGCACGGACGGGTTTGCTTTAACCTATTTCAGCACCTGGTGGAATAGGCCGAGCATCTGGCGGACCAAACCCTCGGGGACATGTCACGATTTTTCGCCGAGCTGTTCGATCCTCGCACACCAATCACCGAAAAATGTGCCGTGTCCCCCTCGAAGGTACGAGTTTGCAACCCTGCCAGTCACGGCGAAAATCGATGTAGACCCTCGAATTTCAGTCCATCAGGGCAGTTGGCCGGCCTGGATCATGCGCGAGAAGAGAATATTCGGCGATACCCATCTAACCACATCGTCAAAGTCGTCGGCGAAACCGCTGGGTCGGCGCACAAAGATGGTTTCGCGGTTGTTTACCTCTTTTAACAGGTAGGGTGCACCTGCCGGCCCATTCGGTATGGGTACAGTAAACGCAGTAGTTAGAGTGGCGCCGCTGTTCACCAGTTCGTCACCCGCAAGGGCCACCTCGTTCCAGTTCCTACCCATCGACACCAGCACGAAGGGTGCCCCGCCATAGCGGTCGTCAACGTCGTGGTCGTCGGCGTCACCGTTGCCATCCAGAAAACGGCCAAACACGGGATTGGCACCGCCAGCACATCGGTTCGTAGCGGTGCCTGCAGAGTCGCAAATGATGTAACGACCGTCGAGATCGATGTAGTCATCGTCATCCGAATCGACCAGCCCGACCGTTCGCATCCCGCCCGGCGCGGTAAAATCCGAAAGGCCATCGGGATTCGTCGGACCAGGAGGATCGAAATCGATGTCGGCCACGTAGTAACGATAAGGATTTCCCCAGGGATCCAGCAGCAGCGAATCCTGGTTGAGCCGGCCATTCAGACCGAGCGTATTGACCGGCACGAAACCACCGTAATTTTCACAGCCGTCGTCATTGGTGTCATCGTAGTCCTCAAGACCGGCGGAATCGGGTATCGCCGGGCAGGGCAGGCGGCCGTTGACCTGCGCGAAGCCGATGATCGCTTCGATCACCTCGTCCATCTGCCGGTCCAGCGCGCGGTACTGCTTGAGCTGCTGCTGGCGCGGGAACA
>JAAEPH010000490.1 GCA_024232855.1 Gammaproteobacteria bacterium
AATCTCGCTTGTCTATTGATTCCACAAGAAATATATCCTCAGTCGCTCGTAATCACCGATACGAGACTTCTTCGGATATTTCCTTGTGAAATCAATATACTGCGCGATTTTTGCGTATATTTATGAATTCTCCGGGTTAAGTTTCGGTAATTTGGGTCGATGTTAATAGTAAGAACCGTTACGACTCATTAACTTATCAGGAGCAAACATGACAGGTCACACAGCTACAATGAGCAATGTTGGTCAATATAATCAGGTTAGTAGTTATTCCGGTGTCACCGATGCTGATCCGCATCGCCTGGTGCAGATGCTACTGGGAGGTGTGCTTGGGAAGCTTGCTGTTGTAAAAGGGGTCATGTCTCGCGGCGATGTCGCTAAAAAGGGTGAAGTTATAGGTCAGGCCATGGCAATTGTAGGCGGCCTACGCTCGAGCCTCGATATGCAGGAGGGTGGCGAGCTGGCGGCTAATCTTGATAGGCTATACGAGTATATCGAAAGACGCTTGCTGACTGCTAACATCGATAATGATGTCGATATTGTCATAGAAGTAACGGGCCTGCTGCGCGAGATAAAATCAGGCTGGGATGCTATCCCGGTTGAATTCAGAACCAAAATCACTCCTGAGTCAGAAAGCGCCTGAGTAATCCAGCGCGTATTTTCATTGGATAGGCATTGACTTCTACCAAACACCAAGATGAGCTGAATAGTCAACTGGTTGAGCTCGTTGAGTACAATCGAGATATGCTGAAAAATGCAGAAGCTGGTAACTGGGACAAGGTTATCGAGGCGGAAATTCTGCGGAAAAATGTGTTCGAGGCATTTTATACCACACCTGGTGTAGAGAGCCTGCCTGACGTGGCCAGGGCAACGCGTGAATTATTGCAGATAAATAAATCTCTGGAAGAACTGGCTGCTTCAGCAAGAAAGGCCGTAACCAACGAAGCGGTGTCAACCTATAAAGGGCAAAAAGCGGTCAATGCTTATACCAAGAATGTTCGGTAAGTAGTGTGCGGTAACAACCTGGTTATTTATTCATAAAAAACTGGATCAATGATAGTTATGATCCAGTGCGCAAAAGGATATTGCTACAACACACATAATAAATATGCTTGAGATTCAGTGCAGTAGACGACCGCAGTAGATTCAACTGAGGATTTTAGGTTCAAGCAGGTTAATGACACTCACGGACATTCCGCGGGTGACGCAGTCCTCAATGATCTGGGACTGCTTCTGAAAAAGAGCTTCAGGCAGGTAGATGTTGTCTGCCGTTACGGTGGCGAGGAGTTTGCCATAATTCTACCCAATACCGAGTTGGAAAACGCCCACGCTGTCTGCGAACGGTTTCGGATCATCCTCGCCCGCTCGAGGCGGCGACCACCAACATCAAGCGGATGGGTCTGATTCCAGGCATGCCCAACGCCGCTTTCGTGCAATATTCAGGCAAGAATTGGGTAACTGAAATCCGGGCTTAATTTTGGCGCAAGACTGCCGATATTAAGGCAGTGAGGCAGTGACTCATTTTCGATATCACAGTAATGCAATATGACGGAGGTTTGGTTGCATGGATAAAGACATGAATATTCTTATCGTTGACGATTTTTCAACCATGCGGCGAATTATCAAAAATTTACTGCGCGACCTGGGATTTAACAATACGTCCGAGGCTGACGATGGGCAAACTGCCTTGCCGATGCTTAAATCGGGCGAATTCGATTTTCTCGTGACCGACTGGAATATGCCGGGAATGGATGGGTTGACGCTGCTGAAAAGCATACGCGCCAACGAGGAACTATCCAATATGCCGGTTTTGATGGTCACCGCTGAAGCGAAACGCGAGCAGATTGTCGCCGCCGCCGAAGCCGGGGTTAATGGCTACGTGGTCAAACCCTTCACCGCGACAACCTTAGAGGAAAAAATTAGCCGGATTTTTAGCCGGATTGAAGCCGGGGCTGGATGAGGTGACATAGTGCGATGCCTGAAGAAAAAAGTCTAATGGATAAACAATTTCTTGATAAAGCCGAAGAACTCGTCGAGGCGCTCCGCGCGGAGGATGAACAACGGGTAGATCGGTTGCTGTCTGAAATCACCGATCTCCGGGAAAGCGCGCTGTATCAGGAACTGGGAATGTTGACGCGTGAAATTCACGACAGCATCAGCGCTTTCGCCACCGATGATCGCGTCGCCGAACTAGTGCAAGACGAAATCCCGGATGCCAAACAGCGGCTCAACTTCATCATCAGTAAAACCGACGAGGCCGCACATCGCACCATATCGGGTGCGGAAGACACGATATTGCTGATTGATGCCTTCAGCGATCGGGTCGGACCGCTTTATCGGCGGTGGCAGCAATTCTGTAACCGGGAATTGTCAAAGCAGGAGTTCATTGATTTAAGCGACGACCTGAATCGATTTTTCGAGGCGTGCGGTGAGGAAACCAACGCCATTCATGAAAAAATGAACGAGATTATGTTAATCCAGGGTTATCAGGACATCACCGGGCAAATGATCAAGCAGGTGATTAATATGGTTCAGGAAATAGAAAGCAAGCTGATCGGTCTGGTTTCGATTTCGGGTAGTAGAAAACCACTGATGACGACGGTAGTAGAGGATTCCGGTGAAATAGCGGTGGGACCGCAATTGCCCGACGCCTGTCGAGAAGTCGTAGTGCAATCGCAGGATGACGTCGATGATTTGCTGGCCAGTCTCGGTTTTTAGGTGGCAACATGACGATCGATTTAGCAGATGAAATTCTACAGGACTTTCTCGTCGAAGCAGGGGAGATTCTTGATCAGCTGAACGAGCAACTGGTCGATCTTGAACAAAGCCCCGATGACAGCGATCTGTTGAATTCCATATTCCGGGGATTTCACACGATTAAGGGTGGCGCCAGCTTCCTGTCGCTGACCAACCTGGTCGAGGTTTGTCACAAGGCGGAGGATATTTTTAATCTATTGCGCAATAACGAACTGAATTTGAACGCGGATATGATGGACGCTTTTTTGCGCGTACTGGACGAAGTCAACCACATGTTCGGCCAGATCCGGGATGGGGTCGAGCCGGACGCGGCCCCGCAGGAGTTGATGGAGAATTTGCAGAATATGCAAAACCCGGGAAACGCCAGAGTGGAATCACCCGGGGAAGCCGGATACCCGGCCGAGACCGTAACTGAAACCGGGGACAAGCCAGAATCGGATGCGGAAGCATTAACTACGGCGGCTGATGATGAAATTTGCGAAGAGGAATTCGAAGTCTTGCTTGGTTCGCTTCGGGAGCAGGCCGGGTCGCCGGAGGTTGATGCCGATAACGAGGCTACCGCAAGCGATGAAGTCACCGATGACGAGTTCGAGGCCCTGCTCGATTCGCTGCATGGCAAGAATGGCCAGGCGGATGCGAAACCGTCGTCAAGTGCCGCACAATCGGAGGTTGACAAAAAACCGCCTGAAACCCCGGGCGGCGATAAAATCACCGACGACGAATTTGAAAACCTGCTCGACCAGATGCATGGCGCCGGCATGGGTCCCACCGATTCCCAGAATATTAAAACCCCCCAACCGCAGGCAAGTGACCGTCCGCCCGCTAGCCGGGTGGCGGAGAACAATTTAGCGGATTCGGCGGCGAAAAATAAGGTCGCCGTCAGTAAGCCCAAAACCGCCGAAGCCACGGTACGGGTCGATACAACCAGACTGGATGACATTATGAATCTGGTCGGCGAGTTGGTGCTTACGCGTAATCGTCTTAATACTCTGAAGGCCGGCTTCGACGATGAGCGCGTACACCAGGCCATTTCCAATCTCGACATGGTCACAGGCGATCTTCAGAACGCCGTGATGAAAACGCGCATGCAACCGGTGAAAAAGATATTTGGCCGATTTCCCCGCGTTGTTCGGGATCTGGCCCGAAGCCTGGATAAGGAGATAGAGCTGGAAATGGTGGGCGAGGATACGGGCCTGGACAAAAATCTGGTCGAGGCGCTGGCCGATCCTCTGGTCCACCTGGTGCGCAATTCGGTGGATCACGGTATCGAATTACCGGCCCGGCGGGAAGCCGCCGGTAAGCCACGCATCGGCAAGGTTGTGCTGGCTGCCAAACAGGAAGGCGATAACATCCTGTTGTCGATTGCCGACGATGGCGCGGGCATGGATCCCGAGATATTACGCGCAAAGGTTATTGAAAAAGGCCTGATGGATGCAGAGGCGGCTTCACGCCTCGATGACAAGGGTTGTTACGATCTGATTTTCATGCCGGGTTTGAGTACCAAGCAGAATATTTCCGACGTTTCCGGTCGCGGGGTCGGCATGGATGTTGTCAAGA
Source organism: Gammaproteobacteria bacterium (assembly GCA_024232855.1). Taxonomy (GTDB): domain Bacteria; phylum Pseudomonadota; class Gammaproteobacteria. Next base: position 4,312 of record JAAEPH010000490.1, read on the forward strand.
CCAAGATCACGCAGCTCAACGGTAGCATCGATATCGACTCGAAAATCGGCGGGGGAACGACGCTGAATATTAAGGTGCCTTTGACACTGGCTATTCTGCCCACATTGATGATTCAGTTGGGCCCGCGTAAATTTGCGCTCCCGCTGTCAAATGTCAGTGAAATATTCGAATTGAGTTCCAAGCAGATAAGCTTGGTGGACGGCAGAGAAGTGTTGCTTAGCCGGGGCCAGGCGCCCCCGGTTTTCCATCTGCGTAAATGGCTGCTGAACGGTGGCGATGATCAGGAAGCTCTTCCCGATGAACCGCAGGTTATCATGGTTTGGGTGGCGCACACTCTTGTCGGACTGGTGGTCGACCAGGTCATCGGGCAGGAGGAAGTGGTAATCAAGCCTTTGGGTGCCCTGTTGCAAGGATTGCCGGGTCTGGCGGGGTCGACAATTACCGGGGACGGTAACATTGCGATTCTGCTCGACGTTCAGGGACTGCTCAACCAACACACCTGATCTGCGATGTTGCGCTGCACGGTAATGAGATGAAAACCTGGGCTGTCATAAACCAAAAAGGTGGAGTGGGTAAAACCACGACAGCGATTACCCTGGCGGGCCATTTATGCAGTCTGGAAAAGCGCCTGTTACTGGTAGATCTCGATCCGCATGGATCGTTGAGCGCTTACCTGGGTTACGATCCTGACCAGCTGAAGACCGGCATCTATAGCCTGTTTATGGAGCCAACCGTCTGTCAGGCTGACCTGGCAAAAATGTTGTTGCCTACACCGCTGGAAAATACCTGGCTATTTCCGGCATCGGCAGCCCTGGCCACGCTGGACCGGCGGATGGGAGCCGATCATGGCAAAGGTCTGGTGGTGGCGCGCGCTATCGAGTGCCTGGCCAACCGGTTTCAATATGGCATCATCGATTGCCCCCCGATGCTGGGTATCCTGATGATCAATGCACTAGCGGCCTGCGATCAGTTATTGATTCCGGCGCAGACGGATTACCTGTCGATCAATGGCCTTGACCGCATGATCCATACCCTGGGGATGGTCGAGAAATCCCTGGCCAGACGAAAACCCTATTTGATCGTGCCAACCATGTACGATAAACGCACGCGTGCCTCGGTGGATGCGCTTGCGAAAATGAGACAGGTTCACCAATCCCGGGTTTGGGGTTCGGTCATTCCGATTGATACCAAGTTCCGGGATGCGAGCAAGGCGGGCATGCCCCTGTCAATTTATCAACCCAAATCGAGGGGTAGCCAGGCCTATCTGCAACTGATTCATTTCTTGCTGGATGAGGGCCAGGCAAACCACGATGAGCAGTGACCGGCCCGAAAGATTGGCTGATCCGCATATTGCGGCTAGCCCGTATATTGCGCGAAGGCGGTAACAATTTTGGTTTTTATCAATAAACTCAATGATTTAGGATGCGACGGCCCGACGGCCTGAGTCAGGGTATATTGCGTGAGCCGAAATACGCACTGTTATTCCGCTCCTTCAGAAAATCCCTTGTGAATCCAAAGCCCTGCGCGATGATGTGCAAGGAAGCACGAATGCGGTGGAGGCAGGAGGCGAGAACCGCCATCCCGCCCCCTGGTGAGATATGCGGGCTAAGCGCACGCCGGATAATTGATCACCTGGATATTCTCCAGCAGGCGCAACAAAACATTGCTCCATTACCCTAAAATCCTCAGTTGAATCTACTGCGGTCGTCTACTGCACTGAATCTCATGCATTTTTTCATTATTTTAAGCTCATCCGTAGAGTGACTACGCGATCGCCTAAAATAACGAAAGAAATACCTGATATTCAGCACATTAG
>JAAEPH010000491.1 GCA_024232855.1 Gammaproteobacteria bacterium
CGGGTGGACCCCGACCTTCCGGCAACAGGCTCATCGGCGTCACCCACTCCCCTTTCTTCTCCAGGTGATCCAGTATCTGACTGATGACTGGCGGGTCCTCAATACAGGCCAGCACTTTCACCTTTCCACCACAGTGCTGACATACCTCAACGTCCAGGTTCAGACGTTGAGCCCAGCTCATCGCGGCATGCTGCTCCACAGGAGATCGCACATCGCCGTTTATCTGGCGCTTGGTGCTCTTGCCTCGTTTTGCTGGTGTTATCAGGGCACGATGCTTGCTGTTTGGTGCGAACACGCCGTGGAATCGAGTCAGGTTAGCCCTGGGCTTCGGCACCAGGGCAGCAGCCGAGCCATGAAATCCAGTGGCTCGAAGATGACGTGGGTAGTGCCATCCCTATACGGTGTCTTCAGCTGATAGCGGATGTTGCCGCTTGACGTAAGCGAAAGCCGCTTTTCCGAAACCGCAGGACGGCTGATGTATCGACACAGATGCTCTAGTTTCTTGCGCTCATCAGATCTGGCCGCCACGCCCGCATGCAGGGAGAAACCGGATACTTTGGCTGCTGAATCAGCGTAATCATCGGGCTCACAGGCCGGCAACGTCTGCAATGTAAATACTTTGCGCCCTGTCTGGGGGCCCACCGCAATGCGATAGGTGA
>JAAEPH010000492.1 GCA_024232855.1 Gammaproteobacteria bacterium
CGGCATAGGAGCCTGGATTTGCGCTTGCCCGATAGGTTTCGGTGGTGCTCAATGACCTGTCTCGATCCGCCTCACGTGCGGCCAGTTCGCCCAGCGAGATAGAGCTATCTCGCCTGTCACCGCAGAACACGCGACCGTCCCTGATGAACAGATCCGTAACGGGCCAGGTGCTCGGGATAGTCAATCGCGCTATCTCCATGCATCTGGTCAGGAAAGCAGGCTATTCGAGACAGACAGCCCGCACTGGTGCGGTCACATTGATTCAGCGATTTGGTTCCGCACTAAACCTGAATATACACTTCCATATGCTTTTTCTGGATGGGGTGTATGTCGACCGCCACGCTGGATCAGCTCGATTTCACTCGGTCAGTTCACCAACCACTCGGGAGCTAACTCAACTATCGCAGACTATCGCCCGACGAGTCGGGCGATATCTTGAGCGTCAGGGCCTGTTGGAACGGGATGCTGAGAACAGCTATCTGGCCTCGGATGCGGTTCTGGAAGATCCGATGAATCAGTTACTGGGCCATTCGATCACCTATCGCATTGCGGTGGGCCCCCAGACAGGGCGCAAAGTATTTACATTGCAGACGTTGCCGGCCTGTGAGCCCGATGATTACGCTGATTCAGCAGCCAAAGTATCCGGTTTCTCCCTGCATGCGGGCGTGGCGGCCA
>JAAEPH010000493.1 GCA_024232855.1 Gammaproteobacteria bacterium
CGCCTGGTGGAGCAAACCACCCATAACTAGAGGTTATACCATGAACGAGGAAGCCAGCGGCCTTCCCGTGTGTCCGTCCGACCGACCGGCGGATGCGCGCTTTTCTTCGGGGCCGTGCAAGAAGTACCCTGGCTGGGACATCAGCCACTTGAACACCGAGTATCTCGGGCGCAGTCACCGCGCCAGACTCCCCAAACAACGCCTGCGCGACGCTATCGATAAATCACATCGGCTGCTCGGCCTGCCCGGCGACTGGAAGCTCGGCATCGTCCCGGGTTCCGATACCGGCGCCTTCGAGATGGCGATGTGGTCGTTGCTCGGCTCGCGTCCGGTCGACGCGCTGGTGTGGGAGAGCTTTTCCAGCGACTGGTCGAAGGACCTGCAAGCGCTCGGCATCGAACCGCTCAATCTCTATCAATCCGAATACGGCGAACTGCCCGATCTCGGGCAGGTGAATCCGGCGCATGACCTCGTTATGGTCTACAACGGCACCACCAGCGGCGTCTGCCTGCCCGATCTCGACTGGCTCGATGCCGGGCGCGATGGGCTGGTGCTGTGCGATGCCACCTCCGCCGCCTATGCGATGCCGATGGATTTCAACAAGCTCGACGTGGTTACCTGGTCCTGGCAGAAGGTGCTCGGCAGCGAAGGCGCGCACGGCATGCTGGCGCTGAGCCCGAAAGCCGTGCAACGGCTCGAATCGCACCCGCCGCGCTTTCCGCTGCCGAAGTTGTTCAAGCTGACCAGAGCCGACAAGCTCATCGACGGTATCTTCAGCGGCGCGACCATCAACACCCCGAGCATGCTCGCACTCGAGGATCTGCACGCGGCGCTCGGTTGGGCGGAATCGCTGGGCGGGGTCGAGGCCCTGTGGAAGCGCACCCGAGACAACTTCGACTGTATCGACGACTGGGTAAGCAGGACCGGCTGGATCGACTGGCTGGCGCGCGATCCGGCGACGCGCTCGCCGACCTCGATGTGTCTGCAAATCGTCGACCCCGGTTTCACGCAACTGCCGTCCGAGAAACAACAGCCTGCGATTAACGTCATGTTGGCGAGACTCGAGCAGGAAAACGTCGCCCTCGATATCGGCAATTACCGCAGCGCACCGCCCGGATTTCGCATCTGGGGCGGCGCCACCGTCGAAAGCAGTGATCTGCGGGCGCTGACGCCGTGGCTCGATTACGTGTTCGCAGAATTCAAGCTATCCATGCAGGAGAATCAAAATGACTAAACCCAGGGTGTTGATATCGGACGCCATGTCCAGCCACGCCGTGACTATCTTCGAAGATCGCGGTGTCGAGGTCGTGCAATCGAGCAAGCTCAGCGAGGCGGAACTGTTCGAAGCCATCGGTGACTTCGATGGTCTTGCCATTCGTTCGTCAACCAAAGTGACCGAGCAATTACTCGAGCACGCCGCTAATCTGAAGGTCGTCGGACGCGCCGGTATCGGTGTCGACAACGTCGACGTGCCCGCCTGCACGCGGCGCGGCATCGTCGTCATGAACACGCCGCTGGGCAACGCCATCACCACCGCCGAACACGCCATGGGGATGATGCTGGCGCTGGCACGCCATATCCCGCAGGCGAACACCTCGACGCGAGGTGGCAAGTGGGAAAAGTCGAAATTCATGGGCGTCGAGTTGACGGGTAAACTGCTCGGCCTTATCGGCGCCGGCAACATCGGCTCCATTGTCGCCAGTAAGGCGATAGGCTACGGGCTCAAGGTGCAGGCTTACGACCCTTTCCTCACCGATGAGCGCGCCGCCAAACTCGGCGTAAAGAAAGTCGACCTGGAAACACTGCTCAGCAGTTCCGACATCATTTCGCTGCACGTTCCCAAGACGCCCGAGACCAGTAACATCATCAGCGCGAGTGCGCTCAACAAGATGAAAGCCGGCAGCATGCTGATCAACTGCGCGCGCGGCGGCCTGGTGGATGAGCTGGCGTTGCTGGCGGCCTTGCAAAGCGGGCACCTGAGGGGCGCGGCGCTCGATGTATACGAGGTCGAACCGGCGCGTGAAAACCCTTTGTTCGAGCTCGACAACGTCATCTGTACCCCGCACCTCGGCGCCTCCACCATCGAAGCGCAGGAAAAGGTCGCCATCCAGGTCGCCGAGCAGATTAGCGAATTTCTGCTCACCGGTGCGGTCAATAACGCCATCAACGCGCCCAGCATCAGCGCCGAGGAAGCGCAGTTGCTGCGGCCCTACCTGCAACTGGCGCAGTGCCTCGGATCCTTCGTCGGTCAGCTCACCCACGACCCGATCAAGACGCTGACGGTTACCTACGGTGGCGAGGCCAACTACCTCAACGTGTCGCCCTTGACCATCCAGGTGGCGCAGTCGATTCTGGAACATCACAGCAGTTACGTGAACTCGGTGAATGCGCGTGAAGTCGCGCGCGATCGCAACATCGACGTCATCGAAGCGCATAACGAGGGGCGAGACGAGTATCCCTGCCGCATTACCGTCGCGATAGAGACCGAATCGAAATCGCGCAGCATCTGCGGTACCCTGATTCAGAACCGGCCGCGCGTCATCGATGTGCGCGGAATTCCGCTGGAGTCCAAGCTCGGTGAACACATGCTCTACATCACCAACCGCGACAAGCCAGGCGTTATCGGCGATATCGGTACCTCGACCGCCGAGCGTGGAATCAATATCGCCAACATGCACCTTGGGCGCGATACTCAAAACGGCAACGCAGTGGTGCTGATCGAAGTCGATGAATCGCTCGACAAGGACGACCTCGAGCACCTGCGCTCGCGGCCGAACATCACCAATGTGCAGTACCTGCATTTCCCGGCCTTGCTGTGACCCGGGCAAGCACCCCACAGGCGCCAGGATGGTTGTCGCGTAGCGCCGCGCGGCAAGCTTTCGTCGTCACACTTTGCAGTGCCGACAACATCGATGCGGCGCTGGCGACGCTGGATGAAGCGCTCGGCGAGTTGACTATCTCCACGCGACAGCGCCTCGACGGCAACCGCTGTGCGCTGACCATCGACTGTGCTCCCGCGAGGGCCTGGACCCTGTTACAGGAGTTGCGGCGCCGTTTACAGGCCAGCGACGTCTACCTGCAACCCGAAAGTACGCCACCGGTTCGACTTTTGATTTGCGATATGGACATGACTATCGTCGCCGCCGAAACCCTCGACGAGGTCGCGACGGTACTCGGCATGGGTGAACGGATAGCGGCGATTACCGCGCGCGCGATGCACGGTGAACTTGATTTCGACTCGGCGCTGCGCGAACGCATCGAAATGCTGGCCGGAGAATCGGAGCAGGTGTTTCACGATGTTGCAAGCCAGCTGCAGCTGAACCCCGGCGCGACGGAGTTGCTGACCGCGGCGAAGGCGGCCGGCGTGCATTGCGTGGTGGTTAGCGGCGGATTTGCGCAGGTCGCCGAACCGGTGGCGCGCAAGCTTGGTTTTGACGAGGTTTATTGTAACCACCTCGAAATCGTCGATGGCCGACTTGGCGGTGCGGTGCATACACCAATCGTCAATGCTGATTACAAGTGTCGTATCTTGCAACAGTGCGCGCGCAGGCAGGGCATTGGCCTGGTCGAGTGTTGCGCGATCGGCGATGGCGCCAACGATTTACCGATGCTGCGCGCCGCGGGCCTGGGTATCGCCTACCGGGCCAAACCGATACTGCACGCAGCCACCAGCTGCCATATCGACGCCACCGATCTCGCCAGCGCGATTCACTTCATGCGGCTGGATAGCGCCACCGGCACCTAATCAATCGGCGCAAGCAGGGCGCGAGGAAGGCGCAGTCGTCGTGATTGGCGCCGCCGCCGATGAGCAGGTGATCACGTTCTGTCGTTCCAGTCATACGGAGAGTTTCCGGGAATTTTAATGGTAAAGTTGGTGCCCACCCTCCTGCCGAGAATGAATTATGAGCCAGCCAACCAGCCGGGCAATTATTGAGACAAACCTTATCGAGCATTTGCCCTATGAACTCGACGGCGGCATCGCCCGCCGCGCCGCGATCGGGCTGGTGGTGCTCGCCACCGACTACACCATCGAACATGAATGGCGCCGGCTGTTCGCCGGGGTCGATGGCGTGGCGTTGTACCAGAGCCGGATCCACAACGAAGATCGTATTACCCCCGAGACCCTGCGCGCGATGGAGCCGCGCATCGTCGAGTGCACGCGCGTGATTACCCCGGATACGCCGATCGACGTGGTGGCCTACGGCTGCACTTCGGCGTCGATGGCGATCGGCGAGGAACAGGTGTTCGCGCGAATTCACGAGGCCAAACCCGAGGTTCGCTGCACCACGCCGATAACCGCCGCGTTTGCCGCCTTCGATGCCTTCAGGGCGCGCCGCATCGGTGTACTCACACCATACCCGGCCGATGTCAACAAGATCGTCGCGGAATACATCGCCGCGCGCGGCTACCAGGTGCCGGTATTCGGTTCCTTTAACACCGATCGTGACACCATCGTCGCGCGCATTACGCCGCAATCGATCGAAGCCGCGGTGCGTGAAATCATCAGCCATGCGGACGTCGATGCGATCTTCGTCTCCTGCACCTCGGTGCGGCTGATGCTGGCTTGTGCCGAACTGGAGAAAAATCTCGGAATCCCGCTGACTTCATCGAACCACGCCATGGGCTGGCATGCGCTCAGGCTCGCCGGCATCGACGACAGGCTCGGCCATTTCGGCTCGCTGTATGAGTTGCCGCTGGCCTAGCCCGCATATCTCACCAGGGGGCGGGATGGCGGTTCTCGGCTCCTGCCTCCACCGCATTCGTGCTTCCTTGCACATCATCGCGCAGGGCTTTGGATTCACAAGGGAATTTCTGAAGGAGCGGAATAGCAGTGCGTAACCCGCTGAAGAAAATCCCTTGTGAATTCAAAGAACAAGCGAAGGCCCGCCATCCTGGTGAGATATGCGGGCTAGCCTGCTGAAGCTTCTCGCACTGCGATTTGCCGCTGGTCTGGCTATGCTATCCCGCCGCCCCGGCATTCATCGCCGGACGCCGGGTCGATAACGGGATTGTTATCTATTACTTCGCTTTATACGAATACTTTTGACCGCCGATCGAGGCTTCGTACATCAGGCCGCCCTTGGCGACGGTAAATACGGCCAACCCCTTGTTGTACTTGCCCACAGTCCTGGTATTACTCTGACCGCCGCTGGAGCCGGCCGAGCTGCCGGCTGTCGAAGCAGTGACCGAAGCGCCTGCCGTGATGGCGACAGCGGTGGCCTGGGCACCGAACTCGAAGTTTCCGCCAGTGAATTCATTGTATGTACGCTGGTCCTGGAAAAAAATGATCTGGCTATAAGCCTGGCCCCCAAGCTGGAGGCCAATGGTCACCTGGGTCATTGAAGTGTCGCCGACATATTTGCCTTTCTCGTAGACTCTGCCGGAACCGTGTGCGCCACCGATTCCAAAGCCACCTTTACCTATTGTCGGAAAGACTGCATAACCGTAGCTTCTACTAAAGAAGTTGCCGCTTTCCCCGGCGTTTTTGAAGACCTTGATAGTATCTTTATAATCTCCTGCCCAGCTGCCCGTAACTGGCAGCGCGAACATTAGTAAAATGAGGAATGCTCTAATCGTAAAACTCATATGTATCTCTGCCATGAGACGAATTATCAGTGTCTGTAAATAAACCTGTCCGTGCGGTCGAACTTAACCCTGGAATTTCCTTGTGAAATCAACAGGCAAGCGAGATCGTGCATTTGTGTGAATTTTCCGCGCCAAAAAAAATGGCCTCTTTATCATTGCATGCGCACCGTATGGGGTAAGTTTACGCCCATTCTGTAGTCTGTCGATTGGAAATATGTAGATGATTAGATATGAGATCATTCTCTAGATTTCCGGCGATGATACCTGTATATAATGGTTATCGGACCCGAATACCTTCCGGGATAAAAACTGGCAATGTCATCGAAAAAATCTACCGACAAGCTTGATCGCGTTGTTTCAGAGGCTCGCATTGCGAGCGAAGAACGGCAAAAGGGTTACCGCAGCCGGGCGTTGAAGATGTATCCCTGGGTATGCGGTCGCTGTGCGCGCGAGTTCAGCGAACAAAACCTTCAGGAGTTGACCGTTCACCACCGTGATCACGATCATGACAACAATCCCGATGATGGCAGCAACTGGGAACTCTTGTGTGTTTATTGTCATGATAACGAGCATTCCCGCGGCACTGATTCGGGCTATGGTGATCTCGGCAGTGAAAAGAAAAAAGGCGAAGCCACGCACAATCCGTTCGCAGGGCTGGCGTCAATGCTGGATGAAAACAAGTAGCTGGCAAGATCGATAAGCCGGGATGGCGTTCGTGGGCATGCAAATGCTAAAGTAGTGAAAAAATAACCCGCAAATCTCATTCAATACAGTGTTCAGTGTATAAAGAGGACTGATGAGACTTCTGACCTGTTATTGATATAATTCCAGCGCATAAAACACGCATTATTGACCCCGGATGGCCCGTGAAGTAACGGATTTCTGTGCCGACTATCCCGGATGAATTTCAATGTTACTGATGTATACAGGTGATCTGTGAGCGAGCAAAAGAAAGAAAGGCCCAAGGTACCCGACGGTAAGTCACGCTATGTCGTTACACGCCAGATGGAAGCCAATGAAAAGGGTTTCGTCGGTTATGAAACCATCTGGGAACCCTTTCAAAAAGAAGTCGAATACGAAACGCCTAAACGTCCTTGATCCTGATCGGTAACGCTCTAGCTGGTGAAATATTCGGATTAATCCGGTTTGAAGGTGTAAAGCTTGTTTTGAGGAATGACGCCGCGGACCCCGCCTTTCGGATTTTCCACGTCTCCCTGGTAGCGCGGAATAACATGGATATGCAGGTGGGGGATCGATTGTCCGGCCCATATGCCGACGTTGATCCCGACATTATAGCCATCGGGATTATACTTCTCGTCGGCTATTTTCTTTCCTTTGGCGACGAGCCTCCACAGTTCCTCGCGTTCCTCGTCGTCGATATCGAAGTAGTCGGCAAAATGCCGGTACGGGACGACCAGAAAATGCCCCTCGCTGGCCGGATGCCGGTCCCAGGCCGCAAAGCCGTATTTCCCCTCGATCATAATGCGACGTCCCTGTCTGGATAGACAGAAACGACAGGCTTCGCCTGCGGCGAGCACGGATTGTTCAGGCATGACTCTCTTGAAACCGGGTTGATTATTGAATTGGCACCTGGGTGACGCCTTCGAGATCGGGACCTTCTTCCTCCTTGCCGCCATACTGGATTTCTTCCTCCGTTGCATCGCGAACCAACAATATCTCCAGGCGGAATATGACTTCACGACCGCACAGTGGGTTGTTGCCATCGATGGTTACCGATTTTGCATCGACCCGAGTCACCAGGAAGGTCCTGGTCTGGCCCGACTCGCTCTCCATCAGGATGGACATGCCGACCGAGCGGTACTCCTCGGGAACGTCCTGGATGCGGCTGGTAATCACCAGGGATTCATCGCGTGGTCCATATAGCTGGTTGCAGTCGATAGGGACTTCGATCACGTCACCGGCTTTCTTGCCTTCGAGTTCCGTCATTACCGCCGGCGCCAGCACCTCGTTGGTGCCGTGCACATATCCCAGTGGGTATTCCACCTGCGTCAGAACGCCACCGGAATTCTGGTCGATGACCTTGTAGGTCAGCTCGACATACTTGCCGTCTTCAATCGTCTCGTTACTCATAACCGTCATACCTTTAGAAAATGGCCGCCGCAAATATTTTTATTTCACCTCTTTCGTGACCGAAGACCATACGCCCCAGCCATTCACCTTCCTTCTTGGTACTGCGTACCCTGAACAGGCAAGTCACGTGCTCGCCGCGACGAATAAAGCCAAGAAAATCGTATTCAGGCGAAAGGTTTCGTGTCAGTTCGCTCCTGGCAAATTGCTTACCGACTTCAACTTCATTGAGGCCAAGCAACAGGTCATAGGAAAAGTTTCGAATGAATTTTCCATACTGTCCCTTGTTGGAATACTTGATCAAGTCATCCCACATGGGGAAAGCGATTTCCTGAAGCTCTTCATCGGTCTTGTCGATAATATTCATAGATGTCTCTGTAAGAAGCAATGCCAGGTCACTGATAGCCCATCCCTCTGGGGGGAGGGAACCAATTAAACAGTAATGTCACAATGAAAAAAAGATCAACAAATCCATGTTGATCTCTTTCCTTGGGCGCTCGGGAAGGCGAGGCTGACGCCCTCCCGATGATATAAAGGACTACTCGTCCTCGCCCACGATGTGGTAGCAGGGCGCTTTTTCCATGGTGTACTCGCCCGTCTCCGGATCACGACGCGAAACGGTCAGTACGTGCCAGTTCTCGTCATCCAGTTTCAAGGCATCGCCACGGTAGTAGTATCCCGGCCAACGGGTTTCCTTGCGGAACAGCGTGTGCTGTACAACAGACTCGGAAGCAAGATGACGATGCTTCAGTTCCCATGCACGCAGCAGCTCGTGGATGTTCTCCGCGGCAACCTTCTCGAGGTCCTCTTCCAGCAGCTTCAGTTTCTTCAGACCGATATGCAAAAGCTTGTCGTTGGTCATGTAGTTGACCATTACACCACCGGCGTACTCGTCCATCAGTTTCTGCAGGCGATCCAGACCCTGGCGCGGGTTGATGTAGTTGGGGTTCACCGAACCGGCAACGATTTCATTGCGGAAAACCTTGTAATGTTCCATCGGCTTGAAGATCTCTTGCTTGCGGCGATCGATCTGCTCCTCGGAAACACGAATACCCTCGGCCTTGCCATCGTCAATGTATCTACAGGCGGCCTTGGCGGCCAGGCGACCCTCGGTAAACGAACCCGAAGAGAATGCATGCGGCGTACCGCCGACGGCGTCACCGGCGCCGAACAGGCCCTCGACGGTGGTCATGCGGTTGTATCCCCAGAAGTACTCGGGAGGAGACAAATCTTCCGGGCCGGAACACCAGGCGCCGCTACCGGTGGCGTGCGAACCCATGACGTATGGCTCGGAGGTCGTCAGTTCCGGGTTCTCGTACTTCGGATTGACGTCGGTTGCGGCCCACAGCACGGCCTGGCCAACGGTCATGCCGAGGAAGTTGTGCCAGCCGATCTCTTCCAGGTGCGGATCCTGGAAGGCTTCCATGGTAACCATGTGGATGGGACCGCGCCCGGCATTAATCTCGTTGATAAGCGCGTGGTTACGCAGGCAGGTCGGGATCGGGCGATGGGTGGCGTGCGAAAGTTCCGGATCCAGGTATTCCTTGCCCACCATTTTCTGCAGGTCGGGGAACCATTTTGATTCGTACTCTTCGCCGTTACAGTTCTGAGTGTAGGTCTTCAGGTGCAGGAAGTAGGCGCCAACCGGACCGTAACCGTCCTTGAATCGGGCCAGTACGATGCGGTTTTCCATCTGCGTCATTTTCGCACCGGCTCCGATCAACAGGCCATAGGCCGAGCCCGATGACCACGGTGCGTACCAGACACGGCCCGCACCTTCACCAACCGAACGCGGACGGAAGATGTTGGATGCACCGCCGGCGCCGACGGTACCGGCGTGGGATTTGGATACATGGTAGTCACCGGTACGCACGTTGAAGCCGACGGCGCCAGCGACACGGTTCTCCCTGGCATCGTCCATCAACAGGTGAGTAACACAGATCCGGTTGAATACCTTGTCGGCCGACTTCTTCGCGGCCTCGGCCACGATCGGCTTGTAGGACTCGCCGTGAATCATGATCTGCCAACGCCCCTCGCGCAAATAGGAGCCAGACTTGGGATCGCGCATTATCGGCATACCCCATTCTTCGAACAGGTGCACCGCCGAGTCCACGTGGCGCGCCATGTCGAACAGCAGGTCTTCGCGAACCATACCCATCAGGTCGATACGCGCGTAGCGAACGTGATCTTCCGGGTTATTTTCACCGAAACGGGTTCCCATGTAGCAGTTGATCGCGTACAGCCCCTGTGCCACGGCGCCGGAACGGTCGATGTTGGCCTTTTCAGCGATAACAATCTTCTTGTCTTTACCCCAGTAGCGCGCCTCGAAAGCGGCACCGGTACCGCCCAGACCTGCACCGGCGACCAGGATATCGATATTGTCTTCTACGATTGTCTTAGGCATTAGTAGGCTACCCCTGCTTTCATCTTGAGTCCGTTGGACTCCAGGGTATGAATGTCACCCTCGTCCATACGGATATACTTTGGCTCGTTAAACAACAATTGACTGTCACGCATTTCCTGGCTGGGTTCAGGCGCGTCGGCCAGTTTATGGATAGCCGTACCCCAGGGTTTGGTGGTGATAGGCGCCATCAGATTCATATCGGTTTCACCGTTGCGCGACTTGATCCGCCACGCAATGACACCTTTTTCCTCGTCGCGGATTACACGGACCGAGTGGCCCAGCGGGGCGAAGTCTGCATAACCGCGGACGTCGATCGCGTTGTGCGGGCAGGCTTTGACACAGGAGTAACACTCCCAACACATGTTTGGCTCGATGTTATACGCGCGGCGTAAGGTCGGGTCGATGTGCATGATGTCCGAAGGGCAGATATCAACGCAATGTCCACAACCATCGCAACGAGTCATATATACAAAAGTAGGCATAATATTTCTCTTTCTAAATTAATCGGTTACTTACGATCTAGCCCGGAAAATTCATAAATATGCACAATCTCGCTTGTCTATTGATTCCACAAGAAATATATCCTCAGTCGCTCGTAATCACCGATACGAGACTTCTTCGGATATTTCCTTGTGAAATCAATATACTGCGC
>JAAEPH010000494.1 GCA_024232855.1 Gammaproteobacteria bacterium
ATACTATCCTATACTATCCTATCCTATACTAATACTATCCTATACTATCCTATACTATCCTATACTATCCTATCCTATACTATCCTATACTAATACTATCCTATCCTATCCTATACTAATACTATCCTATCCTATACTATCCTATACTAATACTATCCTATACTAATACTATCCAATACAAACCCATACTAATACTATCCTATCCTATCCTATCCTAACCAATACTAACCAATAATAATACTATCCTACCCTAACCTCTACTATACTAAAACTATCCTATACTAACCAATCCTATACTAATAGTTACTAATAGTTACTAATAGTTACTATCCTATCCTATACTATCCTATCCTATACTATCCATATACTAATACTATCCTATCCTATACTAATACTATCCTATACTATCCTATACTAATACTATCCTATACTAATACTATCCTATACTATCCTATACTAATACTATCCTATCCTATACTAATACTATCCTATACTAATAGTTACTATCCTATACTAATA
>JAAEPH010000495.1 GCA_024232855.1 Gammaproteobacteria bacterium
ATACTATCCTATACTAATACTATCCTATACTATCCTATACTAATACTATCCTATCCTATACTATCCTATACTCTCCTATACTAATACTCTCCTATACTAATACTATCCTATACTACTACTATCCTCTCCTATCCTATCCCATACTAACCCTATCCTACTCGTCACTACTACTTCCTTTATTTCTTCAAATCTATCCGGCCTAGCGTGACTTCTACCGTCCCTCTCGCCACCGCTACAGTCCGCTCCTTGGACTTCCTATCCTATACTACTACTATCCTATACTATCCTATACTATCCTATCCTATACTATCCTATACTATCCTATACTAATACTATCCTACACTAATACTATCTTATCCTATTCTATCTTACACTATACTATCTTTTACTTATACTTTTTTATTCTTTTCAATGTCTCGCCTATACTCTACTATATTACTACTTTCCTATACTATGCTCTACCAATACGATCCTGTTACTACGCTGTACTATCCTATACTAATGCTATCCTATACTAATAGTTACTATCCTATACTATCCTATACTATCCTATCCTATACTAATACTATCCTATCCTATCCTATACTAATAGTTACTATCCTATACTATCCTATACTATCCTATCCTATCCTATACTAATACTATCCTATACTATCCTATCCTATACTATCCTATACTAATACTATCCTATACTATACTATCCTATACTATCCTATACTATCCTATACTATCCTATACTAATAGTTACTATCCTATACTAATACTATCCTATACTATCCTATACTAATA
>JAAEPH010000496.1 GCA_024232855.1 Gammaproteobacteria bacterium
GCAGTACCTGATAAAGTGATCACAGTGTTGCTAGCATTGATGCTGACGGTGATTCCATATCCTGTAGCGATTGTTTGATTAGCAGCAGAGATGTCGATTCCTTCATCTGCACCATCTTGCTCATTAGTTAAAGTAATGGTAGCAGACTCAATGTTTGTGTCATCTGGATCTGCAATCGACACACTATTTGTAATTGCAATGGCCGTTCCTTCGGTAAAAGAAGTGCTAAAGTTATTCCCAGCCGTTGCATTGTCAAGATCTAAGTTTGGTGCATCATTGCTAGCATTCATGCTGATGCTAGTGGTAGCAGTATTGCTATTGATGTCTCCATCATTGACCACTACATCAATTGTTCTGGTAGTTGTATTTGGCGCATTATTTACATTGTCATAAGTAATGTAATCAATGACTTCCTCATACTCAGCGATTGTAGCAGTACCTGATAAAGTGATCACAGTGTTGCTAGCATTGATGCTGACGGTGATTCCATATCCTGTAGCGATTGTTTGATTAGCAGCAGAGATGTCGATTCCTTCATCTGCACCATCTTGCTCATTAGTTAAAGTAATGGTA
>JAAEPH010000497.1 GCA_024232855.1 Gammaproteobacteria bacterium
CTGGCGTCTGTCGGGTAATAAGCAGTTGCGCGAGCTTATGGACGGACTCGGCGAGACCGGGGCGGAGGCTAAGACTTTTATTGATGGGGTATTCGATGACCTTGACCCGCAGAAAACCACCCAGCTGGATCTATGGGATTCCCAGTTCGGGCTGCGGGACGTCGGGCTATCGACGCAGGAGCGGCGCGACCGACTGGCCGGGACGTGGCAACTAACCGGCGGGCAGGACCCGCGGTATATCCAGGACACGCTGCAAGGCTCCGGTTTCGACGTCTATGTTCATGAATGGTGGGAGCCTGGCAGCGAGCCCGCCGTCGGCGTTAAATCTTGCACGGTGGCGCGCAACCCCCTTGTGTACTTGCAGCGAAGCGGGACCAGCACAACATACGTCGCCGAGTGCGGCGAGGACGTCGCGCAGTGTGGCGAGGACGTCGCCGAGCTAGGTAACAGCGACACGCCTACCGGGTACGCGCTGGTTAATAAAGTAGTACGCACCGAGCGCGACGTCCTCCCGCAGTGCGGCGCGGACGTCGCGCAGTGTGGCGA
>JAAEPH010000498.1 GCA_024232855.1 Gammaproteobacteria bacterium
TAATTTTTTAGTTTATGGGTTTTTTGATTTTGAGCCTTTTTCCACTTTTTAATTTCTTATTTTTGGTTCGGAGGGGGATATTTTTTATCTCCCCGAGGGCTAATTTTGAGGGTTAATTTTGTAATTATCCAAACTTATTTTTTATTTTGGTCCGGAGGGGGATATTTTTTATCTCCCCGAGGGCTAATTTTTGAGATAGCTTAATTTTTAATTTCTTTGATTTATTTTTGATTATGGGGGTTTCTTGATTTTTTTTGTAACTTTTCAAATGCTTTATTACCATCTTTTTTCATCTTTCAACTTCTTTTTTGGTTCGGAGGGGGGATATTTTTTATCTCCCCGAGGGCTAATTTTGAGGTGTTGATTTTTAATTTCTGATTTAATTTTGTAATTTTTAATTTTTAATTTTTTAGTTTATGGGTTTTTTGATTTTGAGCCTTTTTCCACTTTTTAATTTCTTATTTTTGGTTCGGAGGGGGATATTTTTTATCTCCCCGAGGGCTAATTTTGAGGGTTAATTTTGTAATTGTCCAA
>JAAEPH010000499.1 GCA_024232855.1 Gammaproteobacteria bacterium
GAACAGCGTTATTCAGGAACAGGCAATGACCAGACTAGAACAACATTACCGGGATAAAGTGGCGAAAGATCTGCATGCGCAGTTTTCCTACAAGTCTTCGATGGAAGTCCCGCGCATCACCAAGATCACCCTCAACATGGGTGTCGGCGAGGCATCGCAGGACAAGAAGATCATCGACCACGCGGTCGAGGACCTGTCGCTGATCGCCGGGCAAAAGCCGGTTGTTACCGTGGCCAAGAAGGCGATTGCGGGTTTCAAGATCCGTGAAGACATGCCGATCGGCTGCAAGGTAACCCTGCGCCGTGCGCGCATGTACGAATTCCTGGATCGCCTGGTTAACTTTTCGATTCCGCGAATCCGTGACTTTCGTGGTCTCAGCCCCAAGTCTTTCGATGGGCGGGGTAACTACAACATGGGAATGACCGAGCAGATCGCGTTCCCGGAAATTGATTATGACAAGATTGACAAGCTGCGTGGACTCAGTATCTGCATTACCACCACTGCGCGCAGCGACGAGGAAGGTCGCGCGTTGCTGGCGGCTTTTCAATTTCCTTTCAGAGGTTAGACGAGTTTAGATTATGGCTAAGAATTCCATGGTTCAGCGTGAATTGAAGCGTAGCCGCCTGGTGGCGAAATACGCTCAAAAGCGCATCGAATTGAAGCAGATCATCAAGAGCGCCGATGCGACTTACGATGAAAAAATGGCTGCAGTCGATAAATTGCAGAAACTGCCACGCGATTCGTCGGCGGTACGAAAGCAGAACCGCTGTCGTGTCACCGGAAGACCCCATGGTGTTTACCGTAAATTTGGCCTGTGCCGTAATAAGATCCGTGAGGCCGCTATGCGCGGTGATATCCCGGGCCTGGTCAAGGCAAGCTGGTAAGAGGACAGAAATGAGCTTACAAGATCCAATCGCAGATATGCTGACTCGCGTGCGCAATGCGCAAAAGGCGAGCAAGGTTAGCGTAAAAATGCCCGCGTCCAAGCAAAAGTCCAGAATTGCGACTGTGCTCAAGGACCAGGGTTATATCAGTGATTTCAAGGTTTCAGACGACAAGCTGAAACAGTTGATTATTGAGTTGAAATATTACCAGGGCAAACCGGTTATCGAGGAAGTGAAACGCATCTCCCGTCCCGGTCTGCGCATTTTTAAATCGAAGGATGAATTGCCGTCCATCAACGGCGGGCTTGGCATCGCGATCATTTCGACCTCGAAAGGGGTGATGACCGACGCACAGGCGCGTGCCGCGGGTTTCGGTGGCGAAGTCATTTGTTCGGTTGTCTAGGTTAGCGACATGTCGAGAATAGCGAAAAAACCAATCGAAGTACCCAACGGCGTCGAGTTCAGCATGAATGGCCGCGAAGTATCCGCCAAGGGACCCAGGGGATACCTGACTGCTACCCTGCACGACGCTGTCGAGTTAACACGGGAAGATAACGTTTTAACGCTGTCGCCACGGGACCAGCGCCAGTCATCGGTGGCGGTTACCGGCACCATGCGTTCGGTGGTCGACAACATCATCGAAGGTGTTGTCAACGGTTTCGAGAAGAAGATGCAGCTGGTCGGCGTCGGTTATCGCGCGCAGGCCCAGGGCCGGCAGCTCAACCTGTCACTGGGTTTGTCGCACCCGGTAAATTACCCGGTCCCCGAAGGCATCGAGGTCGAAACCCCGACAGCAACCGAGATTGTCGTGCGCGGCTGCGACAAGCAGAAAGTAGGTCAGGTATGCGCGGAGATTCGCGCTTTCAGGCCACCCGAGCCTTACAAGGGCAAGGGTGTTAAATACGCTGACGAGCAGATCGTCAGAAAAGAAGCGAAGAAGAAGTAGGCACTATGGATAAGAAACAGCCCCGAATTCGGCGTTCGCGTCGTGCACGCGCCAAGATTGCGTCACTCGGCGTTAATCGCCTGTGCGTGCATCGTACCCCGCGCCATACTTATGCGCAGGTCTTTTCCGGTGAAACCGGAAAGGTCATTGCCTCCACGTCGACCCTGGCGTCTGATGTCAAAAAGACAATCAAGTACTCGGGCAATATCGATGCGGCTGCGGCCGTGGGCAAGGTAATCGCCGAAAAAGCGAAAGCGGCCGGCGTCGAAACCGTTGCCTTTGATCGCTCGGGTTTTAAGTATCACGGCAGAGTCAAGGCCCTGGCCGATTCCGCCCGTGAAAATGGTTTGAAATTTTAGGCGCGCCTAAATCGGAGATTCGAATGGCAGATCCCAGAAATACACAGGCTAGCGACGACTTGATGGAAAAGCTGGTCGCGGTTAATCGCGTGGCCAAGGTTGTCAAAGGCGGCCGTCAATTCGGTTTTACCGCGCTCACCGTGGTCGGTGATGGTAACGGTAAGGTCGGTTTTGGCTATGGCAAGGCACGCGAGGTACCCCTTGCGATCCAGAAGGCTATGGAAAGAGCGCGCGCTAATCTGATCACGGTATCGATCAAGGACGGTACCCTGCAGTACCCGCTGAATGCGCGTCACGGCGCAGCCAAGGTATACATGCAGCCCGCTTCCGAAGGTACCGGCGTTATCGCGGGTGGCGCCATGCGCGCCGTGTTCGAGGCGGTAGGCGTCCACAACGTACTGGCAAAGTGCAATGGCTCGCGCAACCCGATCAACCTGGTGCGTGCGACCATCAACGGCTTGAAGAGTATGAAAGCGCCCGAGGATATCGCCGCAAAACGCGGTAAGACGGTAGAAGAAATCAGGGGTTAACGAGATGGCTGACGAGGAAAAAACAGTTAAAAAAGCGGCCAGCAAAAAGGCGACGGCGAGGAAAGCAGTCGCCAAGAAAGCAGTCGCGAAGAAAGCAGTCGCGAAGAAGGCAGTCGCGAAGAAGGCAGTCGCCAAAAAAGCGGCAAGCAAGACAGCTGCCAAAGCCGCGGCGCCGAAGGCAGCTCCTGAAAAAGCGGCCGCGGTGAAGTCGGATTCCGCAGTCAAGCGCCTGAGCGTAACCATGGTGCGCAGCAAGCACGGCCGCCTCAAGTCGCACAAGGCCTGTATTGCCGGGTTGGGACTGCGCCGCATGCACCAGACCGTAGAGGTGATCGATACTCCGGAAAATCGCGGTATGATCAATAAGGTCCACTATATGCTGAATGTCGAGGAAGCGTGATGTACCTGAATAGCTTAAAACCCGCAAAGGGCTCAACCAGGGCCGCCAAGCGCGTTGGTCGCGGCATCGGTTCCGGATCGGGAAAAACCGCGGGACGCGGCCATAAAGGCCAGAAATCACGTTCCGGTAGCGGTGTTCGTGCCGGCTTCGAAGGTGGCCAGATGCCGTTACAGATGCGTCTGCCAAAGTTCGGTTTTACCTCGCGTAAATCGCGTTTCTCGGCGCAGGTTCGCCTCAACGATATTGAAACCTCGGGCCTGGATACGATCAGTCTGAAAAGCCTGGTTGAAGCCAATCTCGTGCCGTCGCAGACAAAAAAGGTGAAGATCATCCTCTCGGGTGAACTCAAGCGCAAAGTCAGCGTCGATGTCAGTGTCGGTGTCACCAGCGGCGCGCGCGCGGCCATCGAAGCGGCTGGCGGCCAGGTAGCCCAGGCGTAGTTGTGGCCAGCCCTTCCGCACAACAGTTAGCAGGCAGCCTTTCGGGCGGTTCTTTGCGCGAACTGCGCAAGCGCATCTTTTTTGTGATTACGGCGCTGATCATATTCCGCATCGGCACCTTTTTGCCGGTGCCTGGAATCGATATCAATGTCATGCGCGAAATTTTCGAGCAGCAGCGTACCGGCATACTCGGCATGTTCAACATGTTTTCCGGGGGCGCGCTCGAACGCATGTCCATTTTTGCGCTCGGCGTCATGCCCTATATCTCGGCTTCGATCATCATGCAGCTGTTGACGGTTGCGGTGCCGACGCTGGAACAGCTGAAAAAGGAAGGCGAGTCCGGGCGTCGCAAGATCACCCAGTACACGCGTTATGGCACCGTGGTACTGGCGACCTTCCAGTCGATCGGAATTTCGATCGCGCTGTCCGGCCAGAGCGGCGGCGGTGGCGCCGCTCTGGTGGTCAACCCGGGGCCGTCGTTCATATTTACCGCGGCGGTAACGCTGGTAACCGGCACCATGTTCCTGATGTGGCTGGGTGAGCAGATCACCGAGCGCGGCATCGGCAACGGTATCTCGATACTGATTTTTGCCGGCATCGTTGCCGGATTGCCATCGGCGATCGGTGGCACCTTCGAACTGGTGCGTACCGGTGAGCTTAATTCACTGGTGATACTGGCGTTGTTCGCAGGTGTGCTTGGCGTCACTTATTTCGTGGTTTTTGTCGAACGCGGGCAACGGCGTATTACCGTCAACTATGCCAAGCGTCAGCAGGGGCGCAAGATGTATGCGGCACAGAGCAGTCACCTGCCGCTGAAGTTGAACATGGCGGGTGTTATTCCCCCGATTTTCGCGTCGAGCATAATCCTGTTCCCGGCCACGCTGGGCAGTTGGTTCGGTCAGGCCGAAGGCATGCGCTGGTTGCAGGATCTATCCGCAACGCTGTCGCCCGGGCAACCGCTTTACGTCATGTTTTACGCCGCGGCGATCATCTTCTTCTGTTTTTTCTATACGGCGCTGGTGTTCAACTCGAAGGATACCGCGGAAAACCTGAAGAAGTCCGGCGCCTTTATCCCGGGAATACGCCCCGGTAACCAGACGGCGAACTATATCGACGGCGTCATGTCGCGCCTGACCCTGGTGGGCGCCATGTACATTACCGCGGTTTGCCTGTTGCCGGAGTTCCTGATCTTGTTCTGGAACGTGCCTTTTTACTTCGGCGGTACGTCATTGTTGATCATAGTGGTCGTGGTGATGGACTTCATGTCACAGGTGCAGGCACACCTGATGAGTCATCAGTACGATGGGTTGATGAAAAAATCGAATTTTAAGGGATATGGCGGCACCGGCGTGGTGCGCTAGATTCCGGGATTAGGGTAGGGTCATGAAGGTAAGAGCTTCTGTAAAAAAGATGTGCAAGAACTGCAAGGTGATCCGGCGTAACGGTGCGGTGCGGGTGATTTGTAAAGATCCTCGTCACAAGCAGCGCCAGGGTTAGGTTGCGGGTGTTCAAATTAATGATTGAATTATTGAATTTTGGGCGAGCGACAGCTAGAATCTGCGCCCATTTTGGCCTAACGGCTTAGGAGAACGATTTTTATGGCTCGTATTGCAGGTGTAAACATACCGGATCACAAACATACAGTGATTGCTTTGCAATCGATTTTCGGCATTGGCGCGACCCACTCGGCTGAAATCTGTGATGCTACCGGCATCGATCCCGCAACCAAGGTGCGCGAGTTAAGTGAAGAGCAGCTCGAACAAATCCGTGCTCGCATCGACGGCATTACCACCGAAGGTGATCTGCGGCGTGAAATATCGATGAATATCAAGCGTTTGATGGATCTGGGTACTAATCGCGGTATCCGTCACCGCCGTGGTTTGCCGGTGCGCGGACAGCGTACCAAGACCAATGCGCGCACCCGCAAGGGACCGCGTCGCCCGCTGAAGCGATAAGCCAGGACTAACAGACCAACTAATTAGGAAAGGAAATGGTTGAAAAATCCCGTATCAAGAAGAAAACAAAACGCGTCGTTTCCGACGGTGTGGCGCATATACATGCGACCTTTAACAATACGATTGTGACCATCAGCGATCGCCAGGGTAATGCATTGACCTGGGCGACTGCGGGTGGCTCCGGTTTTCGCGGTTCGCGTAAGTCCACTCCTTTCGCGGCGCAGGTTGCTGCAGAGCGCGCCGGCCAGGCAGCCCAGGAACTGGGTATGAAAAGCCTCGAGGTCATGGTCAAGGGACCCGGCCCGGGACGTGATTCAGCGGTACGCGCGCTGAACGCTATCGGCTTCAGGATTTCACGCATCGATGACGTTACCCCGATTCCGCACAACGGATGTCGGCCTCCGAAAAAACGTCGCGTATAGGCAGGATTTGTAATGGCAAAATATATCGGACCAAAATGTAAACTGATGCGCCGCGAAGGCGCCGACCTCAGTCTGAAATCTTCACGCCGCGCGGTCGACACCAAGTGTAAAATCGACAATCCTCCGGGCATGCATGGCGCCGGCACGCGCAAACCGCGCCAGTCAGACTACGGCCTGCAATTGCGCGAAAAACAGAAGCTGCGCCGCATATACGGGATTCTCGAACGTCAGTTCCGCAATTACTACAAGGAAGCCTCGCGTTTAAAAGGTTCCACGGGTGAAAACCTGCTGCAATTGCTGGAAGCGCGCCTCGATAACGTGGTTTATCGCATGGGCTTCGGTTCCACGCGTGCCGAGGCCAGGCAACTGGTCAATCACAAGTCGATCCTGGTCAACGGTTCCATCGTCAACATTCCTTCCTACGTGGTGGCAGCCGAGGATGTGGTCAGCGTGCGTGAGAAGTCGCGCAAGCAGGCGCGTATCGCCGAGTCACTGGCGCTGGCGGAGCAGACTGGTTTTCCGGGCTGGGTCGATGTGAACCAGGGCAAGTTTGAAGGTACTTTCAAGGCGTTGCCGGAGCGCGCTGATTTACCGCCTGATATCAACGAGCAGCTCGTCGTTGAACTTTACTCCAAATAGTTAGCGGATTATCTATGTCTAAAATGTACTCTGATTTACTGAAGCCGAAGCATGTCAAGGTCGAAGAACAGTCGACTTACCATGCCAAGGTTTCGATTGAGCCGATGGAACGCGGGTTTGGCCATACCCTGGGTAATGCGCTGAGACGTATTCTTTTATCCTCGGTGCGCGGTTGTGCTATCGTCGATTGCCGCATCGAGGGCGTGTTGCATGAATACACCACCATCGATGGCGTTCAGGAAGACGTTATCGATATTCTGCTCAACCTGAAGGGCGTGGGTATTATCATGCACGCCAAGGACGAAGCAACCCTGGCCATTTCCAAGAAGGGCCCCGGCGTGGTGACGGCCGCCGATATCCAGCTCGACCACGATATTGAAATCGTCGATCCGGATTACGTCATCGCGACGCTGACAAAGCCGCTCAATTTCGAGATGTCCTTGCACATCGTGAAAGGCCGTGGATACCAGCCGGCAAATACACGCCAGACTTCCGAAGAAGATACGGCGCTCGGGCATTTGCAACTCGACGCCTCGTTTTCGCCGGTGCGTAAAATCGCCTATAGCGTCGAAGCCGCCCGTGTCGAACAGCGCACCGATCTGGACAAGTTGATTATCGACATCGAAACCAACGGCACTATCGATCCTGAAGAAGCGATCCGTATCGCCGGCAGTGTTCTCAAGGATCAGCTTTCGGTCTTTGTCAATCTGGAAGGTTCCGACGAGGAAGAGCCAGACGAGCCGGAATCGCATATCGATCCGATCCTGCTGCGTCCGGTGGATGATCTCGAGCTCACCGTGCGCTCGGCCAACTGCCTGAAGGCGGAAAATATTTACTACATCGGTGATTTGATTCAGCGTACCGAGGTCGAATTGCTAAAGACCCCGAACCTGGGCAAGAAATCCCTCACCGAGATCAAGGACGTGCTGGCGTCGTATAGTCTGTCGCTGGGCATGCGCCTCGAAAATTGGCCGCCCGCCAGCATTGAAAACGACAAGTTAGCAAGTTAAGAGGTTTAGACGATGCGTCATCGCAACAGTGGGCGACAGCTCAATCGCAACAGTTCTCATCGCAAGGCGATGTTCAAAAATATGGCTGTGTCCTTGTTCGATTACGAGGTCATCCGCACCACCGTGCCCAAGGCAAAGGAGTTGCGCCGGGTCGCCGAGCCGCTGATCACCCTGGCCAAGGAAGACAGCGTTGCCAATCGGCGCGTGGCTTTCAGTCGCCTGCGAGACAAGACGGCGGTAGGCAAGTTGTTTGCCGATCTGGGCCCACGCTACAAGGAACGCCCCGGCGGTTACCTACGCATCCTCAAATGCGGTTATCGTCCAGGTGACAAGGCGCCGATGGCATACGTGGAGCTGGTCGATCGCCCCGACGCCGAGTACGACGACGATTAATCCCTGATCTTTCGATTAAAAAAGCCAGCCTCGCGCTGGCTTTTTTATTGCCAGGGATACCCTCCGAGGGAGGTTCTCGCAGAGGCGCGGAGCTGCGGTGCGCGCGGAGAATAAGAAGGGTGGAACAAGGCCTTAATTGATACCGGAAAATCTGGCACTGCCCAGTATTACCCCTGCGATCTCGGCAACACTGTGCCTCTGCGAGAACCTTTTGCGGGCTAGATCTGATTCCCGGGTTCGAGCGAGGCTGAGCATTTGGGCCAACCGTGGCCCCAGCGCCAGGATAGGCCGGTGCAGGGTCCGCCGCCCAGGCGCACCGCCTGGTACATGAGCTCGCCGGTGAGCTTGATCATGTCGACGATTTCCGTTTGCGGCAGGCTCAATGTCTCTGCAATGTCGGCGCCGCGTTGTTCACCGGTTTCTACCACGCAGGCCCGCAGGCGCACATCTGATTGTTCGCGTTCCTCGAAACCATCGCGCGTCTCACCCCGCCAGTAGTCGCGGTCGTGCGCGACACAGCAGTGTTCCCAGGGCGGCTCGCTGCCGGCGTAGTCGGTGAACAACGGCAGGGTATCGGCCAGTACACTCCAGGATTGCGACATGCCGCCGCTACAGCCATCGCTGCGAAATACGGTGATGTGGATGCCCGGCCGCTTCTGCTGTGCGGCCAATCGTGCCATTTGCTCGCGCTCCAGGCTTTCTGCAATTGCGTCAAGGGGATTCTGTGCCACCAGCCCGGCAGGACATAGCGCCAGCAATAGCAGCATCGATTTCAGGCATGACCTGATCAGCGCGCACAAGGTACCGGCGGGCATTACTCCGGTCGGCCGATCAGCTCGAGAATTTCATCCCGGCGTTGCTCCATCAGCGCCGGGTTGGCGCGGCTTTCGACGTTCAGGCGCAGTAGCGGTTCGGTGTTGGAGGCGCGCAGGTTGAAGCGCCATTCACCGAAATCCATGCTGACGCCGTCGCAGAGATCGAGCGTATGCGGCAGGTGGCTATAGTGCTCCTGGACGCGTTGTATGGCGATATCGGTGTCTGCTACCGTGGTATTGATTTCACCGCTGCAGGGATAACGTTCGATACGCTCATCCACCATCTCCGCAAGCCCGCGATCCTGTACGCACATCATTTCACTGATCAACAGCCACGGAATCATGCCGCTGTCGCAATAGCCAAACTCGCGGAAGTA
>JAAEPH010000500.1 GCA_024232855.1 Gammaproteobacteria bacterium
TCACCGTGAAGTCGCCCGCAGCGCCGCCCGAGGCGTCGCCCGTCACCACCGACACTGAGCCGCTGCGGCCCGCCGTCGACGCGCCGCTCGTCAGGGACAAGGCGCCGCTCACGCCGCTCGTGCCCGCATCAGGCGTGAGCACGATCACGTCGCCGCTGTCGCCCGAGGCGCCTGCGCCGCCAGACACTACCACCGCGCCGCCCGCGTCCGCGCCGTAGCCTGCAGACACCGAAACGCCGCCACCGATGCCTCCGAGCGCGCTCGTCGCAGAGCCGCCCGTCACCTCGATCGCGCCGCCCGTCGCGTTCGCCGCGGTCGTCAGGCCCGCAGACAGCGTCAGCACGCCGCCAGGACCCGTGTCGCCCGCGCCCACACGCACGGCGATGTCGCCGCCGGCGCCGCCGCGCGCGTCGCCCGTGGTCACGTGCACCGCGCCCGAAGCGCCCGCCGAAGACGTGCCCGTCTCCACAGTCACGGGACCGCTCGTGCCCGACACGCCCGCGTCCTGCGTGTGCACGAGCACGGATCCGCTCGTGCCTGTCACGCTGCGGCCGCTCACCACAGATACGCTGCCGCCCACGCCGCCCACGGACTGACCGCCAAGCACGCTCACAGAGCCGCCCGCGCCCTCCGTCTCGCCCAGCGCCTCACCGCCGAGCACGCTCACGGAGCCGCCAGAGCCGCTCGTCGTGTCCGTGCCTGTGCCCGCGCTCACGAACACGTCGCCGCCGCTCGCGTACGAGGCGCTCGTGTCGCCAGCGCTCACAACCACTGAGCCGCCGTCGCCCGTGTCGCCCGAGCCAACCGCCACGCGAATGTCGCCGCCAGCGCCGCCCGTAGACGCGCCGCTGATCAGCGTCAGCGACCCGCTGTCGCCCGCGCATGACTGGCCGGACGCAACAAGCACCGCGCCGCTCGTGCCCGATACGCCCGAGCGATCGCTGCGTACGATCACCTCGCCGCTCGTGCCCGTCTCGCTGAAGCCGGAGCTCACAAGCACGCTGCCGCCCACGCCGCGCGCGGACGTACCAGCCGCCAGCTCCACGTGGCCGCCGCGGCTCATCTCGGACTCGCCCGAGCTCGAGCCGCCGCGAAGCGTCAGCGCGCCACCCACGCCGGAAGACGAGGCGCCGCCGGACATCTCCACGGCACCGCCCAGGCAGTACTGCGTGCATCCGCCGAGCACAAGCGCGTGCTCCTCCACGCTCACCGGCATCGTGCCGCACATGAACGTGCGCGTGTCCGCGCCGTAGAACGAGCAGTCGCGCGTGCATCCGCGCTTCACAGCCTCGTACACCGTCGAAGGCACGATCACGCCGCTGCAGTTGTACTCCGTCAGCACGCAGCCCGTCTCGCCGAGCGAGGAGCCGCCAGACAGCGTCACCACGCCGCCGCGGCCGCCCTCAGACGACGCGCCAGATCCGCCGGA
>JAAEPH010000501.1 GCA_024232855.1 Gammaproteobacteria bacterium
TCTTCGGAATCAGAAGCATCTTCATCATCAGTAACAGTTAAGGTTACCGTTCCAGATGTAAGTATTCCATCTGCAGGTGTCCAAGTCACAACACCAGTACTAGATACTGCCATGCCAGTTGGCTCGTTAGCTAAACTCCAAGCCAGGCTGCCATTACCATCATTCACATCATCTGCATTAGCATCAGTTACATCTGCAGTGTAAGAATATTCAACAGCTTCTGTGGCAATAGTGCCTGCTGTACTGGTAATGCTTGGTGAATAATTGATTGCATCAAATATGGCATGGATTTGAGCAACTGGATCAGGATCTGTTGCTTCTTCTGCAGCAATCGCTGCAGTTACAGCAGCTAAATTATCTGTAGTTACTCCAGTTACGCCTGCAGTTGTATAATTAGCTTCTGTAGGCTCAGGATTATTAACATCATCTTCTGCATAGTCAGAGATTATGTCTATTGCGGGTGTTACAACATCTACAGCAATTGTGAAGTCTTCGGTATCAGAAGCGCCATCACCATCTGTATCATTTAAGGATACGGCGCCCGCCGAGATCTCCACTCCTGCCCGACACGACGCCCCTCCGCTCACATTAGATACTGCCATGCCAGTTGGCTCGTTAGCTAAACTCCAAACCAGGCTGCCACCACCATCATTGAGATCTAGTGAATCATCATCAGTTACAGTTGCAGTGTAAGTATAAAGCGCAGCTTCTGTGGCAGCAGTGTCTGCTGTACTGGTAATGCTTGGTGCATTATTGTCTGCA
>JAAEPH010000502.1 GCA_024232855.1 Gammaproteobacteria bacterium
CGGACTAAATCACGGACCTTCACCACCCATCCAGAATGTAAATGCCAAACAACCCTTAAGGACGGGAAGTCGTTGACCGTTTTCGCAAAGTAAACCGCAGGTCGGCACAGCCGCCGAGGCATTTGCGAAAACGGTCAAGGATTTCCCGACCATCGTACGAGTGAAATGACAATCTCTGTGCGCTCAAGTCAGTGACATACGGGGCAGAGTCCGATTTTAGTGCCCCCTTCTTAGTACGCGAGCGGGGGGGCCGGTCCCCCCCCGCGAACTGGCTGCCGCTGGCGGGTGCAGTCGGACGCCGGCGCCACCCCCCTCTCTGATACCCCACCTTTACGCACCCCCATCTGTCATCCCACGACTTGACGCCGCCCTTGGTCGTACCGCGGCCTGACCCCGCCCCCTCTCGTACCGCGGCTTGACGGCGCCCTCCGTCGTACCGTGGCTCGAACCCCATAAGCTGGCATGCCAGGCAGCGGGGCCGGTTAGCGCGAAACGGCCAGCTGTCCAAAGCGCCGCGCTGGTCACTCTTTCATGATGCGGGAACACGAAACGCATCTTGCCCTAAACCATAACGAAGTATACCGCGCGTCTGTCCTAGCTGCCGATAAAGGCGTATCGTCCATCCGCCGAC
>JAAEPH010000503.1 GCA_024232855.1 Gammaproteobacteria bacterium
AAGTCACTCCAGTGTCCTGCAAATCACAGCGGTGACCTGCAAATCACCAGCAGTGACCTGCAAAACACAAATCTGACCTGCAAATCACAAATGTAACCTGCAAATCACAGCAGTGACCTGCAAATCACCTCACTGGAGTGACTTGCGAGTCACAGAGGTCTCCGTTAATTGTACACATTCTGACAAAGACTGACCTAGTTAAGGGCACCCGAACATGACGTGGACTAGGACTTAAAGGTTTTGTGGTAAAAGGTTGAACTAAACAAGATGTTCCGAAAACTAGAGCGTACAATCTCGTGTACTTTACCACTTTTACCACGTGGTAATTACCACTGATTACCACTTTTTTAATATGATAAGATGATAACATGATAGCATGATAGGATTAGGATATGATTAGTATATAATAGGATAGGATTAGTATAGGATAGGATAGGATAGGATAGGATTAGTATTGGTAGAGGATAGTATAGGATAGGAGAGGATAGTATAGGATAGGATAGTAACTATTAGTATAGGATAGTAACTATTAGTATAGGATAGTAACTATTAGTATAGGATAGTATAGGATAGGATAGTATTAGTAACTATTAGTATAGGATAGTAACTATTAGTATAGGATAGTAACTATTAGTATAGGATAGTAACTATTAGTATAGGATAGTAA
>JAAEPH010000504.1 GCA_024232855.1 Gammaproteobacteria bacterium
AGTCGGGGCTTGCGGGGATGATGGGGGTGTGGCACTCGACGTCGGCGTTTTGCGCGCGGTTACGCAGAAAATGATCCATCAGCACGATCGCGAGCATGGCCTCGGCTATCGGCGTGGCGCGAATGCCGACGCAGGGATCGTGTCGGCCCCTGGTGCGGACGTCGGCCGCATTGCCGTCGACATCGACAGTCTTGCCGGGCAGATGGATACTGGAAGTCGGCTTGAGCGCAATGCTGACAAGAATATCCTGGCCGGAAGTGATTCCGCCGAGCGTGCCGCCGGCATGGTTCGATAAAAAACCCTGCGGCGTGATTTCGTCGCGATTCTGGGTGCCCTTGAACTCGATACTGGCGAAGCCGGCGCCGATCTCGACACCCTTGACCGCGTTGATGCTCATCATCGCGTGCGCGATATCGGCGTCGATGCGGTCGAAGATCGGTTCGCCGAGCCCGGGCGGAACCCCGCTGGCGACGACAGAAATTTTCGCGCCTGTCGATTCGCCTTCCTTGCGCAGCGCGTCCATGTACTTTTCCATCTCGGGCACCATCGCGGCATCCGCGCAAAAGAATGGATTGTTGTTGACTTCATTCCAGTCGAAGTTAACCGGCTTCAGCGGGCCCAGTTGCGACAGGTAACCACGTACCCGGATACCGCAACGGCTCGCCAGGTACTTCTTGGCGATGCCGCCGGCAGCGACCCGCATCGCGGTCTCGCGCGCCGATGAGCGCCCACCGCCGCAGTAGTCGCGAAAGCCATATTTCTGCGTATAACTGTAATCGGCGTGGCCGGGGCGAAACAGATCCTTGATGTCGCTGTAATCTTTTGAGCGCTGGTCCTTGTTGTGAATCAGCAGGCAAATTGGCGTGCCGGTGGTCTTGCCTTCAAAGGTACCCGACAGGATCTGTACGAGGTCGTCTTCGCGTCGCTGCGTGGTGTGTCGCGAGGTACCCGGCTTGCGGCGATCCAGATCCTGCTGCAAATCCGACTCATCCAGCGCCAGCCCCGGCGGGCAGCCGTCGACGATACAGCCGATCGCACTGCCGTGGCTTTCACCGAATGATGTCACTACGAATGATTTGCCGAAACTGTTTCCCGACATGTACCCGTCCTGCATTGAAATTTATCGAATTAGCACCTAATAAGGTGCAATGGCCCATTCTACTAAAAAACTCGGCATGATGTTCACTGCCGCTGGCTGGATACTCGGTATTTTGTTACTGATACTGGCATTCAGCAAGGTTCTCGACCGGCAGCATAACCCCAACCAGTCGGTTTCAGCCGTGCAGGACGGCGGTTTCCAGGAAATCGTGCTGCAGCGCAATCGCGGCGGCCACTACGTGTTCGATGGAGAAATCAACCACCACAAGGTTACATTCCTCGTCGATACCGGCGCCACCACGACCGCGATTCCAGGTGAGATGCAGCTTGAACTGGGCCTGCGCGCGGGTCCGGCAACCTCGGTATCGACCGCGAACGGCACTACCACTGCTTACCTGACTCGTATCGACCAGCTTGCGCTGGGGGATATAGTACTGTCCGAAGTCAATGCCAGCATCATTCCCGGAATGCAAACCAATGAAGTCCTGCTCGGCATGAACGTGTTAAAACATTTCGAACTGGTGCAGCGCGGCAATCAACTCGTTATTCGACAGTACCGGTAGAAATTGCCGGCAATCGCTTGCCTTATCGTTGTAAAAAATCTCAAAATCGTGGAAATTTATGTGAACTTTCCGGAAAATCGGCTCCTCTAAGCTCGCGTAACGGTAGAAAACCGTACAACTCACTAAATTGACTTGAGGAAATAATCAATGATTACAGCTAAAAAAACTACGGGAGTCGCACTGGCCGCCGCGGCTGCCGCCATGTTCGCCGTTGCACCGATGAGCGCCAATGCGGGTGAAAAAGCCGGCAAATGCTTCAATGTTAACTCATGTAAAGGCACCGGCGCCTGCGCCACTGCAACCTCAAGTTGTGCTGGCCAGAATTCTTGCGCCGGACAGGGCTGGGTGAAGCGCACCAAGTCTGACTGTGAAAGCGCGGGCGGTAATTTCGAAGCCTGAGCAATAACCAACGATCATGAAATGCACCGACCTCGTCGGTGCATTTTTTTACCCGGTTGATACAATTGATTTCATCTACCCTTCCTGCACAGGCCAGATGACTCAATCATCAACTAAACCCTTTCTCGGCTTCGGCCTGGGGTTGCGCGCGGAGCACTACCAGGACATTCTCGAACACAGGCCGGAGAACGTCGACTGGTTTGAAATCATCAGTGAGAACTACATGGTCGACGGCGGCAAGCCGCTTTACTACCTCGATGCAATCCGCCAGGACTACCCGATGGTCATGCACGGCGTGTCGATGTCCCTGGGCAGCACCGACGAACTCGATTTTGATTACCTCGAACAATTAGAGGCCTTGATGGAACGGGTTCAACCACGATGGTTTTCCGATCATCTCTGCTGGACCGGTGTAGACCACAAGAACATGCACGACCTGCTTCCCCTGCCCTATACCGAGGAGGCGATCGTTCACATCGCCGACCGCATTTCGAGGGTACAGGATTTTATCGGCCAGCAAATGCTGATCGAAAACCTGTCGAGCTATATCACCTACCGCGAAGACGCAATGCCTGAGTGGGAATTTCTCGCCGCCATTGCCGCGAGGGCGGATTGCTACCTGCTGCTGGACATCAACAACATCTATGTCAGCAGTTTCAATCACCGCTACGACCCCATCGACTACCTCGACGGTGTTCCCGCGGCGCGCGTCTGGCAGCATCATCTCGCCGGGCACACCAATGACGGCAACCTTATCATCGACACCCATGACCAGGACATCATCGACCCGGTGTGGGCCCTCTACCTGGAAGCCGCGAAGCGTTTCGGCCCGGTTTCGACCATGATCGAGCGCGACGGCAATATTCCCGAACTCGGCCAGGTGCTGGCCGAACTCGAGCAGGCGCGTCGAATTGCCGAACCCTGGTACCAATCCCGATCATGACGCATCTACGTGAGTTGCAACTGCGCTTTCAGGACTACCTGACCGGTGGCTCTGAAGCCATCGAAGCGGATATCGTCAGCACCGAAAAAGCCCTCGCGGAGCATCGCCTGGGTGCTTATTACAACGCCTATCGAATCCGCCTGATCGACGCCCTCGCGGTCGATTACGCGGCGCTGGAAAAACTCCTCGGCCGCGAAGCCTTCGAAGACATGGCGCTCGACTACCTGCAACGCTACCCCTCCAGGCAACCCTCGCTACGCTGGTTTGGACAGCATCTGCCTGCCTACCTCGCCGAGTATTACCGGGACAAGGATGCCGAGTTTGTTTGTGAACTGGCAAACTACGAGTGGGTGCAGACCACCGTTTTCGACGCCAGCGATAGCGTCGAGCTATTTCAACTCGAAGACATGGCCCGGGTCGAGGCCGAGACCTGGCCGCTGCTCACATTCGATTTCAAGGCAGCGCTGTTGTGGCTGGATATGCACTGGAACGTGCCGCAGATCGAAGCCGCGCTCGACAACGGGCAGGAGCCGCCGCAACGCCAGCGCGGCGATATTGCGCAACGCTGGTTGTTATGGAGACACGCTTACAAAATCCACTGGCGCTCGCTCGACGTACACGAAGCCTGGGCCCTCGAACAGGCCGCCAGCGGGGCAAATTTTGCCGAAATCTGCGAAGGATTACTCGAATGGGTCGACGCACAACAGATTGCGCTGGTAGCAGCCGGTTTTCTCAAGCAATGGATCGGCGATCAGTTGCTCGTCCGCATCGGTAATTACTAGCCCCGAACATTGGGCTTAGTGTTAATATAAGCTCAAATCGAGCCAGGCAGCGGACATCGGAAACGCTCCTGGCTACCCGAATAATCAATAAGCCTCTGACCAGGGAATAAAACCATGCCGAATCTTGACCTCAAGCTAAAGGATCTCGATATCTTCCACGGGTTCATCCGCCGCCACATCGGCCCCGGCGCCGTAGACGAGGCCGCGATGCTCGGCCACCTGGGAATGGAATCGATGGACGAACTGCTCGACAAGGTCGTGCCCGAATCGATTCGCCGGCGCAAGGACCTCGAAGTCAAGTCCAGCCTTTCGGAACGCCAGGTGTTGAACCGTCTCTACGAAATTTCGACCCGCAACCAGCTGTTCAAGTCATTTATAGGCATGGGTTACCACAACACGCATACGCCGACCGTTATCGAGCGCAACCTGCTGCGTAACCCGGCGTGGTACACGGCTTACACGCCTTACCAACCGGAAATCTCGCAGGGTCGGCTCGAAGGGCTGCTCAATTTCCAGACCATGATCAGCGATCTGACCGGCATGGAGCTCGCCAACGCCTCGGTGCTCGATGAAGCGACCGCTGCGGCCGAGGCCATGGCCATGTGTCATCGCCTGTCGAAAAGCAAGAGCGACGTGTTCTATATTGCCGATAGCTGTCACCCGCAAACCATCGAAGTGGTGACCAACCGTGCCATTCACATGGGTATCAAGTGTGTGATCGGCGATCCCTTCGACGCCGCGGACAATCCCGAACTCTGCGGCGTCCTGCTGCAGTACCCCTGCTCTACCGGTGAAATCCAGGACTACGCCGAGCTGGTGCAGCAGGTGCACGAAAAGAAGGGCCTGGTGACGGTCGCCGCCGACCTGCTCAGCCTCATGCTGCTCAAGCCGCCCGGCGAGTGGGACGCGGACATCGTCGTCGGCAGTTCGCAGCGTTTCGGCGTGCCGCTCGGCTACGGCGGTCCGCACGCGGCCTTCATGGCCACGCGCGAAGCCTACAAGCGTTCCCTCCCCGGCCGACTGATCGGGGTATCACAGGATTCGCGTGGCCAATCCGCCCTGCGCCTGGCGCTGCAAACCCGCGAGCAGCACATCCGCCGCGAGAAGGCAACCAGCAACATCTGCACCGCGCAGGCCCTGCTGGCGATCATGGCCAGCATGTTCGCGGTTTACCACGGCCCCACCGAACTGCGCCGCATGGCGCAGCGAATCAATCGCCTGACCGTGGTGCTCGCCGCCGGCCTGCGCAGGCTGGGCCTCGATGTCCGGACCGAGCACTTTTTCGACACCATTACCGTGCGCACCGGCAACGCCACCGAGTTCATCCTCGCCGCCGCGCGCGCGAAGCGCTTCAACCTGCGCGAAGTGGACGACAATACCATCGGCATCTCGCTCGATGAAATTGCCACGCGCACCAACGTCAAACAGCTGTTCGACGTGTTTACGCACGACCACGGCACCGACATCACCTTTCACGAAACCGACGACATGACGGGCAGCAGCCTGCCGCCCGGGCTGGTGCGCGAGAGCGAATACCTGACGCATCCGGTGTTCAACAGCCATCATTCCGAAACCGATCTGATGCGCTACATGCGCAAGCTCGCGGACAAGGACCTGGCCCTCGATCGCGCCATGATCCCTCTCGGCTCCTGTACCATGAAACTGAATTCGGCAACGCAGTTGATCCCGGTCACCTGGCCCGGCTTCGGCCGGATTCATCCTTTCGTACCGCTGGACCAGGCCCAGGGTTACCGGCAACTGGTCATCGAACTCGAACAAATGCTGTGCGCCTGCACCGGTTACGACGCTATTTCACTACAGCCCAACTCCGGTGCGCAGGGCGAATATGCCGGATTGCTGGCGATCAAGTCCTATCACCAGAGCCGCGGCGAGGGTCACCGCAACATCTGCGTGATCCCGGCCTCGGCGCATGGCACCAATCCGGCCTCGGCGCACATGGCCGGCATGAAGGTAGTCGTGGTCGGCACCGCCAGGACCGGTAACATCAACATGGAAGACCTGAAGGCCAAGTGCGAGCAGCACAGCGACAATCTCGCCGCTATCATGATCACCTATCCGTCGACCCACGGTGTATTCGAAGATGACGTTACCGAGGTCTGCGAACTGGTGCATCAACACGGCGGCCAGGTTTACATCGACGGCGCCAACATGAACGCGATGGTCGGCGTGTGCGCGCCGGGCAAGTTCGGCGGCGACGTTTCGCACCTGAACCTGCACAAGACCTTTGCCATACCGCATGGCGGCGGCGGCCCCGGCGTCGGTCCGATCGGCGTCAAGGAACACCTGCGGCCTTTTTTGCCATCCACCAGCCAAACCTCCGGCGGCATCAACAAGGTTGCCGCGGCGCCTTTCGGCAGTGCCGGTATATTGCCGATCAGCTGGTCGTACATATCGCTGCTCGGCCGTCGTGGATTACCCATGGCGACGGCGACCGCGATCTTGAACGCCAACTACATCGCCAGCCGGCTCAAGGACCATTTCCCGATTCTATACACCGGACCCAATGGCCTGGTGGCGCACGAGTGCATCATCGATACGCGCATCGTCAAGGACAGCAGCGGAGTCACCGTCAACGACATCGCCAAGCGCCTGGTCGACTACGGCTTCCATGCACCGACCATGTCATTCCCGGTCCCGGGAACGCTGATGGTCGAGCCCACCGAATCCGAGTCGCGCGAAGAAATCGATCGCTTCTGCGATGCGATGATCGCGATTCGCGCGGAGATTCGCGAAATCGAGGAAGGCCGCGTGGACAAGCAAGACAACCCGCTGAAGAATGCCCCGCATACCATCGACATGGTGTGTGCGGACGAGTGGAACCACGCTTACAGCCGCGAACAGGCCGCCTACCCGGTACCTTCGTTACGCAACTACAAGTACTGGTCACCGGTCGGCCGGGTCGACAATGCCTATGGCGACAAGCACCTGGTCTGTTCCTGCCCGCCGCTTTCGAACTATACCGGGGAGGACGAATAGCCCGCGCCGGGCGTTCGCTGAGATATGCGGGTCAGACAGGTAACAACAGGATGTCCTGACGACCTACAGCGGCCCGGGACCGCCCTGTTCTTGCGTTTTGCCGGTGCCGACTAGCATGGGTATCGGCAATGGCAATTAGCGTTTTTGATTTATTTTCGATTGGCATCGGCCCCTCCAGCTCGCATACCGTGGGACCGATGCGCGCCGCGCAACAATTCGTACAGAACCTGAAGCAGGAAGGATTGCTGGCAGGGGTCGCCGGCATCAAGACCAACCTGTATGGCTCCCTCGGTGCGACCGGCAAGGGCCATGGCAGCGATAAGGCGATCATGCTCGGACTGGAAGGCGAGCAACCGGAAACGATCGACACCGACTCCATCGACGCGCGCCTCGAGGCGATCCGCGCCAGCGAACAGTTGAACCTGCTGGGCGAACACACGATCCCCTTCAACGAAAAGAAACAGCTGGTGATGCACCGCCGTGAAAGCCTGCGGTTTCATTCCAACGGCATGACCTTCAGCGCCGTCGACGCCGCCGGCGCCGAGATACGCAAGACCACTTTCTATTCGGTGGGCGGCGGTTTTATCGTCGATGAAAGCGCCGAAGGTAGCGATCGCATCGTCGAGGACGACCCCCCCCTGCCTTACCCCTTCCTGACCGCGGCGGAGCTGTTGATTCACTGTGCCCGCCACGACAGGTCGATCAGCGAGGTCATACTCGCCAACGAAAAGACCTGGCGCAGCGAAACTGAAATTCGCGATGGCTTGCTCAACATCTGGAAGGCCATGCGCGGCTGCGTCAACAATGGCTGCCGCAACGAGGGCATTCTACCCGGGGGCATGAAAGTGAAGCGCCGCGCGGCCGACCTGTCACGCAAGCTCAGGGACCAACCCCAGATCACCTACAAGGATCCGTTGATGTGCCTCGACTGGGTCAACCTGTGGGCGCTCGCGGTCAACGAGGAAAACGCCGCCGGCGGGCGCGTGGTCACGGCGCCGACCAATGGCGCGGCCGGTATTATTCCGGCGGTGTTACACTACTACCAGCATTTTTATCCCGCTGCCGAAGAGGACGGTATCGTGCGTTTTCTGCTGACCGCTGGCGCCATCGGCATCCTGTACAAGGAAAATGCCTCGATATCGGGCGCCGAGGTCGGTTGCCAGGGTGAAGTCGGCAGCGCCTGTTCGATGGCGGCGGGAGCGCTCACGGAAGTGCTCGGCGGAACCCCTGAACAGGTTGAAAACGCGGCCGAGATCGGCATGGAGCATAACCTCGGGCTAACCTGTGACCCGATAGGCGGCCTCGTCCAGGTCCCCTGTATCGAGCGTAACGCGATGGCCTCGGTGAAGGCGATCAATGCCGCGCGCATCTCGCTGCGCGGTGACGGTCAGCATTTCGTCTCGCTCGACAAGGTCATCAAAACCATGCGTGAAACCGGCGCCGACATGAAAACCAAGTACAAGGAAACCTCACGCGGCGGCCTCGCGGTCAATATTACCGAATGCTAAACGATCTACAGACCTGGCTTGAACCCTACCTTGGCGTATTCGGCGCCAACGTCTGGATGCAGGCAGCGGTGGCGGTAATAGGTTCGCTGGTGCTGGCCTGGATTTTTGATCACATCATCTGCGCCACGCTCAAGAAGCTGACCTCCCGCACCCGATTTCAATTCGGCGACTACATCATCGAACACGTACACAAGCCGATACACGTTACCCTGATCCTCATCGGCCTGGCGCTGGCGGTAGACCTGCTGAAGCTCGATGAATTTTTCGATGAAATCCTGCTGTCGCTGCTGCTGAGCATCGGCTATGTCATCTGGACTGTGTTCCTGATTCGCGCCACGCGAGCGCTACTGGCCGCCATCGCCGCCAACGAGGAACGCCTCGGTATTGTGAATCCGCAAACCCTGCCGCTGTTTCAGAACATGGCGCTAATTGGCATCCTGGTGCTGTCGATTTACGTGATTTTCACCGCCTGGGATGTCGACATGACGGCCTGGCTGGCGTCGGCGGGAATCATCGGTATCGCCGTCGGTTTTGCCGCCAAGGACACCCTTGCGAACCTGTTTTCGGGCGTCTTTATCATGGCGGATGCGCCTTACAAGATCGGCGATTTCGTTGTTCTCGACACCGGTGAGCGCGGTGAAATCACCCACATCGGCATCCGCAGTACGCGCCTGATGACGCGCGACGACGTCGAGGTGACCGTACCCAATTCCGTCATGGGCAACACCAAAATCATCAACGAATCGGGCGGCCCGCACGAAAAGTATCGCATTCGCGTTGCGGTCGGTGTGGCCTACGGTTCGGATATCGACAAGGTCAGGGAAATCCTGATGGACATCGCTCTCACCGCCGATGACGTCTGTGAAGACCCCGAGCCGCGCGTTCGATTTCGCACGTTCGGCGCTTCCAGCCTCGATTTTGAACTGCTTTGCTGGATCGACCAACCAGTCTTGCGCGGGCGCGTACTCGACAGTATCAACTGCAAGGTTTACAAGCGCTTCATCGAAGAAGCGATCGAAATTCCCTACTCCAAGCACGACCTCTACATCAAGCAAATGCCCGAGTAGGCGTCGGCGTGTCTTTATATCGTTCCAGCGCAAGCGGTTGTGTAAAAACGTTCATTTACCATTAGCCCGGAAATTTCATAAATTTGCGCGAATATCGCGCAGGCCATTGTTTTTAAAAAGAAATGGGGTTTCACAAGGAAATTCCCGAAGAAGTCTCGTATCAGTGATTACGAGCGACTGAGGAAATATTTCTTGTGGAATCAATAGACAAGCGAGATCGTGCATAATTTATGAATTTTCCGGGTTAAGATCCAGTGATTCAACAAAACGATCGATAAACCGGACAACTGCATCGGACGACACATAATCGTCCAACGAGTCCGGTAATAAACTAATCTGATCCCGGCTTTCTCCGCGCGGGTAAGCCATCTTTAATACCAACCCATTTGACATGGGGTGTATTATCTCAAATCACCGGGGTTTCACACGGCCTCGAAAGCGGGGATCTCGTAATGGCGGTTACTCGCCGAAGACGGTGACAATGGCGGCGCGGATGCCGGCTACCAGTTCGTCGAGCGTGGCTTCGGCGGTGGTCAGCGGCGGCGCGATGCACACGACTTCGCTGCGCATGCGCGTAAAGACGCCCTCGGCGATCATCGCCGAGGTCATCTTGGCACCAACGCCCCACTCCGGCGGATAGCATGATTTGCTGGCCTTGTCCTCGACCAGTTCGACGCCGCACATCATGCCCTTGCCGCGTACGTCGCCGACATTGGGATGCCCATCGAGTTCCGCATGCAGTTTCTCCAGCAGGTAGGCGCCCTTGCTCGCCGCCTGCTCGACCAGTTTTTCGTTCTCGATATAGTCGAGGGTAGCCAGTCCAACCGCGCAGGTGGTCGGGTGACCGCTGTAGGTGTAGGCATGCATCCAGGGCTTGTCGCTGCCGCGGATGGTTGACGCGATTTCGTCGCTGATACCAATGCCGCCGAGCGGCAGGTATCCCGACGTGATCGACTTGGCAAACTGAACCAGGTCGGGTTGTACGCCGTAGTGCTCGAGCGCGAACAGTTTTCCGGTGCGGCCGAAGCCGGTGATCACTTCATCGGCCACGAACAGCACCTGGTACTGGTCGCAGATTTCACGGATGCGCGGGAAATAATCGTCGGGCGGCACGATGACGCCACCGGCGCCCTGTACCGGTTCGGCAATGAACATGGCCACTGTTTCGGGACCCTGCTTGAGGATTTCTTTTTCCAGCTCGTTGGCCATGGCAATACCCGGCGAACTACCGTCCGCGGGCTCAGGGTAGCGATAAGGATCCGGTGCCGGAATGTGGCTGAACCCCGGAATTCGTGGTTCGAAGGAGGGCCAGTAACCGGCAATGCCGGTAGCGCACATGGCGGCAAATGTAACGCCGTGATAACCCCAGGTGCGGGCGATCACCCTGGTTTTCTCGGGTTTGCCTTTCGCTTTCCAGTAGGAACGCGCCAGCTTGAAATTACTGTCGGTGGCCTCGCCGCCGCCCGAGGTGAAGTAAAAGTTATTGATTTGCGGGTAACACAGCCCGGAGAGACGATCGGCCAGTTCGATGGCTGGCGGGTTGGAACTGCCGTTATAGCTCGAGCAAAAGGCCATCTGCTGCATCTGCCGCGTTGCCGCGTCGACCAGCGACTGCCGGCCGTGGCCGCAACTGACGTTCCACAGGCAGGAGAGCCCGTCGATAAATCGGTTGCCGTCGGCGTCGATCAGGTGCGAACCTTCGGCCTTGACCCATACCCTGGCGTTGGCGTGGCCCGCATTCTGGTGTAACGGGTGGATCATGTGTTGCTGGTCTTTATCGATAAAGGCGCTGTTGCTCAGGGGGGCATTCATAGTGTCGTCTCGTTGTCAGGATTGGTCTTCGATCACGGTGCGATCAAGCCCGCATTATAAGGATTTCCACCGCTGAATAAACCTGTTTTGCAGCCGGCCTCGAACGCGCAAACTTCGCACCAGGATACCCGCTTTGGGTAATGTCACGGGGTGTAAGTCCCGCGCCAAGATTACCCTGTTTGGGTGATGTCCCCCCACCCTCGCTGTGAGAGTATTTGATATTAGC
>JAAEPH010000505.1 GCA_024232855.1 Gammaproteobacteria bacterium
ACTAATACTATCCTATACTAATACTATCCTATACTAATACTATCCTATACTAATAGTTACTATCCTATACTAATACTATCCTATACTAATACTATCCTATCCTATACTAATAGTTACTATCCTATACTAATACTATCCTATACTAATACTATCCTATACTATCCTATACTAATAGTTACTAATACTATCCTATCCTATCCTATCCTATCCTATACTATCCTAACTTATCCTAACTATCCTAACTTATCGATACTACCCTATCCTATACTATACTATACTATCCTATCCTATACTAACCTATTCTATACCAATAGTCACTATCCCATACAATACTATACTAATACTATCCTATCCTCTCCTATCCTATACTATCCTATCCTATCCTATCCTATACTCATACTATCCTATACTAATAGTCTAGGATAGGATAGGATAGGATAGAATAGGATAGGATAGGATAGGATAGTAGAGGGCAGGATAGGATAGAATAGTAGAAGACAGCATAGGATAGTGGAGGGCAGCATAGGATAGGATAGGAGCGGACAGAATAGGGCCGCGATGGCTTCGAATGGATACGTAACGATTTGCTTATGAAACCGCTTTTTCGATGTGCGACGAC
>JAAEPH010000506.1 GCA_024232855.1 Gammaproteobacteria bacterium
CACAAACGAGCAGGTCGAACGACTCAACAAACCGCTGGCAGCGGAGGAAGTAAAGCATCGCAAAGGCACCGGCAGCCAGACGCTGTCTTCCCTCGCCGGCCACCACGTTATCGAGAAAGCAAACGAGATTTTCGGCTACGGCAACTGGTCCACGGAAATAATGCACCTTCACCAGGCGGGCAATACCCGCTACGTAAAACCACCGTTTAGCCCGGGCGATGCCGAAAAACCCATGATTAGCATTGCCTATACCTGCCACCTGAAACTTTCTGTTCGTTCAGGTTCGGAGTGGGTGACGCATGAGGATATCGGCTTTGGTGACGGTGTTGCAGGCGATACCGCGCACGGGCTATCGAGTTGCGTTGAGCTCGCGACGAAAGAGGCGGTGACAGACGCGGTAAAGCGGTGTTTTCGCTATTACGGCAACCAGTTCGGCCTATCGCTGTACGACAAGGACGATACCCCCCTGCCGGCATCTGCGATTGAAGAGCGTATCATCGACACACCCGAACAATAAGAGACGCAGCGGGCCTTGTACAAGACAACGGACACAGACGACGAGTGCGCTCTGGGAGCACTCCACGCCG
>JAAEPH010000507.1 GCA_024232855.1 Gammaproteobacteria bacterium
GACCAGGCCTCAGCGAAAACTCACGTTGACGATGAGCGCAAATTCATCTGTGAAATCAGAATTGTTGCATTACCTGAACGTGCTCAATCAAGCAGCATGAATTCGATTTGGCCAGAATTTATGCAATGATTGGGTTAACTTTTCAATTTTGACTTTATTGTCGTCGTGATTTTTCTTGATCTGGTTAACCACATCCTCCATACCTTTCTCAACTTTTTTCCAGACACCGGTCGGCCCGGTACCAATTGCATAACCGCG
Organism: Gammaproteobacteria bacterium; assembly: GCA_024232855.1. Classification (GTDB taxonomy): domain Bacteria; phylum Pseudomonadota; class Gammaproteobacteria. Next base: position 259 of record JAAEPH010000507.1, read on the forward strand.
TATCTTATCCTTCCCTTTGTCCTGGGTACCCGCGCCTTCGATATAAGAGGCCAACACTATTTCATATAGTTCGGTCGGCTCGGTTTCTATGTAACGTTCGAGTTTGACGACATTGGTGAAGCCGTTTTCATAACTACTAGTGCCAGAACGCTTTTTATAAATCCCCTTGGCCGCGATGAGTTCCTCGTCCGACATTTCGTTCTTCAGCTCCGCCGCGGTGACGCGTTCCTCCTCCGTCAGGTTTTTCGCGTCGGCGGAAACCAGGCGCTGCTCGATATTGGTGCGATTGTTCAAAGTACCATCGAAAAACACGCTACAGCGGATATTGACTTTTTCCAGTTCTTCATCTTCTTCCGGATCGGGCTCCGGCACGAAGGTAGTTTCAAATAGTTCTGTCACTGTTGTATCTCCTTAGGCCTCATCCAGGCACTGGTTTCGCTCCAGCAACACCGCAGCGCGCGCCGGGCCATCCGATGAGCTATAAACCAGATGCGCGTTGGCGAGTGGTTGCTTGAATAAATCTGTTGCCGCCAGGGCAATCAGTATCGGGCTGGTGGCCGCGCCCAGATCCCCATAGCAGTCGGCCGGGTGTTCGACCCTGACTTCGCTGTGAAAACTCTTTTTACTGCGCATAAACGCGACACCGTATTCCTTGGCGGCGTGATTTTCGCCATTCATGCTGCTGTAAATAGCGTCGACAGGTGCGCCCTGATAACGCCCCAGAGCCTGCTTAAAGGCTTGATCAAGACCGTCACCCAGATAAGGCGATTGGCTGTATAAATGTCCACTTTCTTCAGCGGCGCCACAACCTGGCAGGCTCACCATCTGGTTATCGTGCTGCATCGCCCGTTCGGCATCAGCCGTCAATAAAATGAAACCCGCAGCCTCACCGGGTGCGAATCCATCCTTGCTGACAGGCGTCAGTACGCGCTGTGCCTCATCGAGTGCATTCAAGCGCGGATGCGACCAGTAGCTATCGCTGCCGCCGATCAATACATAGTCTTCTCCCTGTTCGAACAGGTAACGCTTTGCCAACGAAATTCCCTCGATTCCGGCGGCACGCCCGCTGCGCAGGCAATGCAGCTTGTCTGCAGACAACGGCAAGTCCTGCTGGCCGAGTAAATTCTTAAACAGTAATTCAGGTGCGATGTACTTGTCGCCGGGACGTGTTTCCGGCATCGCCAGCACCAACGGCACGGTCAGCGTTGGTGGCAGTTCTGCTACGGTTTCACGCAAGGCCTGTATCGCCATTTTAATGATGTTATCGGCTTGCCCGCCGTAATGGCCGCCTTCGTCAATTTCGGCTTCAACCGAATCGAAAAACTCGCGCGGCACGCCGGTCATGGTAAAGGGTTGTTGGTTATGCACGCTGAAAAAGTCGCTTGAATGATAAGCGCTGATATCTGCAGCGATTGCGGCCACCGTCATTTCCACATTGGCGCCGACAGGCGTGACCATGCCCATTCCCGCGATATA
>JAAEPH010000508.1 GCA_024232855.1 Gammaproteobacteria bacterium
CGGCCCTACGATTTACAATCCGAGGTTTACACTGATTTGCTGTGGGCATTTGAGGGAATCACTTCCTACTATGATGATCTCGCCTTGCTGCGCTGCGGCCTGATCGATGTGGACCGCTATCGCGAGCTACTGGCGCAAACCATGACTCGCGTGGAGCGGGGGCTCGGTCGCAACCGTCAGTCGGCGGCAGAATCGAGCTTCAATGCCTGGACCAAATTTTACAAGCAGGATGAAAACGCGGCCAATGCGATCGTCAGCCACTCCGCCAAGGGCGGTCTGCTTGCGGCCTGTATGTATTTAAATATGCGAGAGAGGACGCAAGAGCAGCAGATTCTCGTTGAGGTCATGCGGCGTCTTTGGCAAGCCTGTCTCGAGCAGGGTAGGGGTGTAGAACCGAACCACATTCGGCAGCTTGTCAGCGAAATCCCGGGCGTTGATCTCAGCTCATATCTGAATGAACTGATTTATGGCACCGGTGAATTACCATTACCGGAGTTGCTCGCGTCAGTCGGTATAGAAGTGATA
>JAAEPH010000509.1 GCA_024232855.1 Gammaproteobacteria bacterium
CAAAGCAGCCCTCGACAGCACTCTTGTTGCCGGGAAGCGGTTGATCATCTTCGCCGTCAATTTCGAGCAGTATCGGTTCGCCCTCGTCGTCGTAGACATTCGTCCTGACCAGGATTTCGTACTTGTACTCGCCCTCATCGGACAGGCCGAAGAAATCTTCCGAAAAGGTCCATGCGGTCACATCGGGTGGCACAAAGGCGACCGTCTTGAAGTCGGATTCGTTAATTTCGATTACGACTTCGTAGTAACGAACCTCGATCACGCCATCCTCACCCAGGCCGTCATCACCGTGCTTGGCGGCATGCGACATGGTAACCGGATCCCAGTCAATTTCGACTCCGCCAGTCGGGTCGACCTCGGGGAGTTCCTCGGCATCGCAATCGTCGGCCGCGTCCTCGCCATTGATGGTGACGCCATCCGGTGCGGCGGGTATGACGTGCGACAGGTAAACTTCGCTTTCCCTTTCCTCGCCGTCCAGGGTTTTGCCTTCGATGTCATATTCGCCTTCAGGAAAGCGTGCAAAGAAGTCATCCGGGTCGAGTTCGTCGAAGGTCGGCTCGGCACTTTCGAAAAACAGCTCGGTGAGCCCCTGCCGCTTGAGGCGGCCCTTGACATGGACGCGCAACATTTTGCGATCGCGCGGATCCTCGATCTCCAGTTTTTTCCACTCATCGCCGTCGATCTTGCCGTGGATGCCGAGATCACCATCGGTGTCGTTCAGCTCAAAAAACAGGCGGGCCTCGTCGAAAGGTTCTTCGTTATCATCATCGTCGTCGTGGTCATGGGCGAAAGCGAAGGTAGAGGTGCTCATCGCAGCCGCCAGCAGGCATATTGGTATTTTTGGGTACTTCATTTCTGATTCTCCTCTGCGTGTTTGCAGTCATCACAGGAATTCCTGTAATGCCATCCTATGCAGAGAGGCTGAAATAAAACTGACGAAAAACTGAAGGTTGGCTGAAATTAGCCGCGTTTTTAAAAGTTGATATAACCGTTGAGGAAGAGGCCGTCGTACTCGAAGTCGGTATCCAGGCTGTCGGCATGGTTTAGTTCCAGCGAGAAATACTTGATACCACCCTCGATCCCCAGGCCGGTCCCGGATTCGTAGCCGAGCAGGAGGGTAGAGTCCTGCGCGGTGCTTTCGCTGATACCGAGATCGACAACATTGGCATTGATGCTGGCGCCCAGGTACAGGCCGTTGACCGGCAGGTCGATGCGTGCCGACAGGTACAGCAGTGGTATGGTTTCATCGACGGAGACGCTGCCACTGTGGCCGACCTGTGAAATCTGACCATCAAAGCGCTTTAGGTCGACCCCCATGTCAAGGTCTACCCAGTTGTTCAACAACTGGTAGTAGAGCACTATGTCTTCATGGTCGAGATCAAAAGCGGAGTTGCCGCTGCTGGCGGCATTCAGCGCGCTGCCATATAAACTGGTGTCTGGGTTTATGCCGATGTTGTCCGAGGAATCGAGGTTATAGCCCTGGTATCTGATATTGGGTAACGCCGCTATCGGATGCTCCAGGATAAGCGCCATGGAGGACTGTGCCGAGCTGTCGGCATCGAGATCATCGACCAGGTCGATACTGCTGGAATCGTTGCTGAATGCGCCTGGGTGCGCTGCTGCTCCGGGATTTGCACCGATATTGAGACCGACAAACTCCGCTTCGGCGGTGCCGATTGCCAGCAACATGCAGGCTGATATAGCGGATACGATCTTTGTCATGCTCATCGTGATTCTCATGGAGGATTAGCCGGAATTATAACATAAATTTACCGAAATTTGGATATCGGCAAACCGGGGAAGTTCCCTCATTTATGTCAACAAGTTCATATTTATGGACGTTATCCGGCGGCGTAGACGCCACCGAGGATGGAGGCGCGTTGCGCCCGTGTGACTTCGGGAATATTACCGTCGCGCAGGTTGATGCGCTCTCGCGCCAGCCACGCAAACGCCGCGGCTTCGACGAAATCAGGGTCCATGCCCAGCGCTGCGGTAGTGCTGAATTCGCATTTGGGCAGGGCCTGTGCGAGACGTTCCAGCAGGTATCCATTATGTGCGCCGCCTCCGCAGAGGTAACCGTTTCGGGGTGGTGACGGTAGATCCGTGATCGCTCTGGCGATGGTTGTAACGGTTAGTTCCACGAGGGTAGCCTGTATGTCGGCGGCTTCCATCTCCCCGTCGAGAAAGGCTTCTAACCAACCGGGATTGAAGTATTCGGTACCGGTGGACTTGGGGGCATTCAGTTGAAAATACGGTTCACCGGTAAGCATTCGTTCGAGTAGTGCGGCATTCACCCGGCCGCTGCGAGCCCAGGTGCCGTTTTCATCATAAGCGCGGTCACGGTGTCGGCCGATCCAGTAGTCCAGCAACGTGTTACCCGGACCGGTATCGAAACCGAGTACCGGCTGCTCGAGACTCGCCGGCAGGTAGGTGATATTTGAGATTCCGCCGATATTGATGACAGCGCGATCTTCCTCGTCAGAGCGAAACAGGAAACGATGAAAGGCGGGCGCCAACGGCGCCGCCTGGCCGCCAAGGGCGATATCCTTGCGTCTGAAATCGGCAACCGTGGCAATGCCGGTAAGCGTTGCGATACGGTTTGGATCACCAATTTGCACGCTGTATGGGGTGCTCGAATCCGGACTGTGGCGGATGGTTTGCCCGTGACAGCCGATGGCGGTAATTACCTGGCGCGTTAAACCGGTATTGACGAGAGCGCTATTGACCAGCTCCGCGTAGGTTTCACCGAGTTCTGCATCGAGGCTGTAGAGGTTGTCGAGCGACGTGGTTTGCGAACGACAAAGCATCAGCAGGCGATCGCGCAACGATGCGTCGTAGGGAATGGTGTGGCAGTAAAGCAGGTCTGGCGGGAATTCGGCAAACTCGAGAATTACTACATCGACGCCATCGAGGCTGGTGCCGGACATCAGGCCGACGTAAATCTCGCTGCGCCGAGCCTCGGTCACTGCGAATTATCGGCCAGGCTGCGGTTCATCAGACGCAGCAATGACAGGTACACCTGTGTGTTCTCGTTGAAGTTGCTGAGATAAGCCGCATTGACCGGCCTGGCCTCGGGTAGTTTCACCGTGAGCGGATTACGGTGCACTCCGTTGACGCGGAATTCATAGTGCAGGTGCGGACCGGTTGCCAATCCGCTGCTGCCGACGTAGCCAATGATCTGGCCCTGCTTGACTTTCTTGCCACTGCGCACGCCCCTTGCATAGCGGTGTAAATGGCCGTAGGCACTCGTGTAACGGCCGCCGTGCTGCAATACGACCAGGCGTCCGTGTCCTCCCTTCCTGCCGGCGAAAGCGACCTTCCCGTCACCGGAGGCGCGCACCGGGGTACCGCGTGCCGCGGCATAGTCGACACCCTTGTGCGAGCGCCATTTTGACAGAACCGGGTGCCAGCGCTTGTTGCTGAAACGGGAGCTTATGCGTGAAAATTCGACCGGGCTGCGCAGGAAAGCCTTGCGCATGCTTTTGCCATCGGGAGAGTAGTAGTCGCTGTTCCCGCTTGGGTCGGTATAGTAAACCGCGCGATAGGTCTTGCCGTTATTGATGAACTCGGCGGACAGTATTCGGCCGTTTCGAATTTTGACGTCGTCCTTGTACAATTCTTCGTAGACGATACCAAAGCGGTCGCCTTGCCGAATGTCCAGCGAAAAATCGATATCCCAGCCGAAAATCGAGACCAGGTCCATGATGACATCCTCGGGGATGTCCGCATTGGCGGCGGCTTCGAACAGCGAGCGGCCGATCTTGCCCTCGCGATATACCGGGTAGGCATCCAGATGGTAGTTGATGACCTTGCTGGTGAATGACTGGTTCTCGTTACGCTGTATCAGCAGGGTGCGCGTAATATCAGGTATGTACTTCATTTGACGTAACTGTTTCTGCTCGTCGAGCAGCATCTCTATTTTCTCGCCGGGCTGGATATAACGTAATTTCCTGGTCTGCTCGTTCAGCGTTGCAATCTGATGCGTCGTGGAGGAACTGATACCCTGCCTGGAAAATATCGAAGCCAGTGTATCCCCGGACTTTATGGTGACACTTTCCCAGAGCGAGGGCTCGATGGCTGCGGCGGCCTCGGTGATTTCCTGTTCGAGGGAAATCCCCTGCGCTGGAAGCGGAAGCGAATAGTGTAATCGAACTGAGTTGAGGGTAGAATCCGCAGCTTTGGCCGTGGGCTGCCAGTTCGATACACTAAACCCAAGCAGGCTGATGACAGTCGCCACCAGCAGTAGTTTAAGCAGTAAGTTGAGTTGAAAGCTCGACTGGATAGACACGGGATTTCGCGACCTTGCCAGATACGCCCGGTCAGATTTGAAATCGAAATCTTGAAAACTCATTAAGTATTTAGTCTAAGTGGTTGGATAAATTGGAGTAATGAGCCCAATATTTTATCTCCAAACAGGTATATAGCATGATTTCCGAAAAAGATGCAATGCCCTTGATCAAGCGTGGTTGTGATGAAATCCTGCTTGAGGCAGATTTGCAAGAAAAATTAAGGCGCGGCAAGCCGTTAAGGATCAAGGCCGGCTTTGATCCGACGGCTCCGGATCTGCACCTCGGGCATACCGTGCTGATCAACAAAATGCGGCAATTTCAGGAGCTTGGGCATCATATTATGTTCCTGATCGGTGATTTTACCGGCATGATCGGAGATCCAAGCGGCAAATCGGCGACGCGACCCCCGTTGACGCCCGAGCAAATCAGCGACAATGCCAAAACCTACCAGGAGCAGGTATTCAAGATACTCGACCCGGAGACGACCGAGATCTGTTTCAATTCGAACTGGCACGGTCCGCGAAGCTCGGCCGATATGATTCGACTCGCCTCGCGGCATACGGTGGCGCGCATGCTGGAACGCGACGACTTCGCCAAACGCTATCGCAACAACCAGCCGATTTCGATTCACGAATTTCTTTATCCCCTGGTGCAGGGCTGGGATTCGGTCGAAATGCGGGCCGATGTCGAACTCGGTGGCACCGATCAGAAATTCAACCTGCTGGTCGGGCGCGAATTGATGAAGACCGAGGGCATGGAGCCGCAGGTCATCCTCACCATGCCGATTCTTGAGGGGCTCGATGGCGTGCAGAAGATGTCGAAGTCACTCGATAATTACATCGGCATCGAGGATGCGCCCAATGACATGTTCGGCAAGATCATGTCGGTTAGCGATGACTTGATGTGGCGCTACTTCGAATTGCTGAGTTTCCGGCCCATGAGTGAAATCGAGCAATTCCAGCGCGACGTGGCGTCGGGTGCTAATCCCCGCGATATCAAGTTTCTTCTGGCCGTGGAGCTCATTACCCGTTTTCACGACACCAGCGCCGCGGAATCGGCAAAGCAGGACTTCATCACGAGATTTTCGAAGGGCGCCATGCCGGATGATATGCCCGAAGTTACCCTTGCCCTGGAGCAGGACAACATCGGTATTGCCGCGCTGTTGAAGCAGGCCGGCCTGACCAGCAGCACCTCGGAAAGCTTCCGTATGATCCGGCAGGGCGCGGTCAAACTCGACGGTGAAAAGGTGTCGGATCGCGATCTTGATCTGGCGCGCGGAACGGTTGTCGTGGCGCAGGTCGGCAAGCGTAAATTCAGCCGCGTCACGCTAGCCTGAAAAATCTAGATTTAGTGCTTGACGCGATGTTTTAAGCCCCTATAATGCGCGCCTCGTCAAGTCCATAGGACCAGGCTGAAAAGCCGCTGACCAAGGTTGGTGACGAGTAGTAAACAGCCCCTGAGTACCAGGCAGATATCGACTTATCAGTATTTCACCAAATAAATACTGACGAAGTCGTTGACGCCGCGAAAAAAGGGCTTATAATTCGCGCCTCGCTTTTATAAAGTGGTCGAACTTCGAAAGTTTTTCGACACTGCGAGGCGGGCCTGAAAAGGCCGCAAATCACCGGGCGTTCCCCGGTTGAAACGATCTTTTACAATTGATTAGGTAATTTGTGTGGGCACTCATGTCGATGATGATTTCGTATCATTACGATTAGAGTGACCAAAACTTTAACTTACGTTAATTAGTTAGGTTAACTCTCTTCAAAAAAGTTACACGGAGCTATCCGTAAATAGTTTTAAACTGAAGAGTTTGATCCTGGCTCAGATTGAACGCTGGCGGTATGCTTAACACATGCAAGTCGAACGAAGAAATTCCAGCTTGCTGGAATTGATTAGTGGCGGACGGGTGCGTAACGCGTGGGAATCTACCTTGTAGTGGGGGATAGCCCGGAGAAATCCGGATTAATACCGCAGAAGCTCTACGGGGCAAAGTGGGGGATCGTGGGACCTCACGCTATTAGATGAGCCCGCGTTAGATTAGCTTGTTGGTGGGGTAATGGCTCACCAAGGCAACGATCTATAGCTGGTTTGAGAGGATGATCAGCCACACTGGGACTGAGACACGGCCCAGACTCCTACGGGAG
>JAAEPH010000510.1 GCA_024232855.1 Gammaproteobacteria bacterium
TCAATCTGGGACAGCGCGGTAAATCCGGCGTCGCGCCATTCCGTTAACGTGTCAAGCTGCTCTAACAGTACCTCTGCGGCTGCCAGCGCCCCGCCACGGGTTTTAAATCTATTATTGACAGCAGACGACACCGACCCGGAGACATACGACCCCGCGAATAGGTCCGTCGCGTGAAAAGTGTTTGAGCCTTTAGAGTTCGAATCAGGGGATACGCGCGCACCCTCGCCGGTAGTGATCGAGGTCAGCAAATCAGAATAGGCACTTAACCGGTCCTCAATTAGCGCGGTCGCTCGGGACGGTGCCTGCACCATTATCGCGGTCTGCAAAGCCAGCGTGAGCGGGGTCTTGATTAAAACGTCAATTCCTTGATTGACCGAAGCAGATACCGCATTAAATATTGAATCGACGGAATCAAGCGTGCCGGCGATAGTAGTCAGCGCGCCCCTCGCCGTACTTAAAAGGCCCAGATAGGTACTTTCTAAACTGGCCTGCCCGACCGCGTCTTGTAAATCAGTGTTATCCTCGAACGTCTCGGCCGCTTTAGTGCGAAATGCTTCTAGCGACGCCTGGACCTCGGCCGCTGGGTCCGCCTGCGACGTCGGGTAAATGAGGCCTATCGTCTCCCAGAAAGGAACTTCCGCTCTTGCCCGGTGCGCCCCGGGCCGGAGCTCATCCCCGGGGGAGATCGTGCGGAACGGCACGACGTCGACCGTTCCGAATATCGGGTGCTCGAGCCATCCGACGCCCCGCGCGAGCAGCAGCGCGGCCAACCGCGCAGCCCCCAGGTCATAACCCGACACGGCAA
>JAAEPH010000511.1 GCA_024232855.1 Gammaproteobacteria bacterium
GACCGGTGATTTCCTTAGGGTGTGTGTCCTATTGTTTCTTCATCTGGCGCGATAAAGTCGCTGGCGGCCAGTTGTGGCGCCACCTGCGCCAGTCGACTAAACGCCGCAGAAAGCGCTACAACGCTTACGATAGTCGGGGCCGACTGGCCGCGAAGCGCCATATCTCAGAGCCGCCGAAGATCGCCCAGACGCGACGCACCCGTGACCACGTCGAGATTGATACCGTCGTCGGTAGAGGCTCAAAGGACTGCATCGTTACTATCGTGGAGCGCAACTCCGGATACGTGTTGATTGGCAAACTGCGGGACCGCACGACTCGGTCTCTCAATCGACGCTGCATTAAGTTACTCCACAGAGAGCCGGCCAAGTTCAACACCATTCCTGCGGATAACGGTACCGAGTTGCATCAGTATCCTGAAATCGAAAAGGCAACCAACACCCAATTCTATTTTGCGACGCCGCATCACTCCTGGGAACGGGGTACGAATGAAAAGACCAATGGATTGATGCGGCAATATATCCCGAAGGGAACGAGTATGAGGGATCTGACTCAGGCGCAGTAATGGTTTTGAAC
>JAAEPH010000512.1 GCA_024232855.1 Gammaproteobacteria bacterium
CCGGTCTGGCGCGTGTCAATGGCGGTATGAATGTCAGCCGTATGACTGCCTTCGAGGGTGAAATCGCAATCCTGCGTTTTTACGAAAAAGCCATGAGCGCGAGCGAAGTGCAGGCTAATTTCAGCGCTGTCAGTGGCGCCGGCGGAGTACCGGCAGTCAATATCAGCCAGCCGGTGGGCGGTGGGGTCTTTACTGCCGGAGACATGATCACCTTCAGCGGTAGCGCAATCGATATCGAGGATGGCGACCTGAGTTCGGGCCTGCAGTGGACTTCCGACATAGACGGATTCCTCGGTACGGGTTCGACTATCTCGGCGATTCTCAGCGTCGGCGATCACCTGGTTAGTGCAAGCGTTACCGATAGTAGCGGTTTGAGTGCTGGCAATACTGTTAGCCTGAGCGTTAGCGCGATCAATATCGAGCCGACACTCACGATTATTAGTCCGGCGGACGGCGAGCAATTCGGTACTAACGATAGGATTTCGTTCGACGCCACTGCGATCGATGCCGAGGATGGGGATCTTGGCGCGAGTATTGACTGGACTTCGGATCTCGACGGCTCGTTGGGTATCGGCGCCAGCGTACAAACTGCTTTGAGCCAGGGTACCCACCTGATTACCGTCAGCGTTACCGATAGCGGTGGTTTGAACGTGACTCACACAATTTTACTTACGGTTATCGCTGGTGCGCCAGTCATCGACCCGAGTTACAGCTTGAACTACGAGGCCAGCGATGAAATCCTGCCCAGTGATGGCGTCTGGAACGAGGCGGGTGGTCAGGGCGCGTTCGACTTCAGTCTCGGCGCCAGCCTGACCGATTCGCCGCTCACCGCGTTTGGCGGTATTTCCCAGGCTTACCAGTTCGACGGTTCCAGTGCCGTCGGCGGTCTTGGCGACAGCCTGCAAAACGTAACCGGCAACCCGACCAATAACAGCGCCAGCTTTGAAATATGGCTGCGCCCGGCCGATCTGACCGACAGCGATGTCGTGTTC
>JAAEPH010000513.1 GCA_024232855.1 Gammaproteobacteria bacterium
AGCGGTCGGCAGCTCAGGCCTCGGATATAAATTCAAAAACGCTGAAGCCTGGGCCCGAGCGGAAGCATCCGGCGATCCCGTGGCGTTGGAAGAAACCATTAAACAGTTGAATGCGGATATTGCGACCATCGAGAAACTGAACCGATCCGCAGAAAGGGTTCTGGCATCGAAATCAGAACTGAAGGGTGCCCGGCAGGCGCATCAACAAGCGGAGCAGACGCTCAAAGAGGTTGAAAAAAAGGCGGATAAAGGCAGTGCCGGTCTTGCCACCTTGTTGAAGGATGCCTGGAATTATCTGTCAAAATCACCCGACGAGATTTGTCCGGTTTGCGAGGAAACCAGGATTGAAGCGCCGCAACTGGTGCAGCGATTGGGCGATCGGCTAAATGAGATGGCACCCCTAAACAGTTCGAGCCGGTCGGTACAGGATGCGTCAGACAATTTGCAGGCCAAACAAACGCTATACCAACAGGCAACCGATGACTTGATTCGGGCGGCCGGGTCGGCGCTGGATCGTTACGGCGAGGAACTGTCACAAGCCGGGGAATTCAACAAGGCTAAAGAAACGGAACCTGAAAAAGCCG
>JAAEPH010000514.1 GCA_024232855.1 Gammaproteobacteria bacterium
GAGCGATTGATTTAGATAGTGTAATGGAAAAAAAGCGGGCGGCGTTCCGCTGGTCACCTTATTGGTGATAAGCACTTTTTTCATATAGCTAGTGATGCGGCATACCGATGAATCAATCGCTCGCCTAAAGCGCCTACTTTTTGTGTGCAGACTTTCGTGATCCTACTGCGTTTTCTAGGTTTAACCCGGGTTTCTGCCCGCGTATGCCTGGCGGGGCCACCAGCCGTTTGCCGGGTAACACCACTGTCATCGCAGGGATGGCGCAATAATGCTCCGTTGTGGCGCAATCACAGGTTTTTGTAAGCTCCTCCCTGGGTTAAACTTTGCCCCGCTCGCCAGCAGCGGGTTTTTTTGGATTGAACAACAGCAGAGAAATGGTTATGACACAGCCCGAGCGCAACAACGACGCGGTCGATAATCGCAAGCAGGGTCGCCGCGGCAAGTCCAAGGGCAGGGTGGTCGACCTCGATGCACTGCTTGAAGTGCAGGCCCTGCTCGGCGACGAATCGTGCGATCGTGATCTTCTAATCGAGCATCTGCACAAAATTCAGGATAAATTCGGCCACCTGGCGGCCGCGCACCTGGCGGCGCTGGCGCAGGAAATGCGCCTGTCCATGACCGAAGTCTACGAGGTCGCGAGCTTCTACCACCACTTTGATGTCGTGCGCGAAGGTGAAACCGCCCCGGCGGCATTGACGGTGCGCGTGTGTGACTCGGTCAGCTGTGAAATGGCCGGTAGCGAGGATCTGATCGGTTCGCTCGAGGCGGCACTGGGCGACGGGGTCCGGGTGCAGCGGGTGCCCTGCGTCGGTCGTTGTGACAAGGCCCCGGTCGCGGTGATCGACCAGTACACCGTGGATAACGCCAGCACAGCGTCGGTTACCTCCGCGCTCGATGCCGGCCACAGGGCGCAACCAATGCCGCAAGACAGTATCGATTTCGACGCCTACCGGGGCGCCGGCGGTTACCGGCTCTACGATCGCCTGCTTGCCGGTGATATCGATGGCGAGGCCATTGTCGATGCGCTCGAGGGAACGCAATTGCGCGGCCTGGGGGGCGCCGGTTTCCCGGTCGGGCGCAAGTGGCGCATCCTGCGCAATCAGCCCGCACCGCGGCTTTGCGCCGTGAATATCGACGAAGGCGAGCCGGGAACCTTCAAGGACCGCTTTTACATGCTTTCCGATCCACATCGCTTTCTCGAAGGCCTGTTGATTGCAAGCCGGGTGATCGGCATTGATTCCTTTTATATCTATGTCCGCGGCGAGTATCCGTCGGTGCTCCAGGTCGTCAAGCAGGCGGTCGATGAACTGGCCGGCAAGTCCGGATACGCTTTACCCCATATCGAAATGCGCCGCGGCGCCGGTGCTTACATCTGCGGCGAAGAATCGGCGCTGATCGAATCGATCGAGGGCAAGCGCGGCATGCCGCGCCTGCGTCCGCCTTATGTTGCGCAGGCCGGTCTGTTCGGCCGCCCCACGCTCGAGCAAAACTGCGAATCCCTGTTCTGGATTCGGGACGTGATCGAAAAGGGCAGCGAATGGTTTGATTCGCAAGGGCGCAATGGGCGCAAGGGTTTACGCAGCTTTTCGGTTTCCGGGCGGGTCAACAAGCCCGGTGTTCACCTCGCCCCGGCGGGCATTACCATCAAGGAATTGATCGAGGAGTACTGCGGCGGCATGCTCGACGGCCACCGCTTTTACGGGTATTTACCGGGCGGCGCTTCCGGCGGTATCCTGCCGGCTTCGCTCGGCGATATTCCGCTCGATTTCGATACCCTGCAGGAATTCGGCTGCTTCATCGGTTCCGCCGCGGTCGTGGTTTTATCGGACCAGGACAGCGCCAGACAGGCGGCGTTAAACTCACTGCGGTTCTTCGCGCATGAATCCTGCGGCCAATGCACCCCCTGTCGCGTCGGCTGTGAAAAGGCGGTCAGCATCATGGAAGGCGATGACTGGGATATCGAGCAACTGAGCGATTTGTCCGAAGTGATGATCGATGCCTCGATCTGCGGCCTCGGGCAGGCTGCGCCGAACCCGATTTTGTCGGTGATAAAATACTTCCCGCATGAACTCGGCATCGAGGGTCAACAGTAATGAATACCTCTAGAGGCGCGCTTTTTGCGCGATTGCTTCGTCAGCCCCGTGCTCGAATCCTCACGTATTCGCATATACGCTGCGGTTCTGCGCGCGGTTCTTCCTCGCACTCACGCAAAAATCACACCTCTAGAGGCATTCAGTGATGGCTGAAAATCCGGATACCATTTTTGAAACCATCGAGTTCACGTTGAATGGCGACTCGGTCGAGGCGCTGCCGGGTGAAACCATCCTGCAGGCGGCGGAGCGAACCGGCACCGGGATTCCACATCTGTGCTACACCGAAGGTCTGCGTGCCGACGGTAACTGCCGCACCTGCGTCGTCGAAATTGGCGGTGAACGCGTGCTCGCGCCGAGCTGTTGTCGTCACCCGACACCCGGCATGGTCGTCAACTCGGACAACGAGCGTGCGCAAAAGTCACAGAAAATGGTGCTCGAACTGCTGCTTTCGGATAGGCCCGAAGATTCCTTTTCGCTCGACAACGAACTGAGCTACTGGGCCGATAAAATGGGAGTGGCCAACCCCCGCTTCAAGGCGCGTCATCAGCCGCAGGCCGACCTTTCACATCCGGCCATAGCGGTAAACATGGATGCCTGCATTCAATGTACGCGCTGCCTGCGCGCCTGCCGCGAGTCCCAGGTCAACGATGTTATCGGTCTTGCGCGGCGTGGTCATCATGCCGGGATCGTTTTCGATATCGGCGACCCGATGGGCGAGTCGACCTGTGTCGCCTGTGGTGAATGCGTGGCCGCCTGCCCGACCGGCGCGCTCAGCGACGCCAGCGGCGCCCACCGGGTGGAAGCCGATCGCAAGGTCGATTCGGTGTGCCCCTACTGCGGTGTCGGCTGCCTGCTGACCTACCACGTCAAGGACGACAGGATCGTTCGCGTCGAGGGGCGCGACGGCCCGGCCAATTTCAGCCGCCTGTGCGTCAAGGGGCGTTACGGCTTCGACTATGTCAATCATCCCCAGCGGTTGATGAAGCCGTTGATACGCAAGCAGGGTATCCCCAGGGGGCTGAACGAGTATTTCGATCCGGCCGATCCTTCGAAGATGTTTCGCGAAGCCAGCTGGGAAGAGGCCATGGAACTCGCCGTCGGTGGATTGAAAACCATCAGGGATGAATCCGGTGGCGCCGGGCTGGCCGGTTTCGGTTCGGCCAAGGGTTCCAACGAGGAAGCTTACCTGTTCCAGAAGCTGGTGCGCGTCGGCTTCGGCACCAACAACGTCGATCACTGTACGCGCCTTTGTCACGCCTCGAGCGTGTCCGCACTACTCGAAGGCGTGGGTTCGGGTGGGGTCTCGAACCAGGTCGAGGAGGTCGATCGCGCGGAGGTGATATTGGTCATCGGTTCGAACCCGACCAGCAATCACCCGGTCGCGGCGAGTTTCATGAAGAATGCGATACGCGATGGCAAGAAACTGATTTTGCTGGATCCGCGCAAGACGCAAATTGCGCGTTTTGCCACGCACCACCTGCAGTTCAACGCGTCGACCGACGTCACCCTGCTGAACTCGATGCTGCACGTCATCATCGAGGAAGGCCTGACCGACGAAACCTTCATTGCCGAGCGCACTTCGGGCTACGAAGATATAAAAGCCAATGTAGCGGATTACAGCCCCGAGAAGACCGCGCAGGTAACCGGCATCGATGCACCCGCATTGCGCGAGGCCGCACGCCTGTTCGCGAATTCGAAGGGTTCGATGATTTTCTGGGGAATGGGCGTTTCGCAGCACATTCACGGCACCGATAACTCGCGCTGTCTTATCGCGCTGTCGATGATTACCGGTCAGATCGGTCGTCCCGGTGCCGGCCTGCACCCCTTGCGCGGGCAAAATAATGTCCAGGGTGCCTCCGATGCCGGTCTCATCCCGATGATGTTTCCGGATTATCGGCGCGTCGATAACGCGGAGGCGAATGCCTGGTTTTCGGACTACTGGGGCGCCGAGCTGGATAAGAAAGCAGGCCTGACCGTGGTCGAAATCATGCACGCGATCCTTGAAGGGCAGATTCGCGGCATGTACGTCATGGGCGAAAACCCGGCCATGTCCGATCCGAACCTGAACCACGCGCGCGCGGCGCTGGCCGCGCTCGAGCACCTGGTGGTGCAGGACATGTTCCTGACCGAGACCGCGGCCTTTGCCGACGTGGTGCTGCCGGCCTCGGGCTGGGCGGAAAAAGACGGCACGGTATCGAATACCGACCGGCGCGTACAGCTGGGCAAGGCGGCGGTGCCGCTGCCGGGCGAGGCGCGCCAGGACCTGTGGATCATCCGCGATATCGGCAAGGGGTTCGGGCTCGACTGGAATTACCGTCACGTTTCAGAGGTTTACGATGAGATGCGCCGCGCCATGCCGAGTATCACCGGCATTACCTGGGAGCGCCTGAACGAAGCCTCTTCAGTAACCTATCCCTGCGCCGACGCCGACGATCCCGGCCAGGGCGTGGTGTTTACCCGAAATTTTCCGACCGCCACCGGTCGCGCCCGGCTGGTCGCGGCGAAGTCGATTCCGCCGGACGAACAGCCCGACGACGAGTACCCGCTGATCCTGATCACCGGGCGCCAGCTGGAGCACTGGCACACGGGTTCGATGACTCGCCGCACCAGCGTGCTCGACGCGATCGAACCGGTGCCGATTATCTACGTCAACGAAGAAGACCTCGATAGCATCGGTGTCGACGCCGGCGACGAGATCGTGGCGCGCTCGCGACGCGGCGAAATCCGCGCCTACGCGCGCACCGACGGCGCGCTCAAGCGCGGTGAAGTGTTCATCCCCTTCTGCTACCACGAGGCCGCGGCCAACCTGCTCACAAACGAGGCGCTCGACCCCATCGGCAAAATCCCCGAATTCAAGTTCTGCGCCATAAAACTCGAAGCCGCCTGACCGTCATCCCTGGGCTTTTACCCCGTCATCCCGGCCTCTCTACGTCATCCCGGCGCAAGCCGGGATCCAGAGGCTGTTGGGAGTATCCCTTCGAAACTGGATCCCGGCTTGCGCCGGGATGGCATAACAGGTTTCAGACGCCGGGCATGGTGAGCACGATCTTGCCGAAGTGGCCGCTTTTTTCCATCAGGAGGTGGGCGTCGGCGGCCTCGCTCAGGGAGAAGGTGGCGTCGACCAGCGGCGTGATTTCGCCGGCGGCGATCAGCGGCATGACCGTGTCTTCGAATCTGGCGATGATGGACGCTTTCTCGGCAACCGGGCGTGAGCGCAGCACCGAGCCGATGATGCGCTGGCGCTTGACCATCATGGTGGCGAGGTTGAGCTCGGTTTTGATGCCGCCCATGACGCCAATCAGCATCAGCGTGCCGGCGAGGGCCAGCGACTTCATGTTGTCCTGCAGGTAGGCGGCGCCGATATGATCGAGGATGACGTCGACCCCGCGTTTTTCGGTGATGCCGCGGACTTCGTCAGCAAAGGACTGCTCACGGTAATCGATGACGTGGTGTGCCCCCTGCGCGGCGACGCGTTCGAGCTTGCCGCTGGAGGCGGTCACAATGATTTGCGTGTCCGGCGTGAGTGCGCGGCACAGCTGGATTGCCGAGGTGGCGACGCCGCCGCCGCCGCCGTGGATCAACACCGTCTTTTTACCCTGTAGTTCGCCGAGCAGGAACAGGTTCAGATAGGCGGTGATATAGGTCTCGCAGATGCAGGCGGCCTGTTCGAAGCTGACTGACTCGGGTAGCGCCATGCAGTGCCCCTCGAGCGCAAGCGTGTACTCGGCATAACCACCGCCACCCACCAGCGCGACGATGCGGTCGCCGGGGCTGAAGCGTCTAACGCCATCACCCGTCGATTCCACGGTACCCGCTACTTCGAGTCCGAGCACTTCGGAGTCGCCCGGCGGTGGCGGATAGTTGCCCTGGCGCTGAATGACGTCGGGGCGATTGACGGAGGTGGCATGTACCCTGATCAGGATTTGCCCCTCGCCCGGTGCCGGGGTGTTGATATCGGAGTACTGCATCACTTCGGGGCCACCGAATTCACTTAGCGTTATTGCTTTCACGAGGAAATACCTGCTATCTGGTGCGGTTTCGACAAGAGCGCAACGATATAGGAATAGCGCCTGCTTGCCAATTAGCGGCCTGGTTGTTGCGGGGGTAGCTATTCAAATTCCCAATACTGCCGCCCAGGTCTTAGTTTTGCGCACGCATCGCGATATACTCGGCCGTCTGGTGTCTGCGAGCTGCCCGCGGGCGATATCAATAAAAAAATTCGGGACAGTTATCATGAGTGATCGCGTTGAAACCAGCGGTCTTAGCGTTGATCGCGGACTTCATCGACTGGTTGGGGAAATTGCCGAGGGAACCGGGATCGAGCCGACCGCTTTCTGGCAGGCCCTGGCGGGTATCGTGGCCGAGCTCGGCCCTCGGAACCGCGAGCTGCTGAACAAGCGCGACCAGCTGCAAGCCGAGATCGACGCCTGGCATATCGCCAACCCGGGTGCGATAGACCGGGATCAGTACCGGGCCTTTCTGACAAAAATCGGTTACCTCGTCCCCGAGGGAGAGGCGTTCGAAGTTTCCACTGAAAATGTCGACGATGAAATCGCCGTCATCGCCGGGCCGCAACTGGTGGTGCCGGTGGACAATCCGCGCTATGCGCTCAATGCCGCCAATGCGCGCTGGTACAGTCTCTACGACGCGCTCTACGGCACCGATATCATCCTCGAAGTCCAGGGCTGCAAGAAGACCGCGAAGTACAACCCCGTGCGCGGCCGGCAGGTTATCAACTACGCGCGCAAGTTTCTCGACCAGGCGGTGCCGCTCGCCATCGGCAGCCATTCCTACGCGGTGCGCTACAAGGTCGTGTCCGGCAAGCTGATTATCGTAATGGGCGATGGCAGCGAGACCGAACTCGGCTGGCGCGAATGCTTCGCCGGTTATCGCGGCGATCCCGAGCAACCGAGCGTGATATTGCTGAAGCACAATAACCTGCACATCGAGTTGTTGATCGGCGAAGGTTACTTTATCGGGCAGGGCGACCTGGCCAATATTTACGATATCAACCTGGAGTCCGCGATTACCTCGATCATGGATTGTGAAGACTCGGTGTCGGCGGTGGATGCCGAAGACAAGATCAGGGTCTACCGTAACTGGTTTGGCCTGATGAAGGGCGACCTCAGCGCAGATGTTGCGCGCGGCAAGGAAACCATCGATCGCAGCCTGAGCCCGGATCTGGAATATATTGCTCCGGACGGATTGGCTTTCAAACTGCCCGGCCGCAGCCTGATGCTGGTGCGCAATGTCGGCACGCATATGTATACCGATGCGGTCACCTGCGCGGGCGAGGAAATCCCTGAAACCTTCCTCGACGCGATGGTTACCGCGCTCGCGGCCAAACATGACCTGCTGGGTAACGGATCGTTTACCAACAGCCGCAAGGGCAATGTCAATATCGTCAAGCCCAAGATCCACGGGCCCGAGGAAGTGGGGGCCGCGATCCGCCTGTTCGAGAGGGTAGAGCAAGCGCTCGAACTCGCGCCGAAGACGCTGAAAATCGGCATCATGGACGAAGAACGACGCACCACGGTCAACCTCAGGGAGTGTATTCGCGCCGCCAGTGAGCGCGTGATTTTTATCAATACCGGTTTTCTCGATCGCACCGGCGACGAAATTCACACCAGCATGGAAGCGGGTGCGATGATCCCGAAGAAGGAAAACAAGAACTCCACCTGGTTGCTCGCCTACGAGGACTGGAACGTCGACGTCGGTCTTTCCGCCGGCATGCCCGGGCATGGACAGATCGGCAAAGGCATGTGGGCAGCGCCGGATAACATGCGCGCGATGGTGCGACAGAAAATTGCGCATCCGCGCGCCGGCGCAAACACCGCCTGGGTGCCGTCGGCGGTCGCCGCCTGCCTGCACGCGATGCATTATCATCATGTCCATGTCGGCATGCGCCAGCAACAACTGAAGCAATGCCTGCGCGCCAGCCTCGATGACATTCTCACCATTCCGTTACTGGGCCAGCGCGAAATCAAGCAGAGCAAATTGATCCAGGAACTGGAAAACAATGCCCAGGGCATCCTCGGTTACGTGGTTCGCTGGATCGACCAGGGCGTCGGCTGCTCCAAGGTGCCCGATATCAGCGATACCGACCTGATGGAAGACCGCGCCACGCTGCGCATCTCCAGCCAGCACATCGCCAATTGGCTGCATCACGGCATTACCGATGCCGAGCAGGTGCGTGGTGTATTCGAGAAAATGGCCGGCGTGGTCGATCGCCAGAACGCTGACGATCCGCTGTATCGCAACATGGCGCCCGACTTCGACAACAACATCGCCTTCCAGGCGGCGCTGGATCTCGTCTTCAAGGGCCGTGAAGTCAGCAACGGTTACACCGAGCCGGTCCTGCACGCCCGCCGCTGCGAACTCAAGGCCTCGCTTAAGGACTAGAGCTGACGGTCGTCAGGTGGTCCTGCAGACAGGTTCTCGCAGAGGCGCAGAGGTGCGGAGCACGCAAAGAAAATATGGCGGGGTGATCCAGGCGCCTCGCCGATACAGCTGCTGAAAAACCCATCATCCCTCAGCGATCCCCTGCGCCCCCGCGCCTCCGCGAGAACCTTCCCGGGAGATATCCGCTGTCAGAATCCCGCGGCGTGCCCGTCCTTGCGCGGGTCGGATCCGCCCTGCAACACGCCGTTATCCCAGTCGATGACGATGCCCTGGCCGCCACCCCAGGAATCTTGCGCGGCCACCACCCGGTGACCCTTGTCCGCCAGCCCGCTGCGCGCCGTATCGGGGATGCCGTCCTCGACTTCGAGGATGCCGTCATAGAGGAAAAAGCGCCCCGCGTCGAGCGACTCCTGGATATCGAGGCCATAGTCGACCCAGTTGGAGAGCACGTAAGCCTGCCCCATCGCCTGGTATTGACCGCCCATCACGCTGAAACACAGTACGGGCTTACCCTGTTTGTACACCATCGCGGGGATGATGGTATGCATCGGCCGTTTGCGTGGCGCTATCTGGTTGAAATGCCCGTCTTTCAGCGTGAAGCCGGCGCCGCGATTCTGCAGGTTGATGCCGGTCGAGCCGGCGACCAGGCCGCTGCCCCAGGAGTGAAATACGCTGTTGATGAACGAGCAGCAGTTTCGGTCCTTGTCGACCACGCTCAGGTAAACCGTATCGCGGTGGTCGGGCAGTGCCGATGCCACCGGCTGTGTCAAAGCCCGCTGCATGTCGATGCGCGCATACTGTGATTTGGCGAATTCATCCGACAGCATCAACTCGACCGGCAACGGGTTAAACGCGGGGTCGCCGATGAAACGGTCGCGCTCGGCCATCGCCAGCGCAAAAGCCTCGCTCACCAGGTGGATGTGATCGGCGCCGAGGCGCGGCAGTGTCGCGACGTCGGTTTGCGCGAGAATGTTGAGCGCCATCAGGGTGGTAATGCCCTGGCCATTCGGCGGTATTTCGAATACGTCGTAGCCGCGGTAGTTACTGCTGATCGGATTCACCCACTCGGAGCGGTAAGTTTCCAGGTCATCGAGACTCAACAGGCCGTTTTGGGAGTCGCTGTAGCGGATGATTTCCTCGGCAATCTCACCCTGGTAAAAGCCGTCGCGCCCGCGTTCGGCGATGATACGCAGGCTGCGCGCGAGGTCAGGCTGACGGTGTATGCTGCCGGCCGCTGGGGCCTTGCCATCGACCAGGTAGGCGGCGCTGGCCTCCGGGGTCGCGGCCAGCAATTCTTCGTTGTCCTGCCATTTTCTGGCGATGATTGGCGATACCGCGTAGCCCTTTTCAGCGTAATCGATCGCCGGTTGCAACAGGCGCGCGAAGTCGAGTTTGCCGAGTTTCTCAGTTGCCGAGGCCCAGGCATCGATGGCGCCGGGCACCGTGACCGCCAAAATACCTTTCTCCGGCATGCTGTTGTGACCACGCTCGCGCAGCGCGTCCGCCGTTGCTGCTGCCGCCGCGCCGCCACTGCCATTGAGCGCGTGTAACTTGCCGCTTGCGGCCTCGTGGTAAAGAATGAAGCAGTCGCCGCCGATGCCGCTGGAATAGGTTTCAACCACGGACAGCACCGCGCTCGCGGCGATCGCGGCATCCATGGCATTGCCGCCGTCGCGCATGGCCTGCAGCGCCGCCTCGGTCGCCATCGGCTGGCTGGTCGCTGCCATCGCCCCGGTCGACATGACCACCGAGCGGCCGGGAAGCTGGGTATTTCGCATGAGCTCGTCTCGCCTGATTCAGGCGCGTATTATAACCATCCGGCCCTCTCATCGCCCGCCCATTTTAGTGGTCACAGGGGCCGGTCCGATTGCTATACTGCCGCTTCAACCTAGAAAACGCAGTATCGTGTCGAGTTAAATCCAGAACCTTGGGATCGGAAAGGAAGCCGTGAAACTGGTTATTGTTACCCAGTGGGTGCGTTCAGCATGCTGAGCAATTCCCACCAGAAGAGGTTAGCCGCCAA
>JAAEPH010000515.1 GCA_024232855.1 Gammaproteobacteria bacterium
CCATTTCGTGGATCAGGTCGGCGAGTTTGCGGATGCCGGGCTCGATGCGCCGCGAGCTGATCGATGAATAGCCCAGGCGGATGAAGTTTTGCGGTGGTTTTTTCTGCATGAAACAGATATCGGCGGACTCGATAAGGATACCGGCGGCGCGCGCACGTTCCTTGAGCTGGCGCGTGTCGAGATGGGCGGGTCCTTCGACCCAGTAAGAGGTGCCGCCAAACGACGGTATCCGTGAGGACTCCGGCAAATGCCGGTTCAGGGCCTCGCCCATCACCTGCCAGCGATTCTTGTAAGTCTGGCTGAGGCGGTGTGTCAACGAATCGTGGTGGCCCATGGAAAGAAACAGCGCGACGATACGCTGGTTGTTGGCCGGCGGGTGGCGCACCATCAGGCGGCGCAGCGCCCGCGCCTCCGTTATGAGTGGTTTCGGCGCCACCATGTAACCCAGGCGCAGTCCGGGCGCGAGCGTTTTCGACAGGCTGCCGACGTAAATGACGCGTTCGCTGGCATCGAGGCTTTTTAGCGCCGGGGTCGGTTCGCTGACAAAATTGATTTCGCTCTCGTAGTCGTCTTCGATCACCAGGAAATCGTGCTGCTCGGCCTGTTTGAGCAATTGCTCGCGCCGCTGCAGCGGCATTGTCACCGTCGTTGGCGACTGGTGACTCGGGGTAACGTATACGAATTCGCAGGAATTCAGATCGTTACTCATCACCACGCCGTGTTCGTCAACCTCGAGGGGCACCAGTTTCGGTGATTTGAGTTCGAAGATATTGCGCGCATCGGGATAGCCCGGGTTTTCAATCCCGACCCGCGTGCCCTTGTCGATCAGCAGGTCGGCGAGAATGTACAGCGCCTGTTGCGCGCCCATGGTGATCAGGATTTCATCGCGCGCGGCCCAGACCCCGCGGCGCGGCAGAATACGCGCCTGGATTTGCTCGATCAGCAACGGGTCGTCGATATCGATGCGATCCGGAGTTACGTCCTGAATATCGCTGACGCTGAGCGCCTGACGGCAGCATTCGCGCCAGTCGGCCACCGGAAACAGCTCGGGATCGAGCTGTCCGAACAGGAACGGGTACCGGTATTTCTTCCAGTCCACCGGCTTGACGATGTTGCGTTGCCGCGACGGGTGAAACTTGATGTGGCGCTTCCAGTCCGGCGGTTTGTGTTCGCCGTCGAACCTGAGCGGCTCTACCCGCACGCGGCCATCGAGTATGGTTTTATCGATGTAATAGCCGCTGCGCTCGCGCGCGATCAGGTAGCCCTCGTCGATCAATTGCTGGTAGGCGAGCACCACGGTATTGCGCGCAATGCCGAGGTGTCGCGCCAGCTCGCGCGACGACGGCAACGCGATCTCCAGCGGCAGTTTGTCGTCGAGGATCGCGCTCACGATCATTTCGCGCAACTGGCGCTGGTAGCCGATCTTGCGATCCTTCGATATGCGGAATAATTGATTCCACATTACCTGTTCACTTCGGTTTTGCATCGAATTCGAAATTGGCATAGTTAAATGGCATAATCTGGCTCTATTGTATAGTGTTCAATTCCAATTAGCCTCTAACTCCACCAATCCATTTTGCAGGCAGGCCGAAGAGCGGAGATTACGATGAAACCAGAGAATATTAACGACATTGTTGGTAGCGACCGAAACCATTTGTGGCATCACCTGGTGCAGCACAAACCCTGGCAGTCCACCGACCCGATGGTCATTGTCGAGGGCAAGGGTTTGCGCGTTAAGGATCAAAATGGGCGTGAATTTCTCGATGCGGTATCCGGCGGTGTCTGGACCGTAAACGTCGGCTACGGGCGTGAAAGTATCGCCAACGCGGTGCGTGATCAGATTCTCAAAATGTGTTACTTCGCCAATTCCGCCGGCAATATTCCGGGTGCGCAATTTGCCGAGAAGCTGGTCGACAAGATGCCGGGCATGAGCCGGATTTACTATTCCAATTCGGGCTCCGAAGCCAATGAAAAGGGTTTCAAGCTGGTGCGCCAACTGGCCGCGCTGAAAAACGACGGTAAGAAGCACAAGATTCTCTACCGTGACCGGGATTATCACGGCACTACGATTACCACCCTGAGCGCCGGTGGCCAGGCGCAGCGCAAGGATCAGTATGGTCCGTTCACCCCGGGATTTGTCGAAGTCCCGCATTGCCTCGCCTACCGTGATCCACGCGGGGATGATCCGGATTACGGTGTGCAAGCGGCCCGTGATATCGAAAAGGTAATACTTGCCGAGGATCCCGATACCATTGGCTCGATTTGTCTCGAACCGATTACCGCCGGTGGCGGCGTCATCGTGCCCCCCGAGGGCTACTGGGAAACCGTGCAGGAAATCTGCACCAGGTACGGCATATTGATTCACATCGACGAAGTGGTGTGTGGTATGGGCCGCACCGGCAAGTGGTTCGGCTACCAGCACTACAATGTCAAGCCGGACATGGTCACCATGGCGAAGGGCGTGGCCAGCGGCTACGCGGCGATTTCAGTGCTGGCCACCACCGAAGACCTGTTCAACGAATTCCTCGCCGAGCCGAGTGACCAGATGCACTATTTCCGCGACATCAGTACCTTTGGCGGTTGTGCCGGCGGACCGGCCGCGGCGCTCGCCAACATGGAAATCATCGAACAGGAAAACCTGCTCGATAATGTCAACGAGATGGGTGATTACCTGATGGGTCGCCTGAACGAGTTGATGGACAAGCACCAAATTATCGGCGAAGTTCGCGGCAAGGGTCTGTTTGTCGGCGCCGAACTGGTCAAGGACCGCAAAACGCGCGAACCCGTCGAGGAGTCGGTGGCGGTCGCCGTGGTCGCGGATTGCCTGAAGCAGGGCGTTATGATAGGCCGCACCAACCGCAGCCTGCCGCGCTACAACAACACGCTTTGCCTGAGTCCGGCGCTGATCTGCACCAGGGACGATATCGATGAAATCGTCAACTCGATCGACGTTGCGCTCGGTAACCTGCCGAAGTAGATGATGTAAAGGGGATGACGGCGGTGATGGCGACCGGCGAGGGGTCGCCTTCGTGCTCGTCGTCAAGCCCCGGGCCCGTTGTGTTTCGTGGGATTGTTTCTCGCGGAGACGCTGAGGGCGCAGGGCGCGCCGGGGTTTTCAAGGTGGTTCATCCCGCATACCGCTCCGCGCTCTCCGCGTTCCCTGCGCCTCTGCGAGAAATCGCCCCTGCTTTGGATAGGCATCGGATTCATGCGAGGGGTCGCCTTTAGTCGGGAAAGAGGTCGAGATTCTCTGGTATTTTTCGCGCCGGATTAATTTATAATTCGCCGGCAGTCCAACTGACAACCAACAGATGGGAATAATCGTGGAAAGAGAAGCAATGAATTTTGACGTCGTTATCGTCGGTGCTGGACCGTCGGGACTGACCATGGGCATCCGCCTTGCGCAACTGGCGCAGGAGCAGGAACGTGAACTGACTGTCTGTATCCTCGAAAAAGGCGCCGAGGTCGGTGCTCACATCCTTTCCGGCGCCGTGGTCGAAACGCGCAGCCTGTCCGAATTAATTCCCGACTGGAAGGAAAAAGGCGCGCCTCTGAACGTGCCCGTCAAGTCCGACAAGTTCAAGTACCTGACCACCGGCGGTTCGTTTTCGATGCCGACCCCGCCGCAGATGCACAACGATGGTAATTACATCATCAGCCTCGGCAACCTGTGTCGCTGGCTGGCTGAGCAGGCCGAGGAACTGGGCGTGGAAATTTTCCCCGGTTTCGCAGCCGCCGAGGTGCTCTACGATGACAGTGGCGCGGTGCGCGGCGTCGCCACCGGCGATATGGGCATCGGCAAGGATGGTGAACCCACCGACAGTTATGAACCCGGGGTCGAATTGATCGGCCGCCAGACCATCTTCGCCGAGGGCTGCCGTGGCTCGCTCGCCGGTGAGTTGATGCAGAAGTTCGACCTGTGTGACGGCGTCGAGCCGCAAACCTATGGCATCGGCATCAAGGAAATCTGGGAAGTCAAACCCGAGCTGCACGATGAGGGCGCGACCCTGCACACCATCGGCTGGCCGCTCAAGTCGGACACCTATGGGGGTTCCTTTCTTTACCACAATGAAAATAACCAGGTCGCTGTCGGTTTTGTGGTCGGGCTCGATTACCGCAATCCACACCTGAGCCCTTTCGAGGAATTCCAGCGTTTCAAGAATCACCCCGAGATTCGCCCGCTATTCGAGGGTGGCACCCGTATTTCCTATGGCGCGCGCGCGCTGTCCGAGGGAGGCCTGCAATCGATTCCGAAACTGACTTTCCCCGGCGGGCTGATGGTCGGCGACAGCGCGGGATTTCTCAACGTGCCCAAGATCAAGGGGACGCATACCTCGATGAAATCGGCGATGCTCGCGGCCGAGGCGGTGATCGAACTGTTGCCCGTCGAATACGACGAGGAAAACTCCGGTGCCGCGCTCGAAGCCAGCAGCTACCCGCAAAAACTGAAGCAGTCGTGGTTGTGGCAGGAGTTGCACAAGGTGCGCAACATCCGCCCCGGGTTCCAGAAAGGGCTTTGGCTGGGATTGATCAATGCGGCGCTCGAAACCTATATTTTCCGCGGCAAGGCGCCCTGGACCATGGGTCATCACGCCGACCACGAACAGCTCGGCGGCAAGAACGATTACCCCAAAATCGACTACCCCAAACCCGATGGCGTCGTCAGTTTCGACCGGCCCTCGTCGGTTTACCTGTCGGGTACCTTCCACGACGACAACCAGCCGGCGCATTTACGCCTGCGCGACGACGCGGTGCCGATCGCGCTCAACCTCGAAAAATTCGATGCGCCCGAACAGCGTTACTGCCCGGCCGGAGTCTATGAAATCGTCGATGTCGACGGCAAGCCCGCGTTGCAGATCAATGCGCAAAACTGCGTGCACTGCAAAACCTGCGACATCAAGGACCCGAGCCAGAACATTCACTGGACCGTGCCCGAAGGCGGCGGCGGCCCGGCCTACCCGAACATGTAAGCGGAGCGTACGTTTAGCCTGCATATCTCACCGATTTCCTCGGCAATTGCCCGAAGCGTCGGACCGCCGGCCCGCCGGACCGACGGAGTGCCGCCCACCGGAGCGCCGGCCGCAGCATCCATGAAGTTGTACTGCGGCCGCTTCCCTGGGGAGGTTCTCGCAGAGGCGCGGAGGTGCAGAGCGCGCCGAGAAAACGTTTAAGGGCGGGTGCCCGGGTTTCTCTCTTCAAAAATTCTACAACCTGTGTGAAGGCAGCAGGAAAGCGTAGTGCGGGAAAGCCGCATGCTGCGTTTGACGAGGGGGGCCAGGTTTCGCCTGGCCCCTACTCTACCGAAAACCTTTCTGGAAGACTTCCTGAGCAGTCCCGCATCGTGGATCCGCTGGCGAAATTTTCGGGCCAGTAGTCGTAGACGTCGAGCGAAGGTAAATATATAGTCGCCCGACTATATAGAATCCTGTCACTGCACTTTCCAGGAGTAATGCATGTCGCTTCGTCTCGGGATCGACACCGGCGGTACCTTTACCGACGCGGTGCTGGTCGACGATAAAAAGCAGATCATCAATGCCGAAAAAAGCCTGACCACGCGCTTTGACCTGAGTCTCGGCATCGGTGATGTCATCGCCCGCCTGCCGCAGGACGCGCTTGCCGATATCAGCATGGTTTCGCTGTCGACGACGCTGACCACCAATTCGGTCGTCGAGGACCTGGGCGCGCCGGTCTGCGTGCTGCTGCCGGGATATACCCCGGAGCAGGTCAAGCAGAGCGGTTTACTCGACATACTGCCGGCGCAGATGGTGGTGATTCTCGACGGCGGCTACGATGCGGTCGGCCGCGAACACAGGCCGCTGGACGAGGAAGGCGCACGTGCCGCCATCGAAAAACTGCGCGATGAAGTGTCGGCATTTGCGATATCGAGCATGTTTGGCACGCGCAACTCCAGCCACGAGAACCGCCTCAAGCAGCTTGTCACCGAGATCACCGAAATGCCGGTCATCTGTGGCCATGAACTCGCCTCGAGTCTGGGCGCGCCGCGGCGCGCGCTGACCGCGGCGCTGAACGCGCGCATGGTGCCGGCGATCAAGGAATTGATCCATTCGGTACAGACCATCCTCGAGCGCCACCACATCGAAGCACCGTTGATGCTGGTCAAGGGCGACGGTTCGCTCTCGAGCCTCGCCAACGCCATCGAAAAGCCGATCGGTACCGTGCTTTCCGGGCCCGCCGCCAGCGTCATCGGCGCCTGCCAGCTATCGGGTCTCGAAAATGCCATCATCGCCGACATGGGCGGCACCACGACCGATATTGCTATCGTCAGCAATGGTCAGCCCGAACTCAGTGAAGACGGCGCCCGTATCGGCGATTGGCAACCCATGGTCGAAGCGGTACGAGTCAATTCGATCGGGCTCGGCGGCGATAGCGAGCTTCGTTTCGGCGGTCACGTGGGCCTCACGGTCGGACCGCGGCGCGTGGTGCCAACCAGTTTACTGGCGCATTTATTCCCCCAGGTGGTGCCGCGCCTGGAAGCGCAGCTTGCGGGCATGACCAACGCGCGCAGTAACCGCTTCGTCATGCGCCTCGAAAACAACCAGGCATTACTCAACCAGCTGGGACCGGTCGAACTCGCCGCCTGGGAGCTTTTGTCCGAGCAACCGATCGAACTCGAAGCCATCGTCCAGGAAGACCGTCAATTCGCACGCGCGCTGGCCAGGCTGAAGCGTTCAGGGCTCGCGATTTACAGTGGCTTTACCCCCTCGGATGCGGTGCACGTTCTCGGTATCAATTCACACTGGGATACGCACGCGGCGGAATTGTCGGCGCGAATCTGGATGCGCCAGATGCGCTTTCTTTACGGTTACGGAAAATGGGATGGCGATGATGTCGAAGCCGTCTGCAGTCAGGTATACGACCTGGTTACCGCGACCATCCGGCGTTTGCTGGTCGAAGTCGGTTTGAACGAATTCGATCTCAGCGGCAAGTCGGCCAGGGCCAGCGGCATCGTCGACACGATCACGCGCATGGTCATTGATAGCCATCACAACAAGGGGCGAAAGCCCCTGTTCAATCTCGATTTCGCGAGTGATTACCCGATTGTCGCGGTTGGCGCACCGGCGGCGAGCTATTACAACAGCGTCGCCGATAGCATGCACATCGGTCTACACCTGCCCGAGCATGCCGATGTCGCCAATGCCTTCGGCGCGGTCATGGGGAGCGTGATTCAACGCGCCCAGATTACGGTGACGCAACCCCAGCATGGAATTTTCTGCCTGTTCCACGGGGATCAGCCCAGGCAATATGAAAATCTCGAGGCCGCGCGCGCGCAGGCGCAACAACTCGTCACCGACCTGGCCCGGCAAAGGGCGCTCGAGGCCGGCGCCATCGATCCAGCCGTGACTCTCAAATTTGATGATGTTCACGTGCAGGATGAAATCGACGGTGAACTGTTCCTTGAGTCAACCGTCATCGCGACCGCGATCGGCCAGGCCTGTGACTGGCGTTAACTCACGGCTGCAGGAACGCCTGGGGGACTACGGCCTGTTCGTACGCGGTGTCACGCGTCTCAGCAACGCGGAAATCGAAACCTGCGGCTTCGAGCAGGATAAGCCCTGGCTTGCCCTGGTCGGCAATATCGGTTCGAGTTACTGGCCGGTTTTCAGCCAGGCGCCGGAATTTCACGACGCCGGGCCGGACCCGCTGGACCGCTGGAGCGAGCGGGTTGCCGGCGCGCTCGCGGATGAACTGTCGCTGCGCCCGGTGTACCCCTTCAGCGGCCCGCCCTATTACCCGTTTCAACAATGGGCGCAGCGCGCCGAGGCGCTCGAGCAGTCGCCGATCGGGGTGATGATGCATCCGCAATTCGGCTTATGGCACTCATATCGATTCGCCCTGCTGGGCGCTGATTTTAGCCTGCAAGAGACCCGGCAGCAGGCTGCATCACCGTGTTTGAGCTGTGACGACCAGCCCTGCCTGGGGCGCTGCCCGGTCGACGCCTTCGACGCGGCCGGCTACGCGGTGGCGCGTTGTGCCGCCTACCTGCAGCAGACCCCGGGGGCTGAATGTCATCAGCAGGGTTGTCTGGCGCGTTATGCCTGCCCGGTGGCGCCCGAGCTGCGTTATGATCCCGCGCAGGGCCGCTTTCACCTGCAGGCTTTCCTGGACGCGCGCTAGCCCTGTTACAGGTCGGTTACGAGCCACTCACGAAGGTCGTGAGAGCCCCCTGCAGTGCGGTTCTGCGCCGATTTTCGAAACTTCTCCGCGGCCTGCAATAAAAAGTGAATTTGTAACGGTTGTTTGCCGATACTCATCTATACTCAGGCTACGAAGTTAATCATTTTCCAGGTATACAAGTAGGAAGTAAGGCCTGCGAGGTAGCACTATTCCACATGGCAAAGCTCGGCAACATGTTATTCAATCGTACGCAAAACGAGGAAAGTCAGGGGAGCGGTAGTGCAGCCCAGGAAGTAAAGCCGGCCGATGTCAGCAAGCTGTACAAGAAACTGCACGAACCCAAGGGATCGCCTGGTGACGTCATCGAACTCCTCGAGGAGCAGAAACGTTTCTTGCGCCCCGAGGAAATTATCAACCATTCCCTAAGGCTGGATTCGGAATACGCCATCATGCTGTTACAGCTGGTGGACGGGTCGGAAATCCCGGTCGACCTGTCGAAGCTCAGTTTCCAGCTCGACAAGATAGATAGCGCGGAATACCGCATCAAGCTGCTGCACTATTTCGGTTCTATCAATGAACCCAAGATCCCGTTGATCGTCGCCCGCTTCCTCGACGACAGCAACAAGGTCGTGATTCTGGAAGCTCTGAAGACGCTGGATCGAGTCCAGATCGACTTCGATGCCTCGGTGCTGTTACCGTACGCCGAGACCATGACCGGTATCGAGTTTGAGCAGGTGATGGCTATTATCGAAAAGCAGGCCGACGCCGACCTGGTGCCGCATCTGTCGGCCTACCTGACGACCAAGAATGAAGAGCTTAATGATCTTTTCGCTGAAATGATCGCCACAAAAGTCGATAGAAGTAACTTTCAGAAGTTCCTGCAGCGTCTCACCATCGAGGACGAGTCGGTGCAGAAGGGGGCGATCGCCTGCCTGCAAAAGTTTCCTAATGAAAACCTCACCAAGGTGGCGCACCAGTTGAGCGGTCATAAAGACGAGTTTGTGCGCGAGTCGGCCAAGAGCCTGGTCGTTAACCTGATCGGCGATGACAACCTCGGTAAAATCGGGGAATTTGCGCTCAACGACAATGCGCAGGTCAGGGGGCGTGCGATTCAATCACTCTCCAAGTCAGCCAATCGCGGTGCGATATCGATTCTGCAAAAGCTGGTTGACGGCTGGCCCGAAGACACGGTGCTGGTGTTACGTGCCGTCAAGCAGCTCGGCTTCGGTCACGGACTCGAAGTCGCCTTTGACGCACTCGAGAGCCCGGAGCCCAACGTGCAGCGTGCTGCACTCGAAACCATCGAGGCGATCGTCGACAAGGATCATGCCGATGATGTACGCGATAACCTCATCGCCAATCTCACAAAGCTTACCGAGGAGCTACGAGATTACGCCACCGACCTTGTAACCCAGATCACCAGGAAATTCAAACTCGCCGATTTGCAGATCGAAGCGGAAAAAAGCATCGCCATGGTGATGGACGATGCCGCCAGCACCACCAGTTCAAACAGGATATCGCCGCTGGACAAGCTCAAGCCGGGTGACGTGTGGATGGATCGCTACCACATCAAGAAGGAAATCGGGCGTGGCGCGATGGGGCGAGTGATGCTGGTCGAGGACGACATGGTCGACGAGGCGCTGATAATCAAGTTTATGCTGCCGGCGTTAACCGTAGACAAGAAGTCGACCGAACGCTTCAAGCGTGAAGTCAAGTATGCGCGCAAGGTTAGCCATCGTAATGTCATTCGCGTGCACGATTTGCTGATCAATGACGGTGTCTGTGCGATCTCGATGGAATACTTCGAGAGTGGCGGACTAGAGATGATACTGAAGGAGTCAAAGGCTTTCGAGGTGCGCGATGGTCTCAAGCTCCTTTACCAGGCTGCCAGCGGCATGGCAGCCGCGCACGAGCAGGAGGTCATCCATCGTGATCTCAAGCCGAGCAACATATTGATCGATGGTGAAGGACTATTGAAGATTGTCGATTTCGGCATTGCCTCGGCGGGTACTTCCTCCGAGTCTACCCTGACTCAGACCGGCTCGATCATCGGCAGCCCAGCCTATCTCGCACCGGAGCGAGCGGTTGGCGCCGATGCTGACGAGCGCTGCGATATTTACTCGCTCGGGGTCATCGCGTACTACGTGCTCAGCGGCAAGTTGCCCTACGTCGGTAAGCCGATGGAAGTCATCGCGCAGCATCGCGAGGGCGGAGCGAAGACGGTCGCCGAAATCAACCCGGCCACTTCCGCGGAGGTTTCCGCCCTGGTCGAGCACATGATGGCGGTCGACCCCGAAGCGCGAATTCCGTCGATGGTGGCGGTACGCGATAGCATTCGCAAACTCATCGGCTAATCCCCCGTCGTCCCTG
The DNA here is from genome assembly GCA_024232855.1 of Gammaproteobacteria bacterium. Lineage (GTDB taxonomy): Bacteria > Pseudomonadota > Gammaproteobacteria. Next base: position 10,507 of record JAAEPH010000515.1, read on the forward strand.
CGCAATCAGGGCGGTCCAACGTATCGGCCTCACAACGCGCCATCTTAGCGCGGATTCTGATCTCTGTTCTCGCAGAGGCGCTGGGCACGCAAAGGTCGCAGAGCAGGAAAAGGCAATCGCATGACTGGCGCAACCTGCCCGATTTGGGGGTATACACTTTTAACCTAGAAAACGCAGTATCGTGTCGAGTTAAATCCAGAACCTTGGGATCGGAAAGGAAGCCGTGAAACTGGTTATTGTTACCCAGTGGGTGCGTTCAGCATGCTGAGCAATTCCCACCAGAAGAGGTTAGCCGCCAA
>JAAEPH010000516.1 GCA_024232855.1 Gammaproteobacteria bacterium
AGCAGGCTAGGGTCAGGTCTATAATTTATCATTCCTCCTCTCACGGGCAGGAACTACCGTATTTTCCAGGTTCAATCATCTGCCAGCTCTTCAGCTTCCAGGTCAAACGCCGCCTTGATCAGCTTCCTGGTATAAGCCTGGCGGGGAACTTTGAAAATCTCATCGGAACTCCCCTGTTCAACCGCCTTACCATCCTGCATCACAATCAGGTAGTCACTGACCGCACGTACCACCTTGAGATCATGACTGATAAAGAGATAGGCAAGATTGTGCTTTTGCTGTAAGTCCCGTAACAGGTCGATGATCTGGGCCTGTACCGATCGATCGAGTGCGGAGGTGGGTTCGTCGAATACAACAAGATGAGGATGCATGATTACTGCCCTGGCAATAGCGATGCGTTGGCGCTGGCCACCGGAAAATTCATGTGGATAGCGGTTGCGACTATCCGGATCGATCCCGACTTCACCGAGAATGTCGATGACCCGCTGCTCACGCTCCTGCTCACTACCAATGTTGTGGGCAACCAGCCCCTCCTCAACAATTTCTCTGATGGAGAGACGCGGGCTCAATGATCCGTAAGGGTCCTGAAAAACCACCTGCATCCGTCTGCGCAGTTTTTTCAGGCTGGCCGTATCGTGACCTGAGATATCGTTGCCATCAAAGCGCACCACGCCTTCACTCCGGGTCAGATGCAACAATGCCAATGCCAATGTTGTCTTACCCGATCCGCTCTCACCAACCACACCGAGAGTATGACCGGCCTGCAGCCGCAGACTGATACCATCCACCGCCTTGATGTAATCCACGACACGCCTGAACAGCCCCTTTTTCACCGGGAACCATACCTTGAGGTTTTCACAACTGATTACTTCGGGAGCGTCTTCCTGCCCCGCAACCGGCATCCCTTTGGGCTCAGCCTCCAGCAGCATACGGGTATAGGGATGGCGAGGATTAGCAAACAACTCCCGGGTCAGCCCATTCTCGACGACCTCTCCTGCCTGCATCACTGCTACCTGGTCCGCAACCTTTTCGACAATACCAAGATCGTGGGTAATCAACAGGATTGCCATACCCATCTCCCGTTGCAAGCTTTTTAACAGGCCAAGAATCTGGGCCTGAATGGTGACATCGAGTGACGTGGTAGGCTCGTCGGCAATCAAAATAACGGGATCATTTGCCAATGCCATAGCAATCATGACGCGCTGGCGTTGCCCGCCAGAAAGTTGATGGGGATAGCTGGCCAGGCGCCTCTCGGGTTCGCGTATACGAACCTTTCGCAACAATTCCAGGGTTCGCGCTCGCGCCTGGGCCCTGCTTAAGCCTTTATGCAGAATCAGTACTTCACTGATCTGTTTCTCCACGGTATGCAGCGGATTGAGTGAAGTCATCGGCTCCTGGAATATCATACCGATACGATCGCCGCGCACTTTTGTCAGTAGCGATCGATTTGCCCCGATCAGCTCCGAGCCACGGAAGCGGATACTGCCACCCGGATGATATGCCCTTGGATAGGGTAGTAATTGTATAATTGACAGGGCCGTTACGGTTTTGCCCGAGCCACTCTCGCCTACCAGCGCCAGGGTCTCCCCCCGCCGCAGTTCCAGCGAAACATCTTTAACCGCCTCGACCTCTTCCCCTTCGGAATGAAAATAGGCAGAGAGGTTTTCGACCACCAACAAGGGGTTATCATACCCTTCCTGTTTGCCAATCATTCTCTATCCCACACTTTTTCGTGGATCGAAAGCATCACGTACCGCCTCGCCAATAAAGATCAGCAGGCTCAGCATCACCGCAATGGTAAAAAATCCGGCCAGACCCAGCCAGGGCGCCTGAAGATTTGCCTTGCCCTGAGCCAGCACTTCGCCCAATGACGCGGAGCCCGGTGGCAGACCGATGCCCAGGAAATCAAGAGAAGTGAGCACGGTCACTGACCCCGCCAGGGTAAACGGCAGGAAGGTAAGCGTCGCCACCAGTGCGTTGGGGAGGACATGGCGAAAAATAATCACAGGATTGCTCACGCCCAGGGAACGGGCTGCTCTGACATACTCGAAGTTGCGCGCCCTCAGAAATTCAGCGCGTACCACACCGACGAAACCCATCCAGGAGAACAGCAGCATCAAGCCGAGCAGCCACCAGAAGTTAGGTTCGACAATACTGGCCAGAATGATCAGCAGATAAAGCGTGGGCATGCCGGACCACACCTCGATAAAACGCTGAAACAGCAGGTCCACCATACCCCCGAAATAACCCTGAACCGCGCCCGCCGCCACCCCCAGCAAAGCCGAGACGATGGTCAGCGTGAAGCCAAAGAGAATGGAGATACGGAATCCGTAAATAAGACGGGCACTCAGATCACGGGCCTGATCGTCGGTACCAAACCAGTGGGTCGAGTCAGGGGGAGAAGGCGCCGGAACGGGAAGGTCCCAGGCTACGGACTGATGATCATAGCGAATCAGCGGCCACAGAATCCAGCCCGCACTGTTGATTTTTTCCATCACGTAGGGATCCCGGTAGTCGGTCTCGGTCTCGAACTCGCCTCCGAACATTGTTTCGGGATAGGCCTTGAAAACCGGGCTGTAGAAACTGCCCTGATAACTTACCAGAAAGGGTTTGTCATTGGCGACAAATTCGGCAAACAGGGTACACAGAAACAGCACGAGGAAGATCCAAAGGGACCACCAGCCACGGCGATTAGCGCGGAAGATGGCGAGCCTTCTGCGCGTCAAGGGGCTCATTCTGGGTGAGTTCTTTGCCATTCTCTCGTCCCTCATCGCATCACTCCAAACGCGCCTCGAAGTCGATGCGCGGATCGATAAGGGTGTAAGTGAGATCACCTACCAGGTTCATTACCAGCCCCAACAGTGAGAAAAAGAACAAGGTACCGAACATCACCGGATAGTCACGATTAAACGCCGCTTCGAAACCGAGCAGCCCGAGACCATCGAGAGAGAAGATAATTTCAATCAGCAATGACCCGGTAAACAGAATGCCAATGAATGCCGCGGGAAAGCCTGCAATAACAATTAGCATGGCATTTCGGAAGACGTGTCCATACATCACCCGGCGCTCGTCCAGCCCCTTGGCGCGGGCCGTCAATACATACTGCTGGTTGATCTGGTCAAGAAAGGAATTCTTGGTCAACATGGTGAGGGTGGCGAACCCGCCGATGGTCATGGCGGTAATCGGCAGTACCAGATGCCAGAAGTAATCAATAATACGTTGGGGCCAGCTCAGGGAATCCCAGTTTTCAGAGCTTAGCCCGGTAAGAGGAAACCAGTCGAGATAGCTACCTCCCGCAAATACCACCAGCAGAAAAACAGCGAAGAGGAAGCTGGGGATAGCGGTACCGATGACGATCAGTACGCTAGTCCATACATCAAAACGACTACCGTCTCTTACCGCCTTGGATATTCCGAGGGGAATGCTGATGCAGTAGACCAGCAGGGTGGTCCAGATCCCGAGGGAGATAGAGACCGGCATCTTGTCAATCACCAGGTCCACCACCTTGCGATCGCGAAAAAAGCTGTCTCCGAAATCAAACACGATATATTTCTTCATCATATCGAAGAAGCGGATATGGACAGGTTTATCGAAACCAAAGCGGACTTCCAGCTCCTTGATAAATTCGGGATCCAGTCCCTGGGCACCCCGGTATTTACTGGCACTGCCGGCAGTCGCATCAATAGGCCTCTTTCCTCCCCCTTTAAGGGTTTCACCACCCGCTCGTGTAATCCGGTCGGTAATGGCGCTGCTCTCGCCGGTCAACTCGGCAATGGCCTGCTCTACCGGTCCTCCCGGAGCAATCTGGATAACAATAAAATTGATCACCATGATGGCAAGCAAGGTCGGTATGATTAGCAGCATACGGCGAATAATATAGGCACCCATATCAGCTCCTCCCTCTCAGGTAGCGTGCTATTGACCAGATACCGACGCTTAGCATTACCAGCAGCAGCAATCCACGCCAGTCGAACAGTTGTGAAGATCCAGGCTCATCGATTGTGCGTGATCGGGTATCGTCATTAGCCAGTCGATCAGCCAGCCGGGCCGCCTTCTCATTATCAAACCACCAAAGCCCGGTCCACACCCCTGACTTTATCGCCACTTCAGGGCGACTGTACTTGTCCCAGTAGAGGACGCGGTCAGCCGGAATATGCCAGTTGGGTATGACATAGAAACCCGCCAGCAGGACACGATCGAGCGCCCTGGTATTAGCAACCAGCTCTGCGCGACTGGCCGACGCGATCATGCGTTCCACCAGTTGGTCGACCACCGCATCATTGATACCTGCGAGATTACGGCTGCCGGACTGCTGAGCCGACTTACTGCTCCAGTAATTACGCTGTTCATTACCGGGGCTTTCAGATTGCCCCCAGGCGGACATCAGCATGTCGTAATCGAAACTGCGCATACGGTTGACGTACTGGGTCTGATCGACAAGGCGTATGCGGGCGTCGATCCCGAGGCGCTCGAGGTTTCTCACCATCGGCAGCATGATGCGCTCGAAGGATTGGGAGGTCAGTAGAATTTCGAAACCGAACGGCTCGCCACTCTCGCCATGCACTCGCTTCATATCGCGAACCACCCACCCCGCCTGTTTCAGCAGCCGGTCTGCCTTGAGCAGGTTTTCCCGCGACCAGCCATCGCCATTGGTCACGGGTACGTGGTAGGGCGTGGTAAAGATTCTGGCAGGAAGTTGATCCCCGAATTTCTCCAGCACCTCCAGCTCCTGGTTTTGGGGCAGCCCCTGCGCCATCATTTCGGAGTTGGAGAAGTAACTGTGGGTACGGCTATACTGACCGAAGAAGAGATTGCGATTAGTCCATTCGAAATCGAAGGCGTAACCGATGGCTTCACGTACGATGGGGTCGCTGAACAGGGGCCGGCGCGTGTTAAAGACAAAACCCTGCATACCGGTGGGTAACCGATGTTTCACCCGCTCCTGTATAAGCCACCCCTTCTCAACCGCGGGTACCTGATAATCCAGCGCCCAGGCCTTGGCCTGGTTCTCGAAACGAAAATCGATTTCTCCCGACTTCAGGGCCAGTCTTATGGCAGTGTCGTCCCGGTAAAAATCGGTACGGATACGATCAATGTTGTTGGTGCCACGCCTCACTGGAAGGTCTTTTCCCCAGTAATCGCTGACCAGCTCCTGAATCACATATCGACCGGCCTCGAAATCGGCAACACGATAAGGACCGCTGCCAAGAGGCGGTTCAAGCGTGGTCTTTTCAAAGTCGTGATTCTGCCAGTAATGCTTCGGCAAGATCGGAATCTCGCCAACGATCAACGGCAATTCCCGGTTGTTGCGCTCGTTGAAGTGGAACTTTACGCGCCGCTCACCCAGTTTTTCAACACGCTCCACACTGCTGTAGTAGAAACGGTACTGGGGGTCACCCTTGACGGTCAGGGTATCGAAAGACCAGATCACATCGTCAGCAGTAATCGGCGTGCCATCGTGCCAACGTGCCTGCTCACGCAGGTTGAAGATAATCCAGCTGCGATCATCGGGCCACTCCATGGTTTCGGCAATCAGTCCGTACTTGGTGAATGGTTCATCTACGCTCGACACCATCAGTGTCTCAACCGCACCGGTGCCAACCGCATTGCCTTTGGGGATATAGGGATGAAAACTGTTAAAAGTACCCTGTGCCGCGGTCCGCATGCTACCGCCCTTGGGTGCATCCGGATTGACGTAGTCAAAGTACTGGAAGTCGGCGGCGTATTTTGGTTCGTCATAAAGCGCTATCGCATGACTCTTGTTGATGTTCGCCCAACTCCGACTACAGATAAGCAGTAAAAGAAGTGACACCGCAATCTTGTTTACCACAGAAAAATGCATAACCCGGTTTTGTCGCTCTGCTCATGGTACCGGCAAGTTTACTGCTTTTCCACGAATATACCCGTCCTGGTTTGGCTGTCTCACGACATAAGAAACCCGTGAGCGATGCGGGTTAACGGGGGAGTTGGGGTGACCCGCTCCTCTACCAGCTTGTATGTGTCCCCGACGTATTTTGCAGCTCATTTAACAAAACGCATCCAGAACCGGTTACTTTTTACATCGAGCAGCCGGTCGGTATCGGTGAGAACGCGCGCGCGGGGGTTGTCCCCCCGCGCGCGTATTGCCAAAAGTGCCGATTCGATTACCGATTCAGGTACTCGAGTTCACGCTTGTCCTCGACGTCGAGAACCGGGAAATCCTCGTTCAGGGTTTTGGCCATGCCCCAGGCCATCAGCAACAGGATGATCGCGATTGGCAATCCGGCCACGATCGACGCGGTCTGCAGCGCACCGAGCCCGCCGGCCAGCATCAGGATGCCGGCGGTGACGCCCGAGGTGATGCCCCAGAACAGGCGAAACTTGATCGGCGGATGCTCGTCGCCCATCGACAGCATCGTGCACATGACCAGCGTACCCGAATCCGACGAGGTCACAAACCAGGACACCAGCAGGACCGTGATCAGGATCGTAATCGGGGTGACCAGCGATTCGTAGCCAAATCCGGCAACGGTCTGGTATACGCCGGACGCGTAGTCGGCATTGACCGCATCGATGACGCCGCCGCCCAGGAACAGGTCGACCGCAGTGGCCGCGCTGCCGAAGATGCCCATCCACAGGATGACGACCGAAACCGGCACCAGCAATACGCAGGTGCAGAACTGGCGAATCGAGCGACCCCTGGAAACCCGTGCGATGAACAGCCCTACGAAGGGGCACCAGGCAATCCACCAGCCCCAGTAGAAGATTGTCCACCAGCTCTGCCATTGCCGCTCGGGCTCACCGTCGATCCAGAATCCCATCGGGATGAAGTTCCACAGGTAGTCACCGGCGCCGGTAATCGTCATGCCGAGCACAAACGCGGTGGGTGCGAGGACCAGGAACAACACCAGCAGGCCGAGGCTGGCCCAGACGTTGATTTCGCTAAGAATCCGAACCCCCTTGCCCACGCCGGATACGGCCGAGCCGGTGCCGAGCGCGGTGATGACCGCGACCAGGATCAGCTGGTTGGTTTGCGTGTTTTCCATCCAGCCGAGATTTTCCATGCCGGCCGCGATCGGCGTAATGCCGAGACCGAGTGAGGTCGCCAGGCCAAAGATGGTGCCGAACACGCCGATCAGGTCGACCAGGTGTCCCCAGGGTCCGTACACCTTTTCCTTCAGAATCGGGTAGAGCGCAGAGCGCAGTGTCAGCGGCAAATCGCGCCGGTAGGAAAAATATGCCAGCGAGAGGCCGACCAGCACGTACAATGCCCATCCGTGCAGTCCCCAGTGAAAGTTGGTAATACGGATCGCCGTCGATGCGGCCTCGACGGTATTACCCTCGATGCCGGCGCGGGTCAGGAACGGATTGTCCTGGATGTGGTACATGGGTTCAGCCACGCCCCAGTAGATCAGGCCCGAACCGAGCCCGGCGCTGAACAGCATGCAGATCCAGGAAAAAGTGGAAAAGTCCGGTTCATCGTCGTCCTTGCCCAGCTTGACGTCGCCGAAGCGGCTCATCAAAAGCCAGAACACGAAAAACAGGATTACGTTGACCACGAGGACGTAAAACCAGTCCAGCGTGCCGATGATGAAATCCTTGCCCGTGGCGAAAACTTCGCCGGCGTATTCGACGTCTTGAATGGTGAAGCCGACGAACAGCAGAATCATGACCATCGATGCAATTCCCATGGTCGTGTTCATGCCGGTAAAAAAGCCGGATTTGGCGACCATGTCGTCCGGCTTGCTGTGATTCTCGTTACTCATTGTTGTTCCCCCTAATTCGTATAATTCGGTTAGCGCACGGTGCCGGAGGCGCCCTTACGGCCCGCTTCCGCGTACCAGGCCTGAAACGCTTCTTCCAGCTTGGCGTGGTTTCTCGCCCACCACTCGGCGTCGGACATGATCGACAGCTTGTCGTCGTAGGCCGGGCCGTTCGGAATTTGCTCCAGCACGTCGCCAGACAGCAGCGCCAGCGACGATTTGCGCGTCGGTCCGTTCGGCAGGTACGAGACCATGCTGGCCAGCGACTCGGAACTACTGGCAAAACGGATGAAGTCGAGGGCTTCGTCCTTGTAGCGGCTCCCCTTCGGAATCCCGAACAGGTCGAGTTCGATTACGCGGCCATCCCAGATCATTTCGAAATTGGAGCCCGGTTCGCGCGATGCGACCGCTCCGGTGGTGGCCCAGACCATCGACATGGTCACCTCACCGCTCCTGAGCAGGCGTACCGGTTGCCGCCCCGCTTGCCAGAGCTGTAGCCCCGGTTTGATCGCGTCCATCTTCTTCAACGCGCGCTCGATACCCTCGGGGGTTTCGAGCGTGGCGTAGACCTGGTCGCGGGAAACGCCGTCGGCCATCAGTGCCCATTCCATGATCACGGTCGGATCGTTGCGAATCGCACGTTTGCCCGGAAATTTCTTGGCATCGAAGAAGTCCGCTATCGAAGCGGGCTGTACCAGGTCGTATGTACCTCGGTCGTAGGCAAATGCGGTTGCCCAGACGATGACGCCGACGCCGCAGGGATTGAGCGCCCCCTCGACAAAGTCGTCGCTCGGTCTGCTGCCGTCGCTGCCCGGTGGCAAGTCGATGTCGTCGATGCGCTCCAGCAACCCTTCGTTGCAGGCGCGCAGCGAATCGGCCTGGGTCAGGTCGATGACGTCCCAGGTCACGTTGGCGGATTCGACCTGGTCGCGAATTTCGTTGATGCCGCCGTTATAATTGACGACGTTAACGCGCACGTCGTTTTCCGCCTCGTAGGGCCGCACGAAGCCGAGCATCTGGCTGCGCATATAGGGTCCGACCCAGGAGGTGAAGGTAATCTCGTTCTTCTGCCCCGCGGCTGACGCAGGTGGCGCGCCGAGGCTCAATCCGAGTAAAAGTGTCGCTATGGCAATGCCACGCAATATATCGAATGATCGAAAAATCATTGGTTCCCCCGCCGTTATTTTATTGGTGACTCGATTGTGCCACACAAAATCCTTCCGAATACAGAGGTTTTTGCCGGATGCGGGTTTTACAGCGGATTTTAGCTTTTCGGGTGTCCACTGAAACGGGATGCCGGGAACGGTTACCTGGCCTCGGACGCTCCAGGGCTGGACGGCGTCCTCGCAAACAACGGTGGCGATAAATGCGGACTGGGGACGATACCTATTAAACTTGTATGATAGAATTTGTCGCAAATTATCAGCATGGTGAATCTATGAAAAATATTGTAATGGCAACCTGTTTTGTTGCTTGTCTGGGCTTTGGGTTACCGGCACTTTCTGAAGATGGCGCTTCACTTTATGCATCACGAGGCTGCATTGGATGCCATGGTGCGGGAGGTAATGCGCCTGTTGCTCCCAATTATCCAAAAATCGGGATGCAAAACAGGGAGTACACCATTAATCAGCTGAAAGATTTTAAAACCGCGAAACGTACCAACGGTATGGCGGCACTAATGATGGGCATGGCGATGACCTTGACCGAAGAGGATATGCAAAAGCTGGCCGATTACCTTTCCACGAATCCCGGAGCCAACCAATGAGAATAACAATTAGTGTCATTGCATTCGCTGTTTTGGTTGTCTCGAGTGCCAGCGGTCCGGCGCTTGCGGACGGTGCTGGCTTATACGTTGAGAAATCCTGTATCGCCTGTCATGGGGCCAATGGAAACAAACCGGTAATGGATGCCTACCCCAGAATCGGGGGTCAGTCCGAGATGTATATTCTGGCTCAAATGACAGATATCAAGACCGGCGCCAGAAGTAATAGTCACTCTTTAGCCATGAAGAATATTATGGGCAATGTCTCCGATAGCGAAATGGCGGAAATTGCGGGCTGGCTGTCCAAACAAGCCCAGTAATACCGATAATGGCAGAGTACAAATTAAGGTTTACCGAGGAAACACCGGAAACTGACGGCAGGCAGGAAACACTGGATGAGTTAATCCATTTCATGAAAGAAATGGAGGGTTTAACGATGACGGTTGTTACCCTGGACGATGAGCAGAGTGAAAACTGGGACAAGGACGATAAGGACGATTTTGATTACCAGGACTATTATGGAAAAGAGATTATCCAGCAAATTCAGGCCCAGGACCCTGATGCAGCTTGTGTCATTATCCGCAATACCCGGCAACAACCCGTCGCCATGGCTGCCAGGTACCCTGAAGATCCGGGCTGGCAGGGAATAGGTATCGATATCCGGTTAAGAGCCAATATCAGGAAAATGATTGGCCTGGATGACTATCAGCTGGAAGAGCCTATTTAATCTGGAATGCTATCAACGAGATCGCAGACCAACTGATAGTAATCATCCTGTTCCATTTGCATCAGGGCCGAAGCAAATACCTCTGCATCTTCGTAAGTCGCAATATCACCATAATTGACGACCGGCAAATGATACAGAATTAAAGGAACCAGTTTATCCGGCTTGTCTTCAAAATACCCGTGTACTACGAAATCGTAGCGGCGGTCAGCCTGTTTAACATAATCGTCATCTTCATCGGGCTGATCGCCCTGATCAGATAATGTCATCTCCGTTCGAATGAATGATCCTGCCTCGATTCGAGTAGAATCATAAATGATGTTGACCGGGTAACGCACAAATTTCCGGTCTTGCAGGATGTCCAACAGCACCGGGAAGGTGACAATATCACCGTATTTGTCTTTGATTTCCTGCGCCTTTTGGCGCAGGTGTAAATTCATCGATTCACGCAGTTCTTGTGGGGTTGCCGGCGCCTCCATTCATTTGCAGCTTTCGGTGCTGTTGCCTAGTGGTCACCGCCGCCAAAAATTGCATTCAGCGCGTCTTTCCACCAGGACGGGTCACCGTGTTCGGCATGCTTTTCATGATCGGTATTACTCATGCCCTTGGGCACGGCGGGAGCGGCTTCCGGTTGTAACTGGGCAAAACCCGAGTCCCGGATCCCCTGCTGAACATCATGAGGATTGTGGCACTCCGTGCAGGTCCACCATCTTTTCTTGCCGCCCGTTTTCCACATGCCGATTCGCTTGCCGTGGATGCCGTCACGCCAGTCTCGATAAACCTGGCCATGACATTTACCACAAAGTTTCTGCGGTTGGTTAAAGCTGATTGGATTTCCGAAATGATCGATAAGCTTGTCACGTTTTTTGGCACTGTGGCAACTCAGGCACCAAATGGCGCCGCGGCCATGCTGAAGGTCCATCGAATCGGGCACGATGTCCTGATGCATCTTTAATGGGCGAGGCTCCAGGCTTGTCGGTACCGGAACGTATTTGCCATCGTGACAAGCCGTTGTGCAAATCGATAAAAGCTTGTTTTTGTCAATTTGCTGGTCGCGCGGTTTAACCACCGCTTCGGCATGTGAATAATCAGCCTCCACCGGCATATCACCCATGGGAACGGTGCCGTCAAAAGGGTCGCCCCACCACAGTACTCCGTTTGTTCTTTCCGAACATTTTACATTGGGCCAGCCCGGTCGAATCTCGCGCTGGACTACTTCGGAGCTGCCTTTACGGCTTTCAAAACAAACTGTCTCTTCTTCAGCCGCGTAGCTGATCCCGGCCCACAGAGTAAGACAAATAGTCGCCAATATGGAACTTTGTATTCTATGTTTCATATCGCCCCCTATTGTCCGGCCTGCGATTGTTCATATTTTATATCCCCCAGAAGAACTCCAACCGCACCCTTGACCAACACGCTAAGAACAATAAAACCAAAGGCCCAATTGCCGAGGGAATTAACAATTTCTATGAAAGTCGGATAATACTCTGTCATTTCGCCGATTGGAGACGGGGAGAAACCGGGGAGTAAAAGCCCCATTCCCTTCTCGATCCATATACCGATAAATACCGCGATACAGATATAAGACAGTTTATTCAGATCGTACCTGATTTTTGGCGTCAACAATAATCCAAAGCAAACCACCAATGTCACTATGGATACCCAGAAAAACAGCGTCAGTTTACCCAGTCCCTGAAAGCTATAAATCAGGTACCGTAAACCAAATGAATGTTCAGTCGGATGATAAAATTCGGTTACTACTTCTGACATGGTCAGAAATAACGCAATTCCCAGACAAACCGTAATAGTCAATGACAGCAAATTGAAGACGGAATCCTCGATATCAAATTTGGTGTGTTTACGAATTAACTGAAACACGATAATGATGACGCAGGGGCCGGCGGCAAATGCCGTGGAAATGAACTTTATCGGCATCATGCCGTGATGCCACATCGGCCTTGCCGGCATGGTATTAATCAGGAAAGCCGTTACCGTGTGGATACTAAACGCCCACACGATGGCGAGAAATACCACCGGGATATACCATGATTTATTAATCGGTTTGCCGGTATATTTCTGGTGCAGGTAATAAAATCCGCAAATGGCATTCAACAGGAGATAACCTACCAGTACCAGCACGTCCCAGCTCAGCATCGAGTGCGGCCAGTTGTAAATTCCAATGAAGGGAATCATATGCCACAAGCGATCTACCCGCCCCATGTGGTTCAGCACGAACAGCAGACACATGATAACAGCGGCTATGGCCATCATTTCGCCGAGCACAGCCACTTTATGCATGCCTTCGTGTTTATAGACATAGGCCGGGAACACGACGGTTACCGCCGCCGCGGCAAAGCCCACCAGGAAAATGAAATTAGCCAGGTAAATGCCCCAGCTGACCTGGTCCGTTAAACCGGTAACAATCATTCCCTGGGCGAACTGCTGATAGTTTCCATACACCCAGAAAATCAGGAGAAAACCGAGGAAACCCAGCCAGGCTTTATATTTGGTATCACCCTTAAAGCCATACTTGATTACATCAATAAATAAATAAACATATGATTTCATGTGAGGTATCCGGTTTAATCGACGAAATAGAAAAATTTAGGATAGGTATTCAGCTCTGCTTTTAGCCTGAACACACGCTTTCTATCCAGTACTTTTCTGACTTCACTCTCGGGGTCGAGCAAGTTGCCGAATTTCCGGGCGCCGACAGGGCAAACCTCGATACAGGCGGTATAACGCCCTTTTCGGGTGCGCTGAATACAGAAAGTACATTTTTCGACAACGCC
>JAAEPH010000517.1 GCA_024232855.1 Gammaproteobacteria bacterium
GCATTCCAGGTAGCACCAATAACCGTTCCATTATAACCTGAATCCGAATAATCCTTTGTAAAGGAGGTTTCATTCCCGTCATTTGCCTCAAACGGCATATTCAAAACCTGAATAGGCTCTAAACCTGAACCTTCATCTTTGTAGCAGTTAAAAATATTCTTAACGTCATCCCCGTTAACGTCAAAAGTATTTTGAGGTGTAGAGGTTAAGTCTCTACTTGTGATGTCTATGGTTAATATTGGGGTGTCGTGTGTTGGGGGAGTATTTTCGTCTATAATTGTCAAACTATCACTGCATTTGGTTAGTCCATCTTCAATGCCATCATTAGGTGTGACGCAACTTTGCCAGATTTCATTAAGAGTAGTTTCTTCTGCGACAATGATATTTTCATTGCCGTTAGACAGGTTTGCAATTTGCTCTGCTGACAATGCAATATTGAATATTTGAACATCGCTGACTGCTCCATCCCAATATTCACCAAAATTATTAATCTGCCTTCCAA
>JAAEPH010000518.1 GCA_024232855.1 Gammaproteobacteria bacterium
GCAGGCGCCGTAGCATAGTCCATATCGAAGTTGACAGTTCCACTGAAATCGATTGTTGCGATTACATGCAACACTTCGGCCGTATTCAGATTAGGGCTGCCCGGGGTTGGATTTCCGGCAGCATCGCGATTACAGTCATTTACATCTCCCGCAGGGGAAGAGCAGAGTTTCCAGATACCGGTGGCGAGCGGCTCTTCATCCCAAAACCATAATTCAACCCGGATGGGCTGGCTGCTTATGGCCGTCGCCGACAGGCGACCATCTCCTGTCACGTTCGGATCGATATCGACAAATTTAATCCTTTGCGGATACGTCGACAGCGCCGAGAACCGATGCTGGGCTGCAGCACTGAGCTCAAAGTTACCCGAAGCAACCGCCGGCGTCAGCTGATCAAAGCCAACCCCTATGGGTGTTACCGGGTAGGGCAGGGAACCGGCGATTGTGTGGTGTGATTCGCTCAACGGACTGTTTGGCTCGGTGAAATGTTCGTCGTAAAGCGACGGAGCGCGCCCGAAATTAGGCAGAGAAGTTGCGAGGTCGGTGGCAAAGACAAGATCAGAGGGGTAGGTGGCAACGTTGTTAGCAGCATGATTAGACAGCCATGGATCGTAACGGGTCCGGGGCGCCGGCGGCGCGCCGACAGCGGCGTCGACTCGATCCGAAGAGGCCAGAAGCGCTAGCCGGTGGGACTGCAGAACCGCGTTTTCGGCTACGGCGATCACTTCCTCAGCAGTAACCAGGATCATTTGATCGTTAACGA
>JAAEPH010000519.1 GCA_024232855.1 Gammaproteobacteria bacterium
TAGAACTAATGGAAGGCGGTGAAGGTACAATAGACAAGGAACAAAATGCGTCGGAACAAAACAAGATTCCGAAAAAAATTCGCGTGGCAATTTTTTTCGACGGCACGCTCAACAATCGAATCAATGTCGAAGAGCGCGAAAAGGATAGCGAAATCTACCAGAAATATGGAGATCCCGAAGACGGTGAGTCGAGTTACGACAATGGCCGTACCAACATCGCCATCATGGAGCCGCATGTGTTCGAGACCGCAGACGGTTTCGACCATTGCATGAAAGTCTACGTCGAAGGCCAGGGCACCTTCAATCTGAAAGGGGATTCGGATCTTGGCGCTGGCTTTGGCGGCGGAGGTTCCGGGGTTGCCACCCGGGCAGATGACGGTATCAAGCAGGCAGTGATAGAGATTGACGAAAACGGTGAGATTAAGCCGGCCGAACACTTCATCGAAAAACTCACGCTCGATGTGTTCGGGTTCAGCCGTGGCGCCGCCGCCGCGCGTTACGCTATCCACGTGATGTTCAACGGCCGGATTCAGCAAGTCGACCAATACAGCGGTGAAATACTCTATGCCTTTGAACCGATTCATGTCCGTTTAAACAATTTCGGTTACGACATCGAGGTGGGCGCGGTCGAAGTCCGCTTCGCCGGGCTCTACGATACGGTGCTGTCTTACTACGGCAGTCAGCTTTTTCCGTTCTCGAGTAATGTGCTGCA
>JAAEPH010000520.1 GCA_024232855.1 Gammaproteobacteria bacterium
AACTGTTACGGTCTGGCCCAAAAGCAGGACAACATGGGGCACTGGAAGTGCCAGTGCGGCCAGACCACCATGCAACCCTACAAAACTTGACTGGCTGAATGAACAAGAAAACCAGACTCGAACTGACCTGGATCGGCAAGGAAACGCGGCCACGACTGGAGCCGAGGATACTCCTGGAGGATCCGGAAAAATCCTATCATGCCGAACACCGGGTATCGGAGAAAGATCAGTTCGATAATCGCCTAATTTTCGGCGACAACTTGTTGGCGCTGAAGGCCTTGGAGCAGGAACTCGCAGGCCAAGTTAAGTGTATTTACATCGATCCACCGTTTAACACTCAGCAAGCTTTCGAGCATTATGACGATGGATATGAACATTCACTCTGGTTGGGATTAATTCGAGACCGTGCTGATATTCTCCGGAGCCTGCTCTCGGATGATGGAACCCTATTTGTCCATATTGACGACAATGAGCTCGCGTATTTGATGGCTGTCTTGGATGAGTTGTTTGGTCGTTCTAACAGAGTGGCCGTCATAACATTCAAACAAGGCGCTGCGACAGGGCACAAATCGATAAATCCGGGTGTTGTTTCCACTACGAATTTTGTTCTTCTTTACGCAAAGAACAAAGCCTCATGGGTTCCCAATCGGGTGTTTACTGAGCGCGCCGAGCGAGATCGACGGTATGGGCAGTTCATCGAAAACATTGAAGAGCCATTTTTAAGTTGGCGATTTACTACACTCTCGAGCGCATTCGCATCGAGTCTTGATATGCCTGAACGCGGTCTCAAAAAGGCTTTGGGGGATTTGTACGAAGATAAAATCACCGAATTC
This sequence comes from Gammaproteobacteria bacterium, assembly GCA_024232855.1. GTDB lineage: Bacteria > Pseudomonadota > Gammaproteobacteria. Next base: position 834 of record JAAEPH010000520.1, read on the forward strand.
GTTCTGGAGAATGCCAATAGCGTGATTCAACTCGCGAGACCAAATTACTCCGCTGTTAGTAATGCTGCGCGAAATATGATTGATTCTTCAAAAGCAGACCCGAATACCGTTATGAGACTGGAGCGAGAAGGCTATTCCGATATGTATTTCCTTAAGGGGCAACGCATACTCTTCTACTTCAACAAGCTCAAACTCATTGATGGCAAGTATGTCGCGGGGGAGCCGCTCACAAGCTTATGGGATGATATTTTGTCGAATAATCTTCACAAGGAAGGTGAGGTTGTTTTTCCTAAGGGGAAAAAGCCGGAAGGACTAGTTAAGCGTTGCTTGGATTTAGCGACGAGCCCCGGTGACCTTGTTCTCGACTCCTTTGCGGGTTCTGGTACCACTGGCGCAGTCGCCCACAAGATGGGGCGCCGCTGGATCATGGTTGAATTGGGCGAGCATTGTCATACACATATAATTCCCCGATTAAAAAGGGTCATTGATGGTGTGGATTCGAGCGGCATCACTCAAACCGTAGACTGGAAAGGTGGCGGCGGTTTTCGTTATTACCGGCTGGCGCCATCGCTGCTCGATAAAGACCAGTGGGACAACTGGATTATTAGCAAGGAGTACAACGCCGCTATGCTGGCCGAGGCCATGTGTAATCATGAGGGATTTAAATATGCGCCGAGCGAAACCGAATACTGGCGGCATGGCTATTCCACCGAGACCGATTTTATTTACGTCACCACGCAGACACTCACCCATGCCCAGTTGCAGGCGATTAGCGACGACCTGGGCGAGGGCCGCACGCTGCTGATTTGTTGTAGCGCCTTCCGCGCCCGGGCATCGGCGTTTGAAAACCTGACGCTCAAGAAGATTCCGAACGCGGTGTTGAACTGCTGTGAATTTGGGTGCGATGATTACAGCCTGGAGATCCGCGAACTGCCCCCGGCGCCGGTG
>JAAEPH010000521.1 GCA_024232855.1 Gammaproteobacteria bacterium
ATGTGAACTGTTGTATTTATGCAACACATGTGATATTTATGCAACAGTGTTGTATATGTGCACTTGTGCACTATATTGGTGCATTAACCAAACCCTAATGCCCCAATGAATATAAGTACACAAGCATATGATTATATTAGAGTTCTCTAATACAGTAATTAATAACCCCTATAAATGCAAGGGTATTGCAAAGGCATTGAGTACCCAACCAGGCGATACTGCATTGGCACGACTATCTGCAATTAATTTCAATTTAATTGCATTATTTGCTTGACACTTGTGAAAAGTTCGCTATACTTTACTCATCAACAAAACAAACGGAACACAAAATGACCAACACAACTAAAATAGCAAAGTTCATCGAAGCACATGGTTTTAAAGCACATATCAATGCTGACTGCATTTACTTCTTTGTACCTGGCACCAAAGCCGGTAACATTGCTTACGAACACAAATTGACGGTGACAAGTCTTCGCGAAGCTGCGCACGGACTTGGCTACTGAACGACAAGGAAGCAGGTGAGCCTATTATGTCGAAAACGGTTA
>JAAEPH010000522.1 GCA_024232855.1 Gammaproteobacteria bacterium
CTGAATTTCTGGGTTAACATTCTTTGCCGCCCAGCAAGATTAATTACCGTGGAATCCGCTTTTTGCTGATTCAGCGTGAAAACGGTATAGGAGACAATGCCAATCAGAATTGCCGAGAAAAACAGCGGCAACATGAACAGCTTCTGTTTGACGCTGAGATTTTTTGAAGAGTTATATTTTGAACTACTCATTAATTTTAAACTTCCCAATGTTTCTCTGGTTTATATCCGGGTTTATATCCGTGATTCAGACGGTTGGAGTCGAATGAATGCTTTTGCTCAGACATCGCATCCACAGGTCGCCCTGCGGAGCCAATGCCTTGAAGCTGCTTTCCAGCAGTTCGATATTGAGTGGGTCAGGCATTGCATCTTTCTCGTTTCACTTTGAGTTCTCGCATCAATTTAATGTAATTGACTGGCATCCCCGGTATCGCGTCCGTTCCTGGTGACGCGTCCGACCAGAGCCGGCACGTCGATAATCATCGCGACTTCACCGCTGCCGAGAATGGTGGCGCCGCTGATGCCCTTGAGATTTTGAAATATCTGGCCCAGGGGCTTGATTACCGTCTGGTGCTCGCCGAGCAATTCGTCGACCACGAGGCCGGTCTTTTGCCCCGCGTATTGCACCACGACGATATTGTTTCCGGGTTTAACGTCCTCGCCGTCCGACTGTTCGCTGAACACGTCGGCAAGGTGCAAATAGGGCATGACTTCACCGCGCAAGTTGACATATTCACCTTTCACGTCCTGGTTGTCCCGATTGGTATGTTCGATACATTCGTCGACCAGATCGAGCGGGATGACGTAGGAAGACTTACCCACCTGGACCTGGAATCCATCGATAATGGCCAGTGTCAGGGGCAGGCGTATAATGAATTTGGTGCCGACTCCGAGTTCGCTTTCAACCGATATCTGTCCACGCAGCGCATCGATGTTTTTATTGACGACATCCATGCCGACGCCGCGTCCCGAGATGCTCGTAACCTCCTCGGCGGTGGAAAAGCCGGGCGCGAATATGAGCCGGTTGATTTCGGCGGGTGTCAACTGCTGGGTTTCGGAGATCACCTCGTTTTCGATCGCCTTGGCGATCAGTTTGTCGGGATCCAGCCCATAACCGTCATCCGATATTTCGATCACGATACTGCCGGAATCGTGATAGGCGTCGAGTCTTACGGTTGCGGTTTCCAGCTTGCCGGCGGCCAAACGAACATTCGGCTTCTCGACGCCATGATCGAGCGCATTGCGGATCAAATGCATCAGCGGGTCGCTGATTTTCTCGACCACGGTTTTGTCCAGCTCGGTATCGCCGCCGGATATCTTGAGATCAATTTTTTTACTCAGATCCTTGCTGATGTCACGCACTACGCGCTTGAAACGATTGAAAGTGTCGCCGATCTGCACCATACGCAGGCTTAAGGTGGCGTCCCTGATTTCCTCCACCAGGCGGGTCAGGTGTTCGGTTGTTTCAAGCAGCTCGGCCTGCTCGGTCTGCCTCGCCTTGAGCTCGGTATGGGCACTGGAGATGACCAACTCGCCCACCAGGTTGATCAAATCACCCAGCTTGTCCGCATTGACGCGTACCGATTGCTGTTCCGCCTGTTTCGCCTTCTTGACCTTGATTTGCTTGTTGACCGCAGCATCGACCAGGCGTGTATCGGTCATGCCTTTATCGACCAGCACCTCCCCGAGTGGCGGCTTACTGACGATTTCGACAGGAAGGTGGTCATCGTCACTGATCGTTTCGATAACGGTGTGTTCTCCCTGGTACTGCAATGCTTCACGCAATTCCTCGTGGGTCAACGCGCCGGAAGCCACCAGGATTTCGCCGATCGCCATGTTTTCTTCCGGCAGCGTATCGATCAATGCCGTATAATCGGCGATTTTGGAACGCGGCGGCAGAATATGAAGCTGGCAGTCGTCCATTACAAATTCGAAAACCTCGGCGATGACTTCCTTCGAGGCCTCGGTTTTCAGGTCGATCTCGAAACCCAGGTAGCAGTCTTCCGGGTTCATACTATTGAGGTCCGGCAGTTCGGTGGCCAGGGTGGTCATGCTGCTGATGTCGCCGACCGTGCTCAGATATCTGAAAAACGATAGCGGATCCATGCCGTTGGCGAGGACCTGTCGGCCAAATCGAAGTGAAATATGCCAGCAGTCGCTGCCGACCATCGCGCCCTCGCCCGCGGACTCGGACTCGGCTTCGGTCGCCTGCGGGCTATCCGCCTGTTCCGGCTGCTCAGAATTCAGGTACAGGTTGAGCTGCGCCAGCAATCCGTCGCCACGTTCTCTAAGGGTATCCGAAAGTGCTTCTCCGGGATAATCGATAACCTGACGCACCAGATCGTTGATCTGGTCCCGGCTATCCAGCAGCAGACTCATCAATTTGTCATTCAAGCCGAGTTCTTTATCGCGCAACCTGCCCATTACCGATTCAGCGACATGGGTAAAGGAGACCACGTCGTCAAAGCCGAATATTCCAGCTGAACCCTTAATGGTATGTACAGCCCGGAACAGATCGTTTACCAATTCGTCATTATCCGGCTCATCTTCAAGCCGGAGTAAAATCGATTCGGATTGTTCCAGCAGTTCGGTTGCTTCCTCGGCAAAGGCCTGACGGCCTTCTTCCATATAATCGCTTTCTTCGCTCATCGTCTAACCTTTTTCATTCCGACCAGTCAAACCGGTCTTTGATATCAAGCATCTCCATCACTTCGCTTACCGGATCAGACGGCTTTGTCAAAGTGACCTGCTTTGATGCTTTTAAAGTGCCCTCGCGAAATGCCAGTAGCAGTTGGATACCGCTGCAATCGATTTCTTCGACCGCCGACAAATCGATTTCGAATTGGTCGTACTGGTCGAAACAGTCTGATAGCTCCTGATGATTTTGGCTGGCACTGTAGATGGACATGTCTGCATCCACGGCGAGTTTGCACTTGCCATTTTTCACACTCGAGCCCCTTCGCTTTTTGATCGCCATATTCTGCTCCTAGGGTAATACCAGTTTTGATACGGCATCGAGCAATTTGGGCGGTTGGAAAGGTTTCACAATCCACGCCTTGGCTCCGGCGGCCTTTCCTTCCGCCATTTTGCTCTCTTCCGATTCGGTCGTTAGCATGCAAATCGGCGTAAATTTGTAGTCCGGCATTTGCTTGATTTCCTTAACCATTTCGATGCCATTCATATTCGGCATGTTCACGTCACTGATGATTAGATGTATCTTTTGGCCGGACAGTTTTGAAATGCCATCCTTTCCATCAACACCTTCGATAACGCTGTAACCCGCACCCATGAGTGCAGCCTTGACCACGGTTCTGACCGAGGACGAATCGTCTACTATCAATATTGTTTTACTCACGTTTTTCCCCTAAAAGAAATTGACTACGCTGCTTTGCTGGTTGGATTCCGCGTCGTACGATTCACCGTTCACCTCGCTGTGAATCTGCCTTTCCGCGGCCGTCGTATATTCTTCCTTCATGTTTTCCAGCCACCCGATTGAATTTGAGAATTTCTCAATATCCCCTGTGCTCAGAGCGGTGAAGGCATCTTCAAGGCTGGCCTCGGCCTTGCTGATATTGGCCGCCATGTTTTCCAGGGTCTGGGAGGTCCTGTCCTGGAATTGCAGGGACACCAGCGCCTCGTTGATGTCGTTTTGAATACCGTCGCTGATTCCGACAATGGTGTTGGCGCTTTCCGAGATTTTCGACTCACTGGCCTGATAGCGCTCGATAACCGACTGGATAATTTCCTTAGAGCGCTCCATTTGAGCCGATTCCTCGGCCGATTGCTTTTCGACCTGTTCCAGGGTCATGCGCACCTGATTGTTGATCTCGTTGGCGTTCTGGATAATTTTCTGCCCCGACCGGTTGGCGCTGGTCGCGAGCTGGCGTACTTCGTCCGCCACGACGGCAAAACCGCGCCCCTGTTCCCCGGCACGAGCCGCTTCGATCGCCGCGTTTAATGCCAGCAAATCGGTCTGGCTTGCAATTGAACTGATTTCATTGGCCATGTCGGTTAACGATTCGGTGTAATTGGTGAGCGGTTTGATCTGGTCAACCACTTCGTTTTTGGAACCCAGTACGGTCTCAATCGAGGCGGTAACCCCTTCCAGCGCGTTACGCACCTCGGCGGTTAAATGCGTAACCGACTCGCCGTGCTCATCCAGCGTTTTGGAATTGATCATGTTATCGAAAATCTCCATGGCGCTACTCTGACGCTGCATGATGTCGGAAAAACGCGCCGCCAGTCTCTCCACCTCACCCTGTCCATCCTGACGCAGGTGATCCATCTGCTTTCTCCATGTGCTGGTTGCTTGTTGCAGGTTATGTTTCAACTGCTGATACATCTCTACATGCTGTTGTCGCTCTCTTTCGAGCATGTCTGCCTGTGATTTGACGAAGGAACTCGTCATATTGTTGAGCCGAAGATTGCCTAGATAAATCGCAATCAGGCCGAGTGATACAATCAAAGCGGCATAGATCATCGGGTATAGCGACAAACCCTGAATCAGGATAATCCCTGCTGCACTGACAAACGCGACGACTAGCGGGAGGCAAATGACGGCGAGTATTTTTGATCTCTCTTTTTCCATTGTGCTCACATTTATATGGTTGATTGCCGAGAGTATCGGCACGTAATGCAGTCCCTTTAGAAGTTATTCATTCAGCATGAAACATGCAATAGACATGCAATTGGCGTGCCAGAAAAAACGGGAGTTCGATTGTCCGGAATCGAGCCTGTTGTTCACCTGCCACAAAAAAATACCCGGGCCGGCTCAGGCATGGGTATCGGTAATACGTTTTTAATCAAGGGTTCGGCCATGATCAAAATGCCTCCGCAACCGCGGATTCGGCGTATAACTTGTTCAGGTCGACAAGGATTAGTAATTTGTCGTTGCGGTTGACCACGCCGTCGATGTAACGCGACGTTTCCTGATTGCCGATATTGGGTGCGGGTGCAATTTCCGAGTAATCGACATCGACTACTTCATCCACGGCATCGACCAGGATTCCGATAACTTGATCCTGAACCTCGACCACGATAATACGGGCCAAAGACGTAGTTTCGACGACCGGCAGCCCGAAACGGCTGCGTGCGTTGATGACACTTACGACGTTGCCGCGTAAATTGATAATCCCGGTTATATAGTGCGGTGCGCCCGGTATCGGAGCCACCTCGATTTTACGCAGAACTTCCTGAACCTGCATAACGTTTACCCCATAGGCTTCATTTTCGAGGTTGAACGTAACGCATTGCAGCTTGTCCTGCGCCTCGGTTTGGTGTTGCTGTGCCATATCGCTTCCGAAGTATCGAAGTTAGTCGGCATATCGGCCGATTTCACGAAAAGTATAGGGCCTTCTCACGATTTATTCCGCCGACGGTAATCCTAAAATCCTCAGTTGAATCGTAGCGAGGGCGTCTAATGTGCTGAATATCAGGTATTTCTTTCGTTATTTTAGGCGATCGCGTAGTCACTCTACGGATGAGCTTAAAATAATGAAAAAATGCATGAGATTCAGTGCAG
>JAAEPH010000523.1 GCA_024232855.1 Gammaproteobacteria bacterium
CCGCTGAACAAACGGCCTTAGCCGCAAAAGCGCAAGAAGAGTCTCGGCTAAAAACAGCGCAAGAAACCCTTGCCAAAGAAAAAGCACACCAGCAACGCCTTGCCGCTGAACAAACGGCCTTAGCCGCAAAAGCGGAAGAAGAGGCTCGTTTAAAAGCAGCGCAAGAAACCCTTGCCAAAGAAAAAGCACAACAGCAACGCCTTGCCGCTGAACAAACGGCCTTAGCCGCAAAAGCGGAAGAAGAGGCTCGTTTAAAAGCAGAGCAAGAAGCCCTCGTTAACGAAAAAGCGCAACAACAACGCCTTGCGGTTGAACAAGCGGCCTTAGCCGCAAAAGCGGAAGAAGAGACTCGTTTAAAAGCAGAGCAAGAAGCCCTTGCCAATGAAAAAGCACAACAGGAATTAAAAGCACAAAAAGCGCAACAGCTAGCAGAGCTTAAAGCGAAAAAATCAGCTCTTGCTCAGCAAAAATTAAAAGCACAAAGAATTGAAAAAGCGAAGGCTAAATTAAAACAACAACAAAAAGTGAAAGAGCAAGAAAAGCTAGCACGAATGGAAGAAGAGGGCGTTAGCTCAACGACGCTACGAGTTAAAGA
>JAAEPH010000524.1 GCA_024232855.1 Gammaproteobacteria bacterium
TATTAGTATAGGATAGTAACTATTAGTATAGGATAGTATTAGTATAGGATAGTATTAGTATAGGATAGTAACTATTAGTATAGGATAGTAACTATTAGTATAGGATAGTAACTATTAGTATAGGATAGTAACTATTAGTATTAGTATAGGATAGTAGTAACTATTAGTAGAGGATGGGAGAGGAGAGTATAGGAGAGTAGGGGAGAGGATAGTAAGTATGAGTATGGGATAGTAGTAGTATAGGTTAGTATTAGTATTAGTATAGGATAGTAAAGTATAGTATAGTATAGGTATAGGATAGGATAGTATTATTATAGGATAGTTTAGGATAGTATTATTAGTGATAGTATAGGATAGTATTAGTATAGGATAGGATAGTATAGGATAGTATTAGTATAGGATAGTATAGGATAGTATTAGTATTAGTATAGGATAGTATTAGTATAGGATAGGATAGTATAGGATAGTAACTATTAGTATAGGATAGGATAGTATAGTATTAGTATAGGA
>JAAEPH010000525.1 GCA_024232855.1 Gammaproteobacteria bacterium
GGTCTTCCAACACACTTGTTACCCTGTTGTATGGCTATGTAAGGTATTCAGATTCAAATCTGAGAATCCACTATGTAATCCAGCGATCATTGCCTCGACGCCGGGAATCACTGTTGATTTGTTTATCTATAGACTATTTTCAGTCCATTTTTCCGATCCCGGGACCATGGGGTACTCGCCATGACTTGCAAGCCTCGCTGTTTCTCCTCGCTGATATTTTTCCGAAAACAGTCGACGGACCGTGAATTATAGCGTATTTTCATACCGTTCAAAGGCTTATGTGATTTTTTTCATATTATTCTTAAGCAAATTACCCGCCTTTAATTTTCACTCACGACGCGGGGCCGCATGGCTGCGGTGAAGGTTCCGGGCATCAGCCATTCGCACCAGGCTGAAAACCGCGATCGCACAGCAACGAAAGCCCGATTGCGGCGGAAAGCACTGTACCGCAATCGAAATTCTGTTAAATTCACGCGTTTGCCAGTGGCCGATATGAGCTGATGATTCAACTTCTTATACAACAGCATTATGTGCTTTTTATCCTGATCGCGTTTGCACTGATCTTCTCATTGACCTGCCATGAATACGGTCACGGCAAGGTGGCGTCACTGATCGGTGACGATACCGCGAAACGCGCCGGCCGACTGACGCTGAACCCGATTCCACACATCGATCCGGTCGGATTACTAATGGTGCTGCTCATCGGTATCGGCTATGCAAAACCGGTACCGACCGACCCGCGAAAGTTCAACACACGCTGGGGCATACTGCTGGTTGCGGCCGCCGGGCCGGGGATGAACCTGCTGCTGGCGGTGGTGACGATCAACCTGTACCTGCTCGGCCTGAAGGCGGGATGGCCGCTGTTCCACTACCCTGCCGCACAGGTCTTTTTCTACTATCTTCCCTTGATCAACATGCTGCTGATGTTGTTCAACCTGATTCCGCTGGGCCCGCTCGACGGCAGCTACATCCTGCCGTTCCTGCTGCCCCGGGAGACGGCGTCAAAATACATCAGGCTGAACCGGCAATATGGCGGTTATGTGCTGCTGGCGCTGATCGCGCTCCATTTTCTCGGAGTGCCGATCTTCGAAACCATCTGGAAAGTCGGTGAAGCCATGCTCCGCTTTGTCAGCTTTGTGTGATCGTCCAGGTATTTAGTGGGTTCTTAAAAAATTTCTCGCAGAGGCGCGGAGAGCGCAGGGAGCGCGGAGGTTTTTTTTGTGGAGTGGGTGCCTGGGCAACTCTAATTCAACAACAATAACCTCTTTACCCCACTGCGCCCCTCCGCGCGCCCTGCGCCTCTGCGAGAAATTTTCCTGGGAAGCATGTTCAAGTTAGTGAAAGGCGCGCGGCTTGATGAGTTCGATGGCAGCCTCGGGTTTGCCTGCCGGCTCTTGCGGTTTCAGCGAAAACAGGTCTGCACCGGATTTAAAATCGAACACGCGCTTTACCAGTATCGAGTGCGATTCGTTGACGCGCTGCAGGCGCCCCACCACGCATAAAAAGGGCTGCTGGTCTACCTGGCGATAATAGCGCGTATAAACCTGCGGGGTGAAGGCGAGGTTGATGAACCCGCTTTCATCTTCGAGCGTGACGAATACCATGCCCTTTGCCGACCCCGGTGACTGCTTAACCAGCACCATGCCGAAGGTGAAAACGTCGCTATCCGCGGGTAACTCGATCAGCTGCTCGGCAGGGGTGAATTTTTCAAGCGAAACCGGGTATGGCCACTGGGTATTTTTGATGACTTCCGCGGGGTGTTTGCCGAGGCTGGTTTTAAATGCCCTGAAGTCCTTGCGGATCGTCTCCAGGCGGGTTTCAGGTTTCCAGTCGATGCCATCATCGACGGGATCTAGCAGCGGGTTATAGCCGGCCGCTTCAGACTTCCACAACGCATCCGAACGCGAATCGCCCATATCCCTGAACAGGTTCGACGCCGCCAGCGCCGTAATTTCATCACGCGCCAACTGACAATCCTGCGCGAACTGTTCGAAGCTCTCCCATGCGGTCGAATCGGCGCGCCGCCGAATGATGCGAGTCACGCTGGCCTCGGAAAGCCCCGTGATCAGGCGAAACCCGATCCGAATAGCGTATTCCCGTCGAGGCGTGCATTTTTCAAGCCGATGATCCCACTGCGAATGGTTCAGCGATATCGGCAACAGCTTGATGCCTTCACGCCTTGCCGCCTGCAGCAAGGCATGCGGTGAGTAAAAACCCATCGGTTGCGAATTCAACACGGAAATGTAAAAAGCGGCCGGGAAATGGCGCTTCAGGTAACAGGATGCATAGGCGATCAGGGAAAATGAAACCGCGTGTGATTCGGGAAAACCGTACTCGGCAAAGCCTTTCATCTGACCGAGTATCTGTTCGGCAAACTCCGGTTTGACGCCATTTTCGCGCATGCCCTGCTCGAGCTTGATCAGCAAGGGGTTCAAGTCGCGGTTGAAATCCTTGATGCCCCAGGCGCCGATTTTTTTGCGCAACTCATTGGCCTCGCCGGCACTGAAATTACCGACCGCGATGGTGATGCGCATCGCCTGTTCCTGGAAGATGGCAATACCGAGCGTGCGTTCGAGTATCGGCCGCAAGCGCTCATCCGGGTAGGTGACGGCTTCCAGCCCCTCGCGCCGTGCGAGGTAGGGGTGAATCACCTTGCCCTGGATCGGCCCCGGCCGAATAATCGCAACTTCGATAACGAGATCGTAAAAGCAGGCCGGCTTCAGGCGCGGCAGCATCGACATCTGCGCGCGCGACTCGATCTGAAAGGTACCGACCGTATCGGCCTTCTGGATCATCGCATAGGTAGCCTGGTCATCGTCCGGAATCGTATCCAGCCTCAGACTCCGATCATAGTAATGCTCGATGTAATCGAAGCACTTGCGAATCGCCGAGAGCATGCCAAGGCTGAGGATATCGATCTTGAAAAATCCCAGCGCCTCGATGTCCTCCTTGCTCCACTGGATGACACTGCGCCCGGGCATGCTCGCCGGTTCCTGCGGCAACAGGCAATTCAAGGGTTTGTCGGCAAGCATGAACCCGCCCGAGTGGATGCCGAGGTGACGCGGAAACCCGTGCAGCTTTTCACTCAATTCCATCCACAGTTTCCAACTGATACGCGGCGCCGAGGGATTGCCGGCCTCATGATCTTGCTGTAATGCCTTGACGATGTTGCCGGTTCCGCTGCCTCGAAAGTAACGACTCGAGGCAATCTTCGACATCTGCTTCAACAGCACCTCTTCGACGCCCAGCGCCTTGCCGACCGCACGCAGTGCGCCCTTGCCCCTGAAGGTGATGACGTTCGCCACCATTGCCGCGCGCTCGCGTCCATAACGTTGATAAATGTACTGGATCACTTCTTCGCGGCGTTCATGCTCGAAATCGACATCGATATCGGGTGGATCGCCTCGCTCCATGCTGACAAAACGTTCGAACAGAAGGTCGAACTGCGCCGGGTTAACCGAGGTAATGCCAAGCACGAAACAGACACTGGAATTGGCAGCGGAACCCCGGCCCTGGCACAGAATATTCTGCTTACGGGCCCAGCTCACGATATCCCAGACGGTGAGGAAGTAATCGGCGAAATCGAGTTCTCTTATCAATTTCAACTCGTGTTCGAGCTGGCGCATGATTTTGGTGGACGCTTGCTGATTGAACTTCTGCCGCGCGCCCTGCAAGACCAGTTGCCGCAGGTAGGAATGTGCATTCCGCCCCGCAGGAATCATTTCCTTCGGATAGTGATAACCCAACTGATCGAGATCGAAACGACAGGAGCGGTTTAACGCCTGCGACAGGCCCAGCGCACGCTGGTAGCCCGGAATAACTTCGAACAGGCGGCGCAATTCATCGCTTCGATGCAGGCAACGCTCGGCGTTGGCAAAGAAATGTTCGTGGCATTCATCAAAGACACGGTTGTTGCGTATCGCCTGCAGCAAATCGCTGACGCACTTCTGCTGTCGATTATGAAAAAACACGTCCTGGCAGGGAATGTACTCGAGCCCGTGTTCACGGGCCTGCGCAAGCGTCGTCTTTATCCATCGGTCTTCCGACGGATGCAGATGCCGGCTAATGGCGAGGAAATAACGTCCCGCGAACAGCTGCTTGAATTCGGCGTGACGATTTTCATCATTACGACAACGAATGGCACCGCGCATCGGCGCTATCGCAAGCAAGCCTTCGACGTTGCTGTTTTGCAGATGTTCGCGCGGTATGTTGGCATAATCCTTGGAATCGCGATGCGCGTGACTCAACAAACGGTTGAGGTTGCTGTAACCCTGTTGATTCTGCGCCACAAGCACCAGGGTATCCTGCAGTATCAGCGGCAGGTCGTGGTCGCGCTGGAAGTGTATCTCAGCGCCATAGTTCAACTTGAGACCACAAGGCTGACCCTGTTGCCGAATGTAATCGAGCTCGCGATAGCAACGCGCAAGCCCGTAAGCGCCGTCGAAGTCATTGATGCACAGGGACTGGTAACCGAGTCGGTTAGCCGTTTCGATCAGGTCACGCGGGTGCGACGCCCCGTGTAAAAAACTGAAGTTTGTTTTACAAAGCCATTCGTTGAAATTGCTGAACATGCCGCTTTGCCATACCTGGCAGACTAACAGTATTCGCCTTGTTTAAACCACTCGCCGTCCTGGTTACGGTAGGCCCAACTGCGCCGGCCGTCAGCGTCTTTCAAGATGAAGTAATCGCGTATCGACTGCAGCGCGGACTGACTCAGCCACCACCGGCTGGAATTGCGCTCAAGGAATATTTTCTGCATCTGCCCGGGGCCGCCAGGCGGATTGTCGATCGGTTTCGGATCCTTGAAATAAAACAGCGGCTTGCTGGTCGAACCGCATGCCCAGGGATGATGGTCGAAAGCCTCGTCCATTGAAGCGCCAATGGATGCCCGTTGAAACGACTGCTCCGGGTAGAAACTGGCATTCGGCTGGAAACACTCGAAGGCAATCGGCAACTTGTTTTGCAGGCTCAGAATCTGCTGATAATCGATCTGCTCACACTCGGCCGCAAATAAATCCCATAACGCCGGCGCCAGTAAAACACGCTCACCGACTTCGACTCGCCAGCACAGAAAAGGCATGTTCTCGGGTAAATCGAGGTCATGCTCACGCGCCTGCAGGCCGCGCATTAAATCATCGTAAATATAACGTGCCTGGTAGAGCGCGGTATCGAATCCTGGTTGATCGCGATGCAGTGAATACGGATGCCGGAATGACAGTTCGACTGAAACCTTGTGATCGTTGTAGAGGGTGATTTCCCACAGCATGCGATTGATGTGGATGCAATCGCTGTGATGGAATTGATCACAAAGTCGCGCAAAGTCTTCCCGCAACAGGACTTCGATATATGACCACTGGTTGACCGGGTAATCGAGATCCCGCTTCACCACAGGCAAGCGCTGCGGCGTCAGATTAATCCATGGAAAACCTTGCAGGTCGCTCGCTTCGGTAAAACTCCATTGCCATATGCGGCCGAGCCACTTGCCGAAACGCCGCATGATTGAATTGGCGTCGGCCTCGCTCATTTCATGTGGCGTGGCGACTCCGATGCGTTGAATAAAGCGTTGCATGCGCACCTGGCGGGAACGAAATGAATCCTCCTTGAACCCGCTGGCATTGATCGTTCGTAAATGGGTCGTGAGCGACTCCTGGGTGTCAAACCAGCACTCCCAGTCCAGGGTCCTGTAGATATTCTGGTCGAGCCTGCTGCGCAGCAGGTAAAACCCTTTGCCCTGGTGGTGTAACTGGTACTGCAGGTACAACAGGCATTGCCAGGGATGGTTGGCGAAGACCGCGACATAGTCTTCGCCGCAGTGATGCCGCAACAGCGGATCGAACAGATCAATCAGCTTGCAACGCAGTTTTTTTTTGTGCTCGAGCCAAAAGAGTTGGCAGTCATCGAGCCGTGATAAAAAGATCCTATCGCTCCAACGCATCACCGTCGGCGACAATGCGAAAGGGTTGCCCGTCATGCTGCTGTAAACCGCGGCATAAGCCGGAAATTCATCCTCGCCGCGCAACTCCGACAAATCGATAATACTGGTGTTCATGACTCGACCAAAGGTTCCTGTGTGTAGTTTCCATGTTCCTCGGCGACGGCGGAGTAGGGCAACGAAAACCGGCCGGTGACAGGCCCCTTGACCATTTGCAGTGAAAACGAACGCTTGCCGCTTTGCCAGGTATTGATGCGCAGGCTCGCATGGGGGTTACCGCGTTTTTGAGACAAAAAGAAGTGGCGGATCAGAAACACGATTTGCCCCTGTTTACGCGCCTGCTGGCTGACGAAGGCCATGTCGCCGGAACTGAATTTGCGCGGCGCATCGATGATGATGCGTTTGAAGGTATCCTCGAGAAACAGCGGACGTAACTCCCGTACCGGGTTTTCCGAGCAAATGAAAAACAGGCGCTGCAGGTCGACGCCATGGCTGATCCAGCTCGACGCAAAAACACCGAGCCCGTGATGATGATAAATCCACACACTCGGTGGAATTTGCCGTTTCAGCAATTGCAACGGGATCAGGCGGCCGTTAAAACCGGGTGGAATCCCCCATTCGACCAGGTCACCCGGCCTGACATGCTTGCAGCACTCGTCGAGCGCTTCGATACCCGAGTGCAGCACCTGTTGCCGTGATGACAATCCATTCTTGAGCGAGCGTGCTGATTGCAGTTGTTGCTGCAGGGAGTGATCGGCGAATTGCGCAGGGAGTGAGGCCATGAAGTCTACGCCGGCCTAAAACTTGCGAATGATACCGACCAGCTTGCCGAGAATCTCGATCTGGTCAGCGGGCACCAAGCGAACCTGGTGTTGCGGATTGGACGGCAACAGCTGAGCCTTGTCACCCCGTATACTGAGGCGTTTCAGCGTGATTTCGCCTTCGATCCGCAATGCCAGGATATCGCCCTTGTTGGCATCGCGCTGACGCTTGATCATGGCTATATCGCCGTCGGCGATCGAATCACCCGACATGCTGTCGCCGACCACGCGCAGGCCGAGAATATCGCCCCCGCCAAAGAAATCGTAAGTTACCGAGAAGGATTCGGGGGTTTCATCGAAAACGGCTGAAGGCGCACCCGCGGGAATTCGAGCAACCAGGTCGAATGAACTGGCCGGGGCACTGTCCTGTTCGGGCAACGCCTTTTCGGGCAGTCCCTGTTCGTGCAATAAATAATCCGAAACGCGTTGCGAACGCTGGCGCACGTAACCCTTCTTTTCCAGCGCCTTGAGATGAAAGCGCGCGGTCGTGTGTTGAAAACCGAAGTGGCTGGCGATCTCGCGCAACGACGGAAACGGGCGACCCTGTTGCAATACCTCTCGGGTATAGTCGTAGACGGCCTGCTGGATGTCGGTGAGTGAGTCCATCGGACAAATATAATATATAACAGTGTTGTATGCAACACTGTTATATATTATATTTGCGCGGGATATCCAGCCAGCCTATGGATACATAACTTCGCGCACCCTATCGAAGCAAGTTCGGCATTTTCCCGTTACGCAACTCATCATTCTTGCATAATCACATCTCGTTAATCGATCACGGATGCGTACGCATACGACCGCGCAAAGACTGACGAACGAACAGCACCGATGCATTTTCACCCGATTCGACGAGCCGCCGAATCTGATCTTTTACGGCGTCAACCTCATTCAATCTCGACGCGGCATCCAGCGCACGGTCATAAGCCTCCACCACATCGGCGCTGGTCATCTCGTAGCCCCAACCCTGGCTCAACCAATGCAACCGGGTCAAGGGGTCAGGTCTCACATTCCAACATTCCCTTAACAGGTTTGGCGTCGTCGTGCTGTTCACTACCCTGCCGGCCCTCAGGAAGTGAGGGCCGAAATGCTTGCCGATATCGCACATCGTGTAAACACCCGAATAATAGGCGTAAGCGATCCCGTCATTGCGTGTTTATATCTATCCCGGTCAACTCGATTCGAAGCGGTCTGGCGAGCGCCCCAATACAACACCCTCATGTTGGAATGTGTGACCTGACCCCGATTTTTTCCCGATTTTCCGATTTTCCGGCAGTTGCTTACCGGTTTCGCCGGTTTCTGTGCCGATTTTACTGAGAAGGCTCGGCTATCGAAGTGGCCGATCGGTTCTACTTTCAGGGTGTGTGTCCCGGGGAGAATGGTTAGCCAAGGTTTCAAATATTAAACCGTGTAACCTCGTCCAGTAATAGCAACTTCACGATCCGGTATTCAGGTGAAAACAGCTTTCCACCCGGGATTTTTTCGACCCGGGCCAGGCCCATAAAGTGAAGAAACCGATGAAGTACTCTCAAGCTATAGCAACTTCGGATATGCTCTTCGGCGGTGTAATAGGTCGTAGCTTCCACCTCATCGCAAATCATCGGAAAGGCTTGCACGAAACAATCCTCATAAAATCTGCTGGGTTTCCAGTCGTTGCCATGTCGATGCAGTAAATAGAGGGTGAAAAGAAAGGATTGTTGTATAAACGGAATATCTTCATACCCATCCCGGTAAGCCCAGTTGAAATCGGTACAACAGGTTTTGAGTATCGTGGGATACAGGCCGGCCAACCCCGATTGAGTTGTCGCCATTTGATGATATTTCCGGGTTAAGTAGAATCGCCCTTTGGTGTTACGGAGAAAGCCGGCCAATTCCATCAATACCCGTGCAATATGTAAATCAGCGCAGTCTTCTTCTTTGTTGACTCGGATCAGATGATGTATGTCATCCTCCGGAAACTCGCTCCAGTAGCTGGCGGCGGCCTCCTGGCAAAGCTTTCTCGGCAGATTGCCTTTGGCCGTTGCCTTCAGCCCTTTTTCATCGATCGCATCCGTAATTGAACGGACCAATACCAGTACAGGCGCTTCCGGTTGCAAGGCCAGGGTTTCGGGAAATTCAAAAAATGCGGGCGTGTCAAACGGAAAGTGCAGCATACGATGGACCTGCTCAGGCGATAGACCCTGGAAATCGTCCTTCGGATGTTGATTTCGCTGTTGCATAAATTTATCGGCAAAAGCCTGCGCTTGTTCAAGCGAGTTGAATTCCTGCTCCGCCAACAATGCCTGGAGATCATCGCTGACAGCAGTGGCCGGTGACAGGCAGCAATGTTTATACTTTTTCCCGCTGCCACAGGGGCAGGGGTCGTTACGACCGATTTTCATGGTGAATTCCTGAATAGTGGCATCAAAATAATAATGCTATTTTACATATACCTACCGATCCGCGCTGACATTAAAAATGAAATTACAACATGCAACCCGATCTGCCCGAGTCTTATTACCTCGATAACGTGCTCACCCTGTTTGAGCACGTCAGGCGGGTGTATGGCGACCTGCTGGAGACGCGCCAGCTCGCGTTTCTGGATGATTTTGCCGCCTTGAGCCCCGACGCCAGCAAGCTCTGTATTCGCCTGCTCAATCGCAGTCACGACTGCTATCGCCGCGGCAAGCTGAACTACCGCGAGATCGGCTCGCTGGAAGCGGCCATCGACGAACTGGCGGAAGGCGGCTTCCTCGAGATAAATGGCGATATCGACCGGGCGACGCTGATATCGCTTTTCACGCTGCCGGAACTGCGCGCGTTTGTCGCCGATGCTGACAGCTTCGAGGGGCTCGGCAAGCTACGCCGCGCAGAGTTCGAAGAGGCGCTGCTCGAGTCAGATGACAGTCACTTTTTTACGCGACTGCAGCACGGCGACGACCTGCTACAGCTGTTGTGCCGCGATGAATACCTGCTTTGCCAGATGCTGTTTTTCGGCAACCTCAACCAGTCGATGACCGATTTCGTGCTCAACGATCTCGGCCTCTATCAGTTCGAAGACTACCGAATCGACCCCGAACACCGCCCCTATCGCAGCACCCTGGAGATCCAGCAGCACTGGCTGTTGTACCAGCTGCAGAACCGGTTCGAGTCGGGCGACGCCTCCGATCGCACGCAGTTGCGCGAGATCGGCCGCGGCATCCCCGGCGATATCGATTCGCTTGCGCCGGGCTTTCGTAAAAGCGAACGGTTGCGTTATGAAGTCGCGCGCCAGCTGGAACGCATAGGCGATTTACGCTCGGCCGACAGGCTTTACCGGCGGTGCCTGTTGCCGCCGAGCCGCGAGCGGCGCGCCCGCATTTACGACCAGCGCGGGAAACACCGCGCCGCGCTCGACCTGTGCGAGCGCATCATCGCGCAACCGCTCGATGAGCAGGAACTGCAATTTGCCTGCGGCTTCGCGGCGCGACTGATCAAACGCCAAGGCTTCGCCGCCAGGGAAAGCATCGAGCAATTGCGCATCACTCACCAGCCGCGGGTTATCGATCTCGAACTAGAGTTTAGCGACCCGGCCGGACGCGACCCAATCGAGATCGCGGTCGCCGAATTCCACAATACGCTCGACCCCGCCGGCCGCTGCGACTACGTCGAGAACAGCCTCTTCAACGGCGTCCTCGGCCTGCTGCTCTGGGATGTTGTGTTCGCGCCATTACCCGGTGCGTTTTACAACCCGTTTCAGTATCGCCCCAGCGATTTTTACGCACATGATTTCGCCAGCCGGCGCCGGGGCCTGCTGGACCAGACCTGGGCCGGCATCAGCGACAACGAAGACATCTGGCGGCTTGTCAAAAAACGCTGGCGCCGAAAACAGGGCTTGATGAACCCATTCGTCAACTGGCAGGGTCTCGATCTCGACCTGATCGAACTCGCGCTCGAGCGTATCGACCATGCGCACTGGCGGGCAATATTCAGTCGCGTCCTGCGGGACCTGCGCAACAATCGCGCCGGCTTCCCGGACCTGGTGCAATTCCCCTCCGCGGGCGGCTACTGCCTGATCGAAGTCAAGGGCCCCGGTGACAGTTTGCAAAAGAATCAGCAGCGCTGGATGCAGTACTTTCACGAGCACGGCATCCCGCATCAACTCACCAGGGTGACATGGCGCGGTAACTGAAACTCGGCATCCGCGAACTGGTTGAATTCTGCTGTCGCGACGGCGACCTTGGCAATGACAACGGTTCTGGCGTCTGCTAAAAGGTTTCGCCCAAATGATAACCCCCCACTAAAGCCGCCTTGTAAATGCCCCAAATTAGTTGCACCTGTAACCAGGGATTTCAGGTCCGGTTTTTATGACTGGGATTGTGACGACCTGATCAGTGACTCGGCTGGAATACCCAGGTTATCGTGCAATTTCCGAATCATGCTCAGTGTCAGTGAACGCTTGTGATTGAGAATTTCATACACCCGATTGCTCTTGCCTATCATCGGTTCGAGATCCTTGATTGTCAGGCCCTTGCGTTCCATCTCGAATTTGATGGCTTCTACCGGATCAGGCAAATCTAGCGGGAAGTGTCTTGCCTCGTAGGCTTCAATCAGTGTCACCATGATATCCAGCTTTTCACCATCGGCCGATTCCGCTTCAGCCGTCATCAGCGATTCGATTTCATCAAGTGCCGCACGATAGTCGGCTTCAGTCTTTACAGGTTTGATATCCATAGGTCTAATTCCACTCAAATCCTCGGTTAAATCGTTTGTGCGTCAATCTTGTCGTATTGTTTATGGGTACCGATAAAACGCACATAAACTACCCTATAAACATAATTTATCCATACCACCAGTCGATACTTGTTTCCGGCAATATTGAATACGACTCGACCATCCTTAAGGATGCTGGCATTGCCAAAGTCTCTTTTTACTTCATCGGGAGCAGACCAGTCAGCCTTTAAGGTGAATCGATACCAGGCCAACGTTTGTTCCCTGGCATCTGTGTATTCTTGATGGTTTTCCCAGAAAGCCTTTAGTGTCGACAAGGCAATAATTCGCATTCGAAAGATGGTAGTCCCAAATTGGGACTAAATCAAGTCATTCGAAATTTATGTTGTGGGAATACGCAAATGCAGTAACAGTTTACTTATTTCGGGATCTTTATGGATTAAGTACACTGTCACCGTTTTTAGCATATTTCTCTTTGAGCTATCTGATCGAAGTCAAGGGCCCCGGTGACAGTTTGCAAAAGAATCAGCAGCGCTGGATGCAGTACTTTCACGAGCACGGCATCCCGCATCAGCTCACCAGGGTGACATGGCGCGGCAACTGAAACTCGGCATCCGCGAACTGGTTGAATTCTGCTGTCGCGATGGTGACCTCGGCAATGACAACGGTCCGGGCGTCAAGGCGACGCAGGGCCTGCAGACCCACCAGAAAATCCAGCGCCGCTACAACGCGCTCGCCGAGGCCGAGACGCGGGTTGGATTGAAAACCCGCATCGACGATTTCGAGATCGAGCTGGGCGGTCGCATCGACCTGTTGTTCGCCGCTGAATCACCACCGCGCATCGAGGAAATCAAGACGGTTTACAGCCTCCAGCAAGACGTTGTCGATGACAGCCTGAACTGGGCGCAGTTAAAGTGTTACGGTGCCTGTTACGCAACCGAACATCGACTCGACGAGGTTAAGTTGAGCCTCAACCGGGTGAGCCTGTTTTCACACCACGAACAGCGACAACAGCAGGTTTTCGCGCGTAGCGAGCTCGAGCTGTTTATCGAACAGACCCTGGCGCGCTACCTGCGCTGGTATCGGCTGGTCGTGGAGCAAGCCGAACTCACGCGACAACAGGCGCGGGCGCTCGCCTTCCCGTTTGCGAAATTTCGCCGCCAGCAGCGCGGCTTCGCCGCCGAAGTCTATCGCGCCATCCACGGGCAACTGCGCCTGACGGTGGAAGCGCCTACCGGTTCGGGCAAAACCATCAGCACGCTATTCCCAGCGGTCAAGGCGATCGGCGAAGATCGGTGTGACCAGATCATCTACCTGTCGGCCAAGGTGTCCGGGCAGCAGCAGGCGGTTGCGGCCATCGAGTTGATGCAGGCCGACGTCAGCTACCTCGTCATCCAGGCCAAGGCGCGCAGTTGCCCCTGTAATCTCGATGAAAATGAAATCGACGACGATGGCCGCTGCCGTCGCTGCCTCGGTTTTTTCGAACGCTTGCCCGCGGCGCGCGAACGCCTGTTGCGTGCGCGCAGGCTCGACATCGAACAAATCCAGGCTACCGCCGCGGAATTCAGTCTGTGTCCGTTCGAGCTCGGCCTGCAGATGCTGCCCTGGGTCGATGTCGTGATCTGCGACTTCAACTACGTGTTCGATCCGCTGGTGCAGCTCGGTTACTTCAGGAACGATCAGCGCCGCAAGCTGTTGCTGATCGACGAACTGCACAACCTGGTCGATCGCGCGCGCGATATGTATTCCGCCAGCATCACGCGCGCGCAGATTCAACAGGCACGGGCGGCCACCAACAGCGAGTCGATTACAACGGCGTTGAAGGCCATGCAGCTCGCGCTCGACCGCGCGTTACGCCAGCAGGACGAGGACGAATCGATTTCCAGCGAGTTACCCCAGGAACTGCTGCGCGCCAGCCAGCGCTTCAGCGAGAAACTCGGCTTCGATATCTTCAACAACAAGCGCATCGCCCGCGAAACCATCGATTTTTCCAGGGCGATATTTCGTTTTCAGTGCATCGGGCAGTTGTTTTCGGATCACCATCGCAGCCTCGCGCGGAAACCACTCAAGCAACGCCAGATAAAATTGGCCTGCCTGAATGCCTTCGAGTTTCTGCGGGACTGCTACCCGTTGTTCCATTCGATCTGCGGGTTTTCGGCGACGCTGACGCCGACGGCTTATTTTCGACAGGCACTCGGCCTGACTGAGGATTGCCGCAGCGTGGTACTCGAATCGGTGTTTCCGCCGCAAAGGCTCGGTGTCTGCGTCGGCGCCTGGATCGACACGCGTTACCGTGAACGCGAACACCACATCGACGACATCTGCGAGGCCATCGCGCGCTGTTACCGCGCGCGCCCCGGCAACTACCTGGTATTTTTTTCCGCCTATTACTTCATGCAGCAGGTACATCAGCGTTTCGCCGAGCGCTTTGGCGATATCGAGACGCTGATCCAGCAGCGTGAGTTCGATGAAAGCGCGCAACGGAAGTTTTTACAAAGGTTCTTCGAAGCAGAGCGCCAACTCGGTTTCGCCATCATGGGCGGACGCTTCGCCGAGGGTATCGATTACCGCGGCGATGCCCTCATCGGCGCCATCGTCGTCGGCGTCGGCCTGCCGCAGCCGAGCAGCGAACAGCAATTGATCCAGCAGGACTTCGATGCGCTGCAGCTCGACGGTTTCGACTACGCGTTTCGCTTCCCGGGCCTGATCCGGGTCAAGCAAAGCGCAGGGCGCGTCATTCGCAGCGAACAGGACCGGGGCGTGGTGGTGTTACTGGAGCGACGTTTTCGACAACCCGCCTACGCACGGCACCTGCCGCCCCACTGGAGCCCGGTGTATTGCAACGACGCGGATTCACTGGGACAATCGCTGCAGGCATTCTGGGAGAACGAAGATGGCGCAGATTGATATCCGGCAAGCCGACATCACCCGACTCGAGATCGATGCGATCGTCAATGGCTCAAACGCGAGTCTTTCCGACGGCGCCGGAGTTTGCGGCGCAATTCATCACGCCGCCGGCCCCGAACTGCTCGCCGAATGCCATACCCTGGGCGGTTGTGATACCGGGGAGGCAAAATTAACGGCAGCCTATAATCTGCCGGCGCGCCACGTGATTCACACCGTCGGCCCGGTGTGGCGCGGCGGCGACCACAACGAGGCCGTGTTACTCGCAAATTGCTACCGCAACAGCATTGCGCTCGCCGAGCAACACCAACTCGAAAGTATCGCGTTCCCGGCGATCTCCTGCGGCATCTTCGGTTACCCGATCGAACAGGCCGCGAGCATCGCAATCGAGTCGACGCTGCTGGCGCTACACGACTGCAGTCACGTCGACCAGGTCATTTTCGCCTGTTTTGACGACGAGGTCGAAGCGGCACTGATCCAGGCCGCCTCGCATCACGCGTTATAGCGGCTAGATTTCCATCTTCTGATAGACGCTGTCGAGCTTGTCGCGCATGCTTTGCTCGCGGTCGACTCGCGTACCGATGCGCAGCGTGCTGCCGCAGCGCGGCGCGCCCATCTCGTGCATTTTTTCGTGGCAGGCCCTGACCGCGGCCATCACCTTGTCCCACTCGCCTTCGACGTTTGTGCCGTAGGAGTGCATTTCATGACTGAGTCCAGCCCCTTCGAAGATGCGCTGACACTCGACCACATACTTCGAAACCGAAACCCCGACGCCCATCGGCACCACGCAAATATCGATTAAAACATTCATTGGATAGTCTCCCCGCAAAAGCCCGCGATGATACACCATCGCATTAAAGTCATAAAAACTCACATTTAAAGAGAGCATTAGTGCATCCCGATTCGGGGTAATAAGTTACAGGAAATATGCACGACCAAACCTATAAATACTGTCAGACAACAACTAAAAGAGAGGCAATCATGAACCAGTTAGCAATAACCCCGGCGCAATCAGCAATCGTAACCTCGGCGAAATACCCATTGTCAGCAACGGCCGACTTCTTCACCGCGATGGTAGCGGCCGTGGAAAACAGCCGGCGGCGACACCAGGCAAGCATGCAGCTCGCCCATGTCGACGCGCGCATATTGCGCGACGCCGGCATCAGCGAAGCGCAGCGTTTCCTCGAAGTGAACAAGCCGTTCGAGTAGCGCGAGCAAAAAGAGACCAACTTTCCTGCGCTGTGTCGGCGCGATATGGTGGCGGGAGTTTACTGGTACCCGGTCAATTCCATGTAGCCGACGCCGGACGGCGCGCCCTGCTCGTCTTCGATCAGCACCACGCCCTCCCAGTAGGGAATGCGCGTCGCCATCCATTGCTGGTCGTAAAGCGGCCGAATGCGCCAGCTGCGATCCTGTTCGACCAGGGCGAGCTTCCATTCCATCGGCAACTTGCGCGAGCGCTCATCGCCGGTTTCGATGTTACCGCTACGCGTCGAACTGAGGACGATCGAATCCCGATCGAGCAAGCGCGCACTGCCCTGCGGGTCGATCCAGTTACCGCTCAGCCAGTGCTCACCGTCGGCGTGGCGCAGCTGGTAAACCATGAGCTTGTGTCCATCATCGAGATGCAGCGCGAACCAGTCCCAGCCCTGCTGGTTTTCCGCCAGCTCCTGGGAGCTCCACTCGCGATCGAGCCAGCCCTTGCCGCTGAGATAGGTTTTTTCGAGGCCCTGGCTGACGAAACCGCGCACCCGAATATGCGGCTGGCTGTAGTAGTAGCTCGCCTGCCCCTGTGCCGATTTCTGGCTGTAGCCGTCGATGCCGTTGGCGACCAGCTCGCCGGTGCCTTCCAGCAACAGAACAATTTCACGTTCACCGACACTGAACTTGAGCTTCGCCGGAAACAACGCCGCACTGTTCGAACGCCACTCCCAGTCATCCATCCAGGCATTGAAATGACCGTCTTGCGCGACGCGGCTGACCCCGGCCTGGTCGATGCCGCCGCGCGCAAAACGCTGCTCGAAAAAATGTCCGTCGGGTGTTGTGATTGCCGCATGCGCCATCCACACCTGGTTGCTTTGCCAGCCCGCCTGCGCCTGCCGCGGGCTCAGCGCCTGGCGAAACAGGGTCCATTGCATACCCCATTGACCGCCCTCGCTGTCTTCCAGGTTTGCGGTCAGGTACCACCATTCGACGCGATAATCCGGATGGGCGCCGTGATCACGCGGAAATTGCAGCGAACGTCCCGGGGTGACCTGCGCGAAGCCGAGCCCCTGGTCACGCAGGTCGCCGAGCATGTCCTGGGCCTGGATCGCGCTAGCAGCCAGGGCAAAGAACACTGCAATCAAAACACGCATTAAACGGTCTCCCCGAGCTGCGCCAGGGCCAGCGGCATCTGGCGGCGCCATTGAAATGCAACTAATAGCAGTGTCGACACGCAAATCAGGCCAACCACCAGCGCGAGCTGCAACGCCGGCGTAATCTCCCACAGCAACGGCATGCTCCAGCCAAAACTGATGACGTTGAGCTTGTCGATCAGTATCCAGCTCAACAATGCACCCAGTGGAATCGCCAATAACCACACGACCGTGCAAAAAATCAGTAGCGGCGTGGCCACCAGCAACAATTGTTCGGACTGTCGCAAACCGAGCGCGCGCCATTGCGCGAACTGGGGTAAGCGTTCCTGCAGGATGGCCAGCAACGATGCCAGCAACGCGATCGCCGCAACCATCATCGTCAGCAAGTTCATGGCGGCGGTAATCGCGAAGGTACGATCGAAGACGGCGACCGATAGCCTGCGAACCTGGGTTTGCGAAATCCAGTCGCCTGGTTGCGCCCCCAGCGCCTTCAGGCTGGCTTCGGCCTGTTGCATCGCCCGCGGGTTGTTCTTGTTCAGCCACAACGCGACACCGCGCGAGTAGTAGTGACTCCAGTGACTTGCAACCACCCGGCCGGGCAGGTAGAACTGGAAATACGGGTTGCCGTAATCATAAAAAACGCCAACCACTTCGTAGTGGCGCAATCCCCGTTCGGTTTTCAGTTCGACCTCATCGCCAACCTCGACACCGGCAAGAAAATGAACCTGCTCGTTTACCAGCACCTTGCCCGCTTGTTCACGCCAGATTGCCAACGCCGCCGCGGCGGATTCCCCCCGCCAGCTCGACAGCGGCAATACCAGGCTATCCGGCGCACGCGTATCGACCCCTCGCACCAGCGTCGGCCGTTCGCGCCAGCGCGTGCTGACCCCGATATGATAATGACTGTCGGCCAGCCACGAGCCGTTATCCGCCAGTCCGAGCAGCTGCTCATAACTGACATTCGGGGCGCGCAGGTAAATATCGGCGCTTTGACGAACCTCGAGCCAGCCGACAAAAGCGCTACGGAAACTGTCAACCAGCGTGCCGACGCCGAGATTGGCGGTCAAAGCCAGCAGCAGCGCCATCATCGCACTGCGAAACGCCGGTAGCTGCGACCAGCCGTCGCTAACCATCCAGCGGGTCAGCAAGCTATGCGCGGGTAACAGCCAGGCGAGCAGGCGCAAGGCGGCCGCCAGCAGCGCCGGCAGCGACCAGGCGGCAGCGAAAAGCAACAGCCCGAGCACGACAAAGCCCTGCGTCGCGGTTTCGATACGCGGATAGGCGATAGCCGCCAGCAGTGCCAGCCCAACCGCGGCGAGCGCCATTCGCCGACGCGCTCCGCTCTCGTCGGCGAGCAGGACTTCAACCCGCGCGGCTTCGAGACTGGAGCGCCGCAACTGCCGGTAAAGCGGCCAGGCCAGCGCCCATATCAATCCGATCAGCGACAGGCACCAGGCCTGAAACAGGGTCCAGGGACTGAGCCCGAGTTCGGTTTCGACGATGGCGTCGTACAGACTCTGCAAGCTGGCGCCAAGGCCAGGCAACAGGAGTTGCGCCAGCACCACGCCAACGGCAAACCCGAGCGCTGTTCCGAGCAGGCTCCAGGCCAGGGTTTCAAACAGGATGGCAACCAGCATGACACGGCTATCGCAGCCCATCAGACGAAGATCGAGCAGCGTAGCACGCCGGTACCAGAGCGAGAATCGAACCGCGTTGAAGACGATGAACAGGCCAACCGCGAACGACAGCAGGCTCATTGCGGAGAGGTGACTGTGCAGGCTTTGCGTGAGTTCGCGCAAATCCAGGTGCTGTTGGTTCTCGATCAATTCCAGGTGATCCGGCAGGCTCGCCGCGAGTCTTCTGAAAGCATGGGGCTCGATCCTGCCAACCGCGAGATAACTGAAGCGCTCGCTGCCGGACAACGCGAACGCCGCGCCGATGTCCATCAGTACGCGCCGCCCTTGCTGTACCCGCGCCTGAACCATCGCCGGCGGCAGGCGCCGGCCGTCGCGTAATTCGAGTTGATCGCCCCGCGCGAGCCCGAGTTCGCGGGCGAGCACTCGCGGCACCCAGGCGCGATACGGGGGTTGCACGAACTCCAGCCAGGTCGCGCCGAAATCCCGCGTCGATTGATCGTTGCCGAGCAGATTATCCGGCAAGGCCAGCAGATCGGTCGCGATGATGCTGACCGACTCGCCGGCGGCAGTACTGACTTCGAGTTCGACCAGCGGGAACAGCTGGCGAAAACCGTCGCGGCGCAGCTTGATGTAGGTCGACGGATCAATGCCCTGGTCGCGTCGATTTCGAATCCAGTAATGTGCCTGCGCGCCGAGCAGGCTCTGCGCCTGCCGGTAACTGTTCTCGGCGTGCTGATTGATGATTTGCACCGCCGACCACAGCGCCACGCCGGCGATCAGCCCGACAGCCAGGAACAGGGTCTGCCAGGGATGCCGCCAGTAATGGCTCAGCAACGCCTTCAGCACCCAAAAAATCCCGCTAGTCCGCATCACTCACCGTTTTACGTCGCGATATGCACATGGATGTGCAGTAGCAGAGCACCAAAAGTAGGCGCTTTTAGGCGATGCAGCGGTCCGACGTATCGGCGCGATGCGGCGTCCCGATCCGACGCTTCGGGCAATTGCCGAGGAAATCGTTGAGCGATGCGGGCTAGTCACTCGCTCTCGGCCAGCTTGCCGTTATGCAGGCGCACGCGCCGATCCATGAAATCAGCCATGGCGCGGCTGTGGGTAACCATCAGCAGGCTGCTGTCCGCCTGTTTGACCAGCTCGCTGAACAAGGCCATAACTTCACGGCTGGAATTCTCATCGAGGTTGCCGGTCGGTTCGTCGGCGAGCACCAGCGCGGGCCTGTGCAACAGGGATCGCGCGATCGCGACCCGCTGCTGCTGTCCGCGCGACAATTGATGCGGATATTTTCGAGCCTGGTCTCCAAGGGCGAGCCGTTCGATCAATTCGGCTTCGTAGTCCGCGTCCAGGCGTTGGCACAGGGCTGCCTGGAAGCGAATGTTGTCGAGCACGGTCAGGGTCGATACCAGGTGAAACTGCTGAAACACGAGGCTAATTTGCGAGCGCCGCAACGCCGCCAGGGTCGATTCCGAAGCGGAGTGCAGCGCTTGCCCGGTAAACAGGATTTCACCGCTATCGGGTCGATCGAGCCCCGCGATCAAGTGCAGCAGAGTCGACTTGCCACTGCCGCTCTCGCCCAGCAAGGCCACCGAGGTCGAGGCCGCCATGTCGAACTCGAGCTGATTCAACACGCCTTGCCTTGCGTCGGCATAGCGGTAGGACTTGCTTAGATTTCTAATCGAGAGCATGACCATGGAATGCTAACCGAAATTATCGACACACAATAATGAATATTGTCCTTCCATGGATTTATGGATTAACCCCCGGATTCAAGTAAACTTGTTGCGCCTAACCACGGAGTAGTCATGACGGCGATTTGCGACATCAAAGATCTACAGGAACGGGCGCGCAGACGCGTTCCGCGCATGTTTTACGAGTATGCCGATTCGGGTTCGTGGACCCAGTCGACCTACCGCGCCAACGAAGCGGATTTCCAGGACATCGGCTTGCGTCAGCGGGTCGCCGTCGACATAACCGATCGCTCGGTCGCGACCGAGATGATCGGGCAGCCGGTAGCGATGCCGGTAGCGCTGGCGCCGGTGGGTCTGACCGGCATGCAGCACCCCGATGGGGAAATCAAGGCGGCGCGCGCCGCGGAAAAATTCGGCGTCCCGTTCACGCTGTCGACGATGAGCATTTGCTCGATCGAAGACGTCGCCGAACACACCAGCAAACCCTTCTGGTTCCAACTCTACGTTATGAAGGACCGCGATTTTATAGGCCGCCTGATCGACCGCGCCAAAGACGCGGGCTGTAGCGCGTTGATGCTGACACTGGATCTACAAATCCTCGGACAGCGTCACAACGACATTCGTAACGGGCTCAGCGCACCGCCCAAACCGACCCTGAACGCCGCGTTGCAGATCATCAGCCGGCCGCGCTGGTGCCTCGACATGCTGACCACCAGGCGCCACGGATTTCGCAATATCGTCGGCCACGTCAAGGGCGTCGGCGACATGTCATCGCTGGCCGCCTGGACCGCCGAGCAATTCGATCCAAAGCTCTCCTGGAAGGACATCGACTGGATCCGCGAGCGCTGGGGCGGCAAGCTGATCATCAAAGGTATTCTCGACGCGGAAGACGCACGCATGGCCGTCAACACCGGCGCCGACGCGATCATCGTCTCCAACCACGGCGGCCGCCAACTCGACGGCGCGCGCTCCTCGATCAGCGCCCTGCCCGAAATCGTCGATGCTGTCGGCGGCGACATCGAGGTTCACTTCGACGGCGGCATCCGCTCGGGACAGGACGTGCTCAAGGCAATTTGCCTCGGCGCCAAAAGCACCTACATCGGGCGCGCCTTCATCTACGGTCTCGGCGCAGGGGGCGAAGCCGGTGTCGCACAGGCGCTCGATATCATCTACGGCGAACTGGATACTACCATGGCGCTGTGCGGCGAACGCCTGCTGCAAGACCTCGGCCCGCACAACCTGCTGAACCCACCGGACTGAATAAAAACAGGAAGGAACTAACCCGGAAAATTCATAAATTATGCACGATCTCGCTTGTCTATTGATTCCACAAGAAATATTTCCCCAGTCGCCCGGAATCACTGACACGAGACTTCTTCGGAAATTTCCTTGTGAAATCCCATTTCTTTTAAAAACAATGGCCTGCGCGATATTCGCGCAAATTTATGAAATTTCCGGGCTAACACATGAAAACGCTTCTGGTAATGGCGCACCCGCGCAGAGACTCATTGACGGGAACCGTCGCCGACGTCTTCGCCGGCGGCCTCGAAAAAAACGGCCACAGTGTCGAGTGGGCGAATCTCGTCGAGGAAGGTTTCGACCCGGTTCTGCGCGAGGCGGACGAACCGGGCTGGAACGATTCGGACAAGCGCTACTCGCGCGAGGTCCAGCGCGAGATGGAACGTATCGAGCGCAACGAGGCAACCCTGATGGGCGATGTTTAGCTGGTCCGGAATAGACCATCGAAATTCGCTTCGAATCAGATCAAAATCGGCTATCGAGGAATCAATCAGACGCATTAGGGACGCGCAAGCAAAAAAATCGATAATATCCCAACAATTGGCAAAACACAGTCGAGATCACCGTAAATTCGCTCTATTCCCCCGTTTTCCCCAAAAACTTGAGCCAAAGTACTGATTTCCGTGTAGAATTTTCCCTCCATTCTACTAAAATTAATGTGAAGAAGAGCATCTGGGCACTAGCTATCATGAATAATTACGAAGACTGGGCACGACTCGTTGCAAGGAAACTGAAAGGCGAAGCCGACGTCATCACCGCAATCGAGAAAGATGAACTGGACGACGCGGCCGCGGCCGAAGCATTTGTACGGACGGTGCTGACACCTTTTTTACCGGAAAATTTTGGCGTTGGCACAGGCCACATCGTCGATGCCTTCGGCAATCGCTCCGACCATTTTGACGCCATCATTTACAACCGCGATTTCCCGCGTATCGGCTTGCGCGGCATTCAATCCGACTATCTCTACGAATCCGTGCTGGCGGCGTTTACGATCCGCGCAAAATATATCCGTAAAACCTTCTTCGAATCGATGAACGCCTGCGCTTCCCTGGCGACCCTGAGCACCAATACCGACAAGCCCATGCTGATTCGGTTGGCGAAGAAAAATGGATTGAAACCCGGCCCCAACAAGAGCTTCATTCACGTGGACCCGATGCATACCACGCGCTTCGAACTCATCGGCTGCCCGCCAGCGTTCATGTTCGGCTTTAGCGGCATCAAGAACAGCTATCACCAACTGCAGGAAAACATTGAACTCTGGATCATGCAACGCCAGGCCAAAGGCATCGACACACCGATGCGCGCCTTCCCCGCGGTAATCGCGACCCAGGGTTGTTTCGCCTGGCGTAACGCCGCGCCGCTGACGCTCCGCAATCGCGAGATGCTCGGTATTGGCAACGACACGGCACCCATCAGACTGATCGTGGCGCACATGCTGCACCTGCTCAACCGACACCTCCACGCCACCGCCGACGGCTACGGCTTGAGGCCAAACCTGAGCGCTTACCTGAGCCAGTTTACGCCGCCGAAATTCGAACTCGGCGCAGGCGACGTCAACGAACTGGTCAGCTTGAGACTCCCTGAAGGCGTTGCGAAGGCAAACGTTCGAAAGGATTTTGAATCGGCCAGGGATCAAGCAGCAATGACGCCGTCGACTGCGGCGATACCGGACCAGCCGGCGCCCGCTGCTCCCGAAGTTGCCGAAGTTGCCGAA
>JAAEPH010000526.1 GCA_024232855.1 Gammaproteobacteria bacterium
ATCGCGAACGCTCTAGGCCTAACAGTTCGCGCTAAGACGTTGAAATCACGCCATAGGAAAGGCAGTCCAAACAAAAACCTTTACGTAGATGCATTACTGCATATCCCATAACACACGTTCACGGTCACTTTTCGTGTGGAATTGACCGGGCAAAGGCATTTTTCATGATGTTCATGGTACCATGTACCATGTACCACGTACCATGTACCATGCACCATGTACAATGTACCATGTACCATGTACCATGTACCATGTACCATGTACCATGTACCATGTACCATGTACCATGTACCATGTACCATGTACCATATACCATGTACCATGTACCATGTACCATGTACCATGTACCATGTACCATGTACCGTGTACCATGTACCATGTGCCATGTACCATGTACCATGTACCATGTACCATGTGCCATGTACCATG
This sequence comes from Gammaproteobacteria bacterium, assembly GCA_024232855.1. Classification (GTDB taxonomy): domain Bacteria; phylum Pseudomonadota; class Gammaproteobacteria. The sequence goes on from JAAEPH010000526.1 coordinate 430, forward strand.
TGCCATGTACCATGTGCCATGTACCATGTACCATGTACCATGTGCCATGTACCATGTACCATGTACCATGTACCATGTACCATGTACCATGTACCATGTACCATGTACCATGTCCCATGTACCATGCACCATGTACCAGGTACCATGTA
>JAAEPH010000527.1 GCA_024232855.1 Gammaproteobacteria bacterium
CGCCGCGGTGGCGGTTGCTGCCGGACTAGGTGTCTTTTCACTGGGTGGTGACGGTGGTGGTTCAATTCGTATCCCGGCTGGTTTTTGCGGTATTGTCGGTTTCAAACCGAGCTTCGGCGCGATCCCTCGCGAACCCTGCTGCCCGGCCTGGCAGGCGATAGGGTCCTACGGCCCGATGACACGCAGCGTTGCCGACGCGCGCACGTGTGTCGATATCATGAGGCCGGACCCTGGAGAAGCGAAGGAGTCGACGGCTGTAGATACCCCTGTGAGTGATGCCGAAGATCTTGGTTTTGCACCGGTCGACACCGATGTGCGCGAGGCTTTTCGTAATGTCATCGACAAGTTGGAAAAGTCAGACTTCCAATTGGTTAATGATAACCCGGGATTGCAGTCATCGGTGATCACCTGGGCGGTTACAGCCTCTTATGATGCAGCAGAGCAGGCCCGAGGCAGCGCCTACAACCTGGACTACCTGGGTGAGGTGGCGAAGGGTTTCATCGACTTTGGCGACCAGTTCAGCGCCAATGATTTCGATGAGGCGCAGGCTCACCGGAAGGTGATTCGGGAGCATTACAACGAAA
>JAAEPH010000528.1 GCA_024232855.1 Gammaproteobacteria bacterium
AACTGGTACCTGGCGCAGGGCGTTCCCATCGAGGAATTCGATGTCTACCTGGAAGAGCTGAAGCACGCCTTTCTGCAAAACCTGATCATCTTCAACCACGACATGACGATCGGCAACCTGCTGTTCCAGCGATCCTCCACCCGCAGTGCACGGCTGGTCGCCATCGACGGGCTCAGTGACGTCGTGGCGCTCGACTGGCTGAATTGTTTTCCCTTCCTCGTGCGCCGCAAGATCAGGCGCCGCTGGACACGCTTTATCACTCGCGTCTACCATACCCGCGAAGTCCGGCTGCAACGCGAGGCGGAATAGGCGGCATCGCGCGCGTCGGCCTGTTCCGGTTCCTGCAACCGGTCTCGGGCATTATCCTGGCCTGGTTGAAGCTGGCGGAAACTATTTCATTGATCTTTGCGCTCGCGTCATCGATCATCGTGATCGGCGTCATTCTCGCGTTTCGCGCAAAATAACCCTATGTCCAGTCCAGCATCACTGTCATTTCGCGAATATTTTCATGCGCCCGCCATTGCCGCGGGATTTGCCGCCGTGCTGATCGGCTACAGCAGCTCGGCCGTCATCGTCTTCCAGGCGGCAAAAGCCGCGGGTGCTGACACCCTGCAGGTTTCCAGTTGGATGATGGTGCTGGGTATCGGTCTGGGGCTTACCTCCATCGGCCTGTCATGGCGCTACAAGATGCCGATCATAACGGCCTGGTCGACGCCGGGTGCCGCGTTACTGGCGACCTCTCTTGGCGACATCGGCATGGCCGAGGCGACCGGCGCCTTCCTGTTTTCCGGGGCCCTGATTACGCTCTGCGGCGTCAGCGGCTGGTTTGAGCGCATTATCGACCGCATTCCACTGCCGCTTGCTGCCGCCATGCTTGCCGGGATTCTGTTTCAATTCGGTGTCGATGCCTTCTTCTCGATGGAGTCTCAGTTTGGACTGGTACTGGCAATGTTCGTTGTCTACCTGCTGGCACGCAAACTGGTGCCACGCTACACGATTCTGGTTGTACTGATTGTCGGCCTGGTTCTGTGCCGCTTTCTCGATCTGCTCGATTTCTCTTCGTTTTCGCTGGCATTCAACGCCCCCCAGCTGGTGGTTCCGGAATTTTCGCTTGCCGCAATGATCGGCGTCGGCATTCCATTGTTCGTGGTGACGATGGTGTCGCAGAACATTCCCGGCATCGCGGTGCTGCGTACCGCGGGCTACAGAGCGCCTGTTTCGTCGATCATCGGCTGGACCGGCATTACCACCCTGTTA
>JAAEPH010000529.1 GCA_024232855.1 Gammaproteobacteria bacterium
ACAGGTTACTCGGTGACTTGTTGCCTTGTGGAGTGACCAAGGTTCTGGAGAAGCCAAAAAGCACAGACTAGATCGGAAAAACAAGGAAGTCGAAAAGATGCTGATTGAGTCGATGGGTGTTATCGGTGGATTTCTGACTCCAGTTTTCAGCCTTGATATGCAGGGGTATTGCGTTTATTCCTCCTATACTTGCCTGACCCAAATATCTTAACGATTTCGTAATACGGGTGCCATAAATCGTTGAGATACGTGGGTTAACCTCGCATTCAGATTCGGGTTATAATCGGCGTTCGATCAATCCGAGCGATGACTGTAATGGCACAAACCCCTTCGACAATGCTGAGCATCGGCACTCGCGCAGCTGATTTTTCGCTACCCGAGCCTGCCGCCGCCAACCGCCAGGTTGCCCTCTCCGACTACCATGGCAAGCCGCTGCTGGTGGTGTTTTCCTGTAATCATTGTCCCTACGTACTGCACATCATCGAATCCTTTACCGGATTCGCCAACGCGGCTCAACAACGCGGCCTCGGAGTGGTCATGATCAGCTCCAACGACGCCACCGGCTACCCGGCTGACAGCCCGCCGAAGATGACCGAGTTCGCGCAGCAGCATGGCTTTGAATTCCCCTATCTGTACGACGAATCACAACAGATTGCGCAAGCCTACCAGGCAGCCTGTACACCCGATTTCTTCATCTTCGACGCGTCACGCCAACTCGTCTACCGTGGCCAGTACGATGGCTCGCGGCCCGGCAACGGCGTGGCGGTAAGCGGCGAGGATTTGAAGGACGCCGTCGAGGCCCTGCAGAGCGGTAACGTAGTCACCACAGCCCAGGTTCCCAGTGTCGGTTGCAACATCAAGTGGCGCGAAGGCAACGAACCCGATTATTTCTGAGCCTGTAGCGGGATCACGCCTGGCAAGCGCGGCAAAATCGTTGTTAACGGTGCTGATATATTCCGCGATCGAGTCGATCCGGCAACCACCAGAGGCCGCTATAGACATAACGACGATGGCTGGCTATAAGAACCTGTATCCCGACTATGCGATAGCGGGCGTCATGGAATTTCGAGGCACAGGGAGAGCCTCATGTAAATGAAATTCTGCATTCAAATCTGCACAGGAAATCGGTAAATGTCCGCGGTACCCGAACACCCGCAAATCAACGACCGGATTTACAATTTCTGTGTCAGGGCTTTCGGCACAACCAAAAAACTACTGAAGCTCAATATCAAGCTGCACCAGGAGGTCGAGGCTGAAAACGACACGGTGCAGCACGGCGATATCTTCCTGTTCAACCACTTCGCCCGCTTTGAAACCTTTATCCCCCAGTGCCTGATCCACGATGCCTGCGGCGCCTATTGCCGATCGGTGGCTTCAGCAGAGTTTTTTGAAGGCGACGAACGTTTCAGCCAGTTTCTCTATTCGATCGGCGTGGTGCCGAACAATATGCCGAACCTGTTCCCTTTTCTGGCCCGGGAAATTCTGCACGACCGCAAGCTGGTCGTATTTCCGGAAGGCGGCATGGTCAAGGACAAGCGCGTCGTCGATCATAAGGGGCAATACAGCGTCTTTTCACGCAGCGCCAATGAACGCCGCAAGCATCATCGCGGGCCCGCGGTCATCGCGCTCGCGCTCGACGCGTTCAAAACCGCGTTGTTGCACGACTATTCAATCGGAAAGTACACTCGCATCGAACGCTGGGCCGAACAACTCGAATTCGATGACGTCGAGCACCTGATGAGAAGAGCCGTCAAGCCAACCGTCATCGTGCCCAGTCACATCACCTTTTACCCGATTCGCGTGAGTGACAATATCCTGCACCAGGCGGCAAAGCTGTTTAACCGCAATATCGACAAGCGTTTCACCGAGGAACTGATTATCGAGGGTAACTTGCTGTTCAAGGATACCGATATGGATATCCGCTTTTCCCGCCCCATCGTCGCCGGCAACTACTGGCGCTGGTGGGAGAAGCGCCTGTTACCCAACGTGGTACATGGTTTCGAATCCCTGGATCAGCTATTTCGGCTCAAGCCCGACACTAGCAACTGGGGAGGCCGCATCCATACCTTCGGCATGCGCGCCAAGTCCAACAAGGTGCGCGACGATTACATGCGCTCAATGTATGAGGCAGTCACAGTCAACCTCAGCCACATTGCCTCGCTGCTGCTGATGAAGCTATTTGAGCAGGGGCTGACTCGCATTGAATGCGCCCGCCTGCACAAGATGCTTTATCTCAGTATCAAGCGCTTGCAGCAAACCGAACACCACCTGCACCGCAGCCTGCGCAACCCGGACGAGTACGGCGCAATCATCAACAAGGGCAGCACCCGTCTCGACCAGTTCCTGAAGACCGCCCGCAACCTGGAGTTGATCCACGTCGAAGACGGCCAGTATGTCCTCGATAAAAAGCTGATCGAGGATTTCGAGATCGATGAAATCCGTACCGAAAACCTGATCAACGTATACGCCAACGAAGTAAAACCGCTGGCGCGAATTACGCGCATCACCGAAAGGGCGATGAAAGATGCTGACAAGCTTACAGCGGTAGCCATCGCCGAGCACCGCTTCGACGATCAGATTCTCAGTTACCGCTGGGACTGGAATCTCTATCAGCGAGAACGCTACCAGGATATCAATTCACAACAAACGCAGACTGCTGACGCCAACTCGTTTTTTCTCAAGTCGAACAGAAAATCGGCGCCCGCGGTATTGCTGATTCACGGATTCCTGTCGACTCCCGCGGAAATGAAAAGCCTCGGCGAACGTCTGCATGCCGCCGGTTGTCACGCCATCGGCATACGCCTCAAGGGTCATGGCACCTCACCCTGGGACCTGCGTGCGCGCAACTGGCATGACTGGGTAGACTCGGTCGCACGCGGCTATGATATCGCCAAGGCGTTCAGTCAGTCCGTCCACATCGTCGGATTCTCCACCGGTGGGCTGCTCGCCCTCTACCATGCCGCCACGCACCCACAGGTGAAGATAAAAACGGTGACCAGCGTGAACGCGCCGATTCACTTCAAGAACAAGAACATGGTGTTCGTGCCGCTGATGCATCACGCGAACAAGCTGGTGAGCTGGGTCAATTCCGAAGGCTTAGTCCCGTTTACGCCCAACAAACCCGAAAATCCGCAGGTCAACTACCAGCACATTCCGCTTCGCGCGCTCTACCAGCTACAGCGATTTATCGACCATATTCGTAAAGATGCCCTCACGATCAACGCAAATGTCCTCATTTACCAGGGAGATCGCGATCCGGTCGTGGATCCCGACAGCCTCGAGACACTCGACAAACTGATTGTCGCCGAACATAAATCCGTTTTTATCCTGGACAGCGACATCCACGGTGTTATTTATCGCAACATCGACGGAGTTCAAGAAAAAATTTGCGCTTCTATCGTAGAACCAGTCTAATTGAATTTTGTTGAACCTAGAAAACGCAGTAGGGCGCGAAAAAGATGTGCACCAAAAGTAGGCGCCATGAGGCGAGCGATTGATTTAGCCCGGAGAATTCATAAATATGCGCAAAAATCGCGCAGTATATTGATTTCACAAGGAAATATCCGAA
>JAAEPH010000530.1 GCA_024232855.1 Gammaproteobacteria bacterium
ATGGCGCGCCTGGAGAGATTCGAACTCCCGACCGCTCGGTTCGTAGCCGAGTACTCTATCCAGCTGAGCTACAGGCGCATAAATTGGAAGGCGCGATTCTACGGATTTTTATTCTGGTTTGCCAGTGTAAATTGTAAATGGGCGCCTGTTTTCGGGCCATGATGTTGGATATCGAGACAGGCGTTCCAAAATCCCAGCTTACGCAAGGATGACTCTAGCCCGCCTGGCGAAATCCCTGCGATTCTGGATCCCGGCCTGCGCCAGAATGACAGAAAATAAACCGGGATGACGGGCAGGATACTAGCCGAGATACTCGCGTTTGACGTGGGCGCCGACGTTGCACAGGATTTCATAGGAAATCGTTTCCGAGCAGTCGGCGAGATCACAGACATTCGGCGACACCCCGAACAGGGTCACCTCGTCCCCTACTCCGACTTCGCCGAGCTCGCTCACATCGGCCGTGATCATGTCCATCGAAACCAGACCGATGATATCGCACAACCGGCCTTGTATCTCGACCTGGGCGGTATCGATCTTGTGGCGCGGGTAGCCATCGGCGTAACCGGCGGCAAGCACCGCGATGCTCATGTCCTTGTCACAGATATAGGTACCGGAATAACCGATCAAGTCACCCCGGCGATGGTGATTGACCGCAAGCACCGCCGATTTCATCGTCATCACCGGCCGCAACTCGCGTTGCGCCATCTTGCGATCCGACAGTGGATCGGCGCCATAAAGCGCAATCCCGGCCCTGACCCACAGGTTATGCGTATCGGGCCAACCGAGAATACCGGCGGAATTGGCGATTCCCCACTCGTATTCGCCGAGTTGCAGCGAATCGATGGCGTTGACCTGGTTGTCAGTGAAACCGTTGTCGATATTGTCGGCGCTCGCCAGGTGCGTCATCAGGCGCAGGCTGCCGAGAGTGTCGAGACCGAGCAGAAAATCAATTAACACGCGGGTACTGTCGAGCGGGAAACCGAGCCGCCCCATGCCCGAGTCCACTTTCAGCCAGACGTCGAGATCGCGCAGGTTGCCCTGGGCACGCAGGCAATCGAGATGAAACTGGTGGTGCAGCACCGGATCGAGGTCATGCTCGATACACAACAGCAGTTCTTCCTTGCTAATGAACCCGCCCATTACCAGGATCTTTTGCTCGATTCCCGCCTTTCGCAGTGCGAGTCCTTCACCGACCGCGGCGACGGCAAAGGCATCGGCATGATCCAGGGCCCGTGCGACTTCGAGCGCGCCATGCCCGTAGGCATCGGCCTTGACCACGGCGATGAGGCGATTGCCGCCCGCGATCTTTTTGAGATACCGGTAGTTTTGCCTTAACGCCTCAAGGTCGATGATCGCGCGTGAGTGCCGGTTTGGACCATGGCTATTCAAACTCGCTCCCGTATTGATCAAAGGCAAGATTCTCGAACCGCGTATACTGCCCGAGGAAAGCGAGCTTCACCATGCCGATGGGGCCGTTACGCTGCTTGCGGATGAGCAGCTCGGCAACGCCCTTGTCGACACTTTCGGGGTTATAAACTTCATCGCGGTAAATGAACAGTATGACGTCCGCGTCCTGCTCGATGCTGCCCGATTCGCGCAGATCAGACATGACCGGACGTTTGTCGGGGCGTTGTTCGACGCTTCGATTGAGCTGTGACAGCGCCACCACGGGCACATTCAGCTCCTTTGCCAACGCTTTCAGCGAGCGCGAAATCTCCGATATCTCGGTCGCCCTGTTTTCGGTGGAGCCGGCGACCTGCATCAATTGCAGGTAATCGACAACGACCATGTCGAGCCCGTGCTCACGTTTCAGCCGCCGCGTTCGAGCGCGCAGTTCGGTCGGCGTCAAGGCCGGGGTATCGTCGATGAACAACTTCGATTTTGACAACATGTTGACCGACGAGATCAGGCGCGGCCAGTCGTGATCGTCAAGCCGGCCGGTGCGCAGGCTATGCGAATCGATGCGCCCCAGCGAGGACATCATGCGCAGTGCCAGCTGTTCACCCGGCATTTCCATGCTGAACACGGCGACCGAACGCTCGTTGTTGAGGGCCGCGTTTTCGGCGATATTCATCGCGAAACTGGTCTTGCCCATCGACGGGCGCCCGGCAATGATGACGAGATCGGAGCGTTGCAGCCCCGAGGTTTTTTCATCGAACAGGCCGAATCCGGTGGCAATACCGGTGATCGCTTCCTTGCTGCGATACATTTCCTCGACGCGTTTTACCGCGCGCCCGAGCAAATCATTGATCGCCTGGAAGCCCTCGCGGTTACCGGCGTTTTGCTCGGCAATCATGAACACCCTGCGCTCGGCTTCATCGAGCAACTCCTTGCTCGAGCGGCCGTCCGCGTTATAGGCGCTGGCGGATATTTCGTTTCCGATTTGAATCAGGCTGCGCAGAATCGAATATTCGCGCACGATGTTCGCGTAAGCCTTGGTGTTGACCGCGGTCGGCGTATCGTTGGCGAGAATGCTGAGGTAAGCGAGGCCGCCGATCGAGTCGAGTTCTCCGCGCGCACCGAGCCATTCCGATACGGTGACGACGTCATAAGGCTTGCCGTCTTCGGCGAGTGCCGCGATTGCCCTGAAGATCAGGCTGTGATCATGCCGATAGAAGTCCTGTTCATTGACGATGTCGGCGATATCATCCCAGGAGCGGTTATCCAGCATCAGGCCGCCGATGACCGATTGCTCCGCCTCCAGCGAGTGCGGCGGGACCTTGAGGTCGTCGACACGCTGGCTGAGCTCGGCCACGCGGGAAGTTATTTCAGACATAAGATGGTGTTCGGCAACGTCGACATGGACAGGCTATGATAAACCTTTTTGCCGGCCCCCAAAACTAAAAGGCTGCCTTAAGGCGGCCTTTCTCAAAAAAAGCAATGATCGATGGCCTCCAGTACAGCGGATGCTTCCAGGGAAGCTTCTCGCGGAGGCGCTGAGGAACGCAGAGTATTTACTGGGTAGTGCCATTGCTGAGAACCTGACCAATAGCACCAGCATACAAGTCCTCTGCGTCCCTCTGCGCCTCTGCGCCTCCGCGAGAACCCGTTGAAAATGCCGATGCGGGGTCGGACGGGAGCTTATTCTTCGCCGACGATATTGATCGTCACCTGGGCGTCGACATCGGTATACAGGTGAATATCGACAAGGTGCTCACCGACAATCCGCAGTGCGCCTTCGGGCATGCGGATTTCGCTTTTCTCGACGGTGACGCCAAGGCTGCAGATCGCGTCGCTGACGTCAGCGACACCGACGGAGCCGAACAGCTTGCCCTCGGAGCCAACTTTCGCGGTAACGTCGATGGCGGCGAGCGCCTCGATTGCCTGCTGACGGTCTTGAGCCGCCTGCAGGGCCTCGACAGCGGCATTTTCAAGCTCGGAGCGGCGTGCTTCAAATTCGGCGATATTGGCGGCGGTCGCCATTTGCGCCTTGCCATGCGGCACCAGGTAGTTGCGCGCAAAACCCGATTTTACGCTTACCTTGTCGCCGACAGCGCCCAGATTTTCAACATTTTCCAAAAGGATGACTTCCATTGGGTTACCTCTAATCAAAGTTTGTTTTCGTCATCTGACTTTACAGGTTTTTTCCTGAAAACCAGCCAGTTATCTATCACCCCGGTAACGGCGGTGAGCGCCACGACCTGCGGAAACACAAGCAGCAGCAGGTAAAACAGCCCCAACATCAGGCGCGCCTGCCGGCGCGGACCCAGTTTGCTATGCACCACGGCAATACCCTGGAACATGAAAGCGATCACGACCAGGAAAGCCAGGCTCAGCAACCAGGCCTGCGAGGGCCAGAAACTGAGCACCATCAACACCAGCGCCACCGCGGCGGCCGGCTTGCCCAGGCGCAGAGCGTAAAATTCCTGCCTGAACCCATGCGAATCGGCCAGGCTTGCCTGCATCCAGCGCGCGATCAGAACGATCAACACGATGACCAGGTAGGCCATGGCCACCAGCGCCAGCACGAACAGGCGCACCAGCTGGGTATTCCGTTCCACCAGTTGCCGATCGAGTTGCTCCGCCTGGCCCATTCGCTGTAGCGTCTGCGTGATCATCTCGTTCTCGATCGACCCCCAGATCAGGTACTGGGCAGCGATCGCGACCACTCCGAGCAACACCCCGACCAGGATCGTCAGCGCCAGCGATTTACTGCTGCGCAGGGTTTGCGACAGCAAAATAATCGGCAACCACTGCACCAGCCCGGTCCACAACCCGAGTTCGGGGGCGTTGATCAGGGCCCAGGCGACCAGGGTAATGCCTAGCATCGACACACCGATTGCCTTGAGCCCGGATACCGACCCCTGGGTCAATATGATCAGGCCTACCAGGGTGCAGGACAGCAACATGCATAGCGACGCGACCAGCAGCCCGAAAATATTGGCCCCCACCATCGGTGGAATAAACACCGAGAGCACCGCGAGCAGTCCGACGACCGCGGCCGCCTGGTAGGGACCCTTGAGGGTAAATCGTGCCAGTGCCAACATCGTGACACCCATGGGTCTTACCTCAGCTTGTGCTGATCGGTATAAGGCAGTAACGAGAGGAAGCGGGCGCGCTTGATCGCGGTCGCCAGCTGACGCTGATATCTGGCCTTGGTTCCGGTCACCCGACTCGGTACGATCTTGCCGGTCTCGATGATGTATTCCTTCAGGGTTTCCAGATCCTTGTAATCGATCTGGTCAATACCTTCCGCGGTGAACTTGCAGAAGCGCTTGCGGCGAAAATAACGTGACATCTTATTCTACTCCTGCGGTAGCGGTGCTTTCTTCCGCAGCCGTTTCAGTCTCGACAACGGCTTCGACTTCCGCTTTCTTGTCGTCACCGGCATCGGCTTCGCCGGCTTCTTTGCTGGCGGCGGGCTTGCGATCGGGAGTCTTGGCGGATTCTTCGCGCTCGACTTCCTTCATCATCGCTGATTTTTCGGTGATCGCGGCCTGGCAGGTAAGCGTCAGGTGTCGCAGCACGGCATCGTTGAAGCGGAAAGCCGACTCGATTTCATCGAGCACTTTCTGGCTGCATTCGATGTTCAGGAGCACGTAGTGCGCTTTGTGGATTTTCTTGATCGGGAATTCGAGCTGGCGACGACCCCAGTCCTCCTCACGATGCACGGCGCCGCCGGAACTGGTAATCATGCTGCGATAGCGTTCCACCATCGCGGGCACCTGCTCACTCTGGTCAGGGTGGACCAGAAACACGATTTCGTAATGTCGCATTGTTCTCCTCGTGGGATAATGCCCCCGGGTCTGGCCCGTGGAGCAAGGAGCGATCCGGACGCTTCGTGTAAGCCCCCAAATCAAGGAGCGCGGATTGTACCCGAGCACGCCATCCCCTGCAATACATTGATTCCAAAAAAGGTTCTCGCAGGGGCGCAGGGATACGCAAAGACCGCAGAGTGGTTCTCGCAGAGGCGCGGAGACGCAGGGGAGCGCGGAGGAATACCAAGCAGGTGCTATTGGTGAGATTCTCGCCAATAGCACTACCACAAAAACCCTCCGCGTATCCCTGCGCCTCCGCGCCTCTGCGAGAAATCTTTCCCGGGAGACTCAAACCGTCTGGCTGCTGCGCGAGCGCAGGATTTCGTAGAGGCAGATACCGGTCGCGACCGACACATTGAGACTCTCCACCTGCCCCCGCATCGGTAATTTCACCAGGTGATCGCATGATTCCATCGTCAGCCGGCGCAGGCCCGAACCTTCACCCCCCATGACCAGCGCCACCGGCCCGCTGTAATCGTGGTCATAAAGGCTGGCGCCAGCGCGTTCGCTGGTTCCGTAAATCCAGACGCCCGCCTGCTTCAATTCCTTCAAACTGCGCGCGATATTGGTGACCTCGATCACCGCGACGGACTCAGCGCCGCCGGCGGCAACCTTGCGCACCGTGGCGTTGACCTTGACCGCGCGGTCGCGCGGTATAAGCACGGCATCGACTCCGCAGGCATCCGCGCTGCGTAAACAGGCGCCGAGATTGTGTGGATCCTGAACGCCATCCAGCACCAGCAACAACGAATCCGGGCCAATGCTGTCCAGGCATTGCTGAAAATCCATCAGCGGTGCCGTTTCAACGGTTTGCAGCAGACAACCCTGGTGCTTGCTGCTGCCGCCGAGTTGCGTCAATAGCTCCCGCTTTTCGAGGCGCACCTCGACGCCTGAATTACGCGCCAGCTCGATCAACTCCATTATGCGCGGGTTGCGCCGATCCGCGCATATCAGCGCGACGCACTGCCGCGGCGACTGCCGCAGGCGGCGCGTGACCGCATGTATGCCGTAGACATAGGTTGAGCTCATCGGCATCAGGACCGTTTTTTACCCCGTGCCCCTTTGCTGACGGCCTTGCCCTTGTGCCCGGCTTTACTCTTTCTGTTCTTGCGCCGGGTTTTTGAAACCTGCTTTTCATCCGTGCTGCCGACCGGGTCGAAATCGATCTTGCGATCCTCCATGTTGACCCTGGCCACTTCGACCTGCAGCCGGTCACCGAGCCGGTAGCTGCGCCCGGTCAGTTCACCTACCAGCCGATGATGCGCCGGGTCGAACTGGTAATAATCCCGCTTCAGCGCGGTCACGTGCACGAGACCATCGATCAACAGTTGGTCGAGTTGTACAAAAAGCCCGAAATTGGTGACAGCGCTCACGGTGCCGCTGTACTGGCGGCCGATATGCTTCTGCAGAAATTCACACTTGAGCCAGTCCGATGCATCACGGGTCGCATCGTCGGCACGGCGTTCGTAACGCGAACACAGCTCGCCCAGCGCGGTCATTGCGGCAAGATCGTAGTGGTATCCGCTGACCTGCTGCCGCGCGAGCCAGTGTTTGATGGCGCGGTGCACGAGCAGATCCGGATAGCGGCGAATCGGCGAGGTGAAATGCGCGTAATCCTTGAGCGCCAGGCCGAAGTGGCCGATGCCCGAATTCGGGCTGTAATTCGCCTGCAGCATGGAGCGCAATATCACGGTTTGTATCATATCGGCCTCGGGGCGCTCGCGCGCCTGTGCGACCAGTCGGGCGTAGTCGGTCGGGGTCGGGTTTTCGCTGCCCATACTGATGCCGAAACCGGCCAGGAACTCCTGCAGGTTGGGCAGCTTGTCGACGTTGGGACCCTCGTGATTGCGGTAAAGCACGGGCAACTTGCGTTTTTTCAAAAAACGCGCCGCCGAAATGTTGGCGGCAATCATGCATTCCTCGATCAACAGGTGCGCCTGGTTGCGTTGATAAGCCACGATCGCCTCGATCTTGCGCTGCGGGTTGTACTGGAAAACGACTTCACGGGTTTCGAACTCGATCGCATGGCGCCGCTTGCGCGCCTTTGCGAGCGCCAGGTAGACCTGCTTCAGATTCTGCAAGTCGTCTGTCAGCGCGGAGATGTCGTTATTTTGCGAACTGGCGCCGTCGAACAGAACCGCGGCGACGTCTTCATAAACCAGGCGCGCATGCGAGTGAATCACTGCGTCGAAAAAACCATACTGCTTGATGGTTCCCTGGTGATTGATTTCCATCCTGCAGACCAGGCACAGGCGATCGACCCCGGGGTTCAGTGAACACAGGTCATTCGACAGCAACTCGGGCAGCATCGGTATCACCTCGCCCGGGAAATAAACCGAAGTGCCGCGACTCATAGCCTCACGATCGAGCGCGGAATCGATGCCCACGTAGTGCGCCACGTCCGCGATGGCGACGTAAAGCCGGTATCCCTGGTCGAGCGCTTCACAGTAAACCGCGTCATCGAAATCACGCGCGTCGGCGCCATCGATGGTGACAAAGGGCATGCCTCGCAGATCGCGGCGATCATTTTTGTCGCGTTCGGCTACTTCGCCGCTGAATTCGCGAATCGATTCCAGCACCGCGTCATTCCAGGTATGCGGGATATGATGCGTGTTGACGGCAATGGTCACTTCCATGCCCGGAGCGTTCTCCTGCCCGAGCACCTGCTCGATCAGGCCGATCGGTTGACTGTGACCGGACGGGTACTCGGTGATTCGCACCAGCACGATATCACCCTGCTTCGCGGAATGGCCGACTTCACGGTTGAGTAACACGTCCTGTATCAGGCGCTTGTCGTCCGGCACCACGAATTCGATGCCACTTTCGCGGTAGTATCTGCCGACCAGGGTTTGGTGGGCGCGCTCCAGCACCGACACCAGCGCGCCTTCGGTACGTCCGCGCTGTTTGTCGTAACTGGATATCTTGACGGCAGCCTTGTCTCCGTTCATCAGGGTACGCATCTGCCGCGCCGGCAGGAAGATATCCTTGCCGCCGGACTCCGGCGTGACGAAACCGAAGCCGTCGGCGTGCGATTGCACGTAACCTTTCTCCAGGTCCATGTGGTCGAAGCTGATATAACCGCCGCGGCGATTGCGAAACAGCTGGCCGTCACGCACCATCGCCTGCAGGCGCCGGCGCAAGCCTTCGAGCCGGGTTTCTTCGTCATATCCCAACGCACCCGCGATATCTTCCTGGGGCAACGGAACCTGCGCCGCCTGCACCAGTGCGAGCAGATGTTCGCGGCTGGCTATGGGTTCGTCATAGTTGGCTTTTTCGCGATCGTGAAAAGGATCTTTGGGGGTAGTTCGGGGTTTTTTGGGCATAGATAATCCATTGCAAGAGCGCGAGTATACATGGATTTCGGATAGAGTAGGAAGCAGCCTTCCCTTCATCCTGGCAAGAGCCTGGCCTGCATATCTCAGCTGGTAACAATTGTTTGGGTTGGTTGAGTTTGTGACCCCGCTCAGGTCCGGTACTCGCGCGGTTTACCGCCGATGAGCGCCGTCACCTGTTGCGCCGCCTCCCTGATCTGCGGGCCGATGACCTGCAGCTTGTGATCGGGAAAGCGAACCGTCGGGCCGGAAACCGAGATTCCGGCAACGGCTTCACCGTAGGAGTTGAAAATACAGGACGCGATACAGCGCATGCCGTCGTATCGTTCCTCGTCGTCGAAGGCCCATCCCCGCTCACGCGTTGTTGCCAGATCCTCGAACAGACCGGCGGGTGTGGTCAGGGTCTTCGTGGTAAATTCCGGGCATCCCCTGGTCTGCAGGATTTTTTCTACATCCCGTCTGAGCATGTTTGCGAGTAGCGCCTTGCCAATACCCGAAGCGTGCATGTGCCCGCGTGTGCCGGGACGAAAAAACGCCCGGATCGGATGGTGCGACTCGACCTGGCTGATGAATACGACGTCCCCGCCGTCGGCGATCGCCAGGTTCGCGGTTTCCCCCGTGGCCTCCATCAAGTCGCGCATGGCTTTGCGTGAGCTTTCGATCAGATTAGTGCGTTCGAGATAGGAACTGCCGACGCGAAAGGACTCGATGCCAACCGACCATTCGCTGGTATCTTCGTTGATCTCCGCGAACCCGAGTTTTTCCAGGGTCGTCAAGATCCTGTGCACGGTCGACGTCGGCACGCCAACCTTCAACGACAGGTCCGTCAGCGACAGATAACCCTCGCGCGCGAGCGCCTGTAATACGACAAGCCCGCGCTCGAGTGCGTGCACGGTACTGAACCCCGTATCCGGAGCAGGATTGCGCGGTCGACCGCGCCGCTTTTTGGGAATGGGATGCAGTTGCATGGTAACGCTCTCCGCGATGTGGCTAATGAAACTTCCCGGATTTTGCCTGAAATTTAATATATTTTAAATGAAATATTTTCCCGTTATTGCAATTGAAATCAATTTGGGAAAATTTATTTGTTTTATATTCAATAACTTATTTATTTTATTTAAAAAATGAAAGTATTTTTCAGGAAAATTGAAAAATACTTTCAAAAGCATATCATCACAACAAAGTTTAATGCGGAAAATAACATGCAAATCGAAAATCCAGTTTTTATTCCCGGCCCGACCAATATGCCGGACCAGATCAGACAGGCGATGCATATTCAAACCATCGATCATCGTTCACCTGCCTTTGCCGACAGGTTGAAACCGTTATTGAACGACCTGAAAAAGGTCTTTAAAACCGAGACGGCAGAAGTGTTTACGTTTCCGGCCAGCGGCACGGGCGGCTGGGAAGCCGCGGTAACCAATACGCTGTCCCCCGGGGACAAGGTACTGGTTGCCCGCTACGGCATGTTTTCCCACCGCTGGATCGATTTGTGCCAACGCCACGGCCTCGAAGTGGAAATCATCGAATGCCAGTGGGGCAGCGGCGCACCGGCCGAACGCTTTGCCGAAAGACTTGCCCGCGATAGCGAGCACGAAATCAAGGCCTTGCTGGTCACCCACAATGAAACGGCAACCGGAGTACTCAGCGATATCGCGGCTGTGCGCCGGGCGCTTGACGAAACAGCTCATCCCGCGATGTTGTATGTCGACTGTGTCAGTTCGCTGGCCAGCATGGACTTCCGCATGGACGATTGGGGTGTCGATCTGGCCGTGTCCGGCTCGCAAAAGGGATTCATGCTGGCGACCGGCCTCGCCATCGTCGCCGCCAGCCGGAAAGCGATTGCGGTGCTCGACGGCGCGGGCTGTCCGCGCTGCTTTTTCGATTTCCGCGACATGCTTGCCGCCAATCGCGACGGCGGCTATCCCTATACGCCGCCGATCCAGATATTCAACGGACTGCGGGTCAGTCTCGACCTCCTGCTCGACGAAGGGCTGGAAAACGTCTTTTCCCGCCACTACCGCATCGCCGAGGGCATTCGCCATGCGATTGCCGCCTGGGGACTCGAGCTTTGCGCACTCTCGCCCGAGCTTTACTCGGACACGGTCAGCGCGATCTACGTGCCGGGCGGTTTCGACAGCAATGCCCTGACCGAGCATGCCTACCGCAAATACGGCGTGTCCTTCGGCATCGGTCTCGGCGAAATGAACGGCAAGGCGTTCCGCATCGGGCACCTCGGTGCCATGTCGGACGTCATGGCGCTCTCGGGCCTGTCGGCGATGGAGATGGCAATGAAGGACCTGGATTTCAATATCGAGCCGGGGTCCGGTGTCGCGGCGGCCCAGGAGTACTACCGCGCTTCCGCCGCAGAACAGCTGATCACTTTGTCGAAAGCAGGTTAATCCATGAAGCAAGCCGCCGATTTTTACATTCCGACATTTGACGACGTCTTGCGGGCACGTGAGCGCATCGAACCCTATATTCATCGAACCCCGGTGCTCACCTCGACCTACTTCAACGAGTTGACCGGCGCGGAACTGTTCTTCAAGTGCGAAAACTTTCAGAAGGCGGGGGCGTTCAAGGTGCGCGGCGCCTCCAACGCGGTGTTCGGTCTCGGCGAAGACCAGGCCGCGAAGGGGGTTGCCACGCATTCTTCGGGCAACCACGCCCTGTCGCTCAGCTACGCCGCCGGGCGGCGCGGCATTCCGGTCTCCGTGGTCATGCCGCGCACCGCGCCCGAAGCCAAGAAAGCCGCCGTGCGCGGTTACGGCGGCGAAGTGTTCGAATGTGAACCGTCCACCACCGCGCGCGAAGCCATGCTCGAAGAGCTGGTTGCGCGTAGCGGAGCCGACTTCGTGCATCCCTATAACGACCATCGCGTGATCGCGGGCCAGGCTACCTGTTCGCTTGAACTCAGCGAAGACGTCGGCGAGCTGGACGCAATCGTCGCCCCGATCGGCGGTGGGGGCATGATATCCGGCACCTGCCTGGCGATGTCTAACCGATCGCCACAAACAGAAATCTACGCCGCCGAGCCGAAAAACGCCGACGATGCATACCGCTCCTTTCACGCCGGCAAAATCATCGAGGACGACGCACCGCAAACGGTCGCCGACGGTCTCAAGGTCAGCCTGCGACCGCGCACCTGGCACTTCGTGTCCAGCCATGTGAAGGATGTTTTGCTCGCGACCGAGGATGAAATCATCGACGCCATGTACCTGACCTGGCAGCGCATGAAGATCGTCGTCGAGCCGAGCTCCAGCGTACCGCTCGCGACCATCATTAAAAACAGGGGAATTTTTGCCGGCAAACGCGTGGGCGTCATTCTGACCGGTGGCAACGTCGACCTGAAGAAATTACCGTGGAATTCCAACTAACCCATTTTGAACTACCAATTGAGAACTATTATGAGTCCCAACATCATGACTGAAATGAATACAAATAGTCCCCTCGTCGTCGGCTACAACATTCCCGCCGAAGCAGGCATGGATGAATGCGATATCCAGACACCCTGTCTCCTGCTCGACCTCGATGCGCTCGAACGCAACATTGAGAAAATGGGGCAGTTCGCCAGCGAAATGGGAGTGCGCCACCGCGTCCACGGCAAGATGCACAAGTCGGTCGACGTCGCCTTGTTGCAGGAAGAGCTGGGCGGCGCCTGCGGCGTTTGCTGCCAGAAAGTTTCCGAGGCGGAAGCCTTCGTTCGCGGCGGCATCAGGGATGTGCTGGTCTCGAACCAGGTACGCGATCCCGCCAAGATCGATCGGCTCGCGCGCCTTCCCCAGCTCGGTGCACGAACGATATGCTGTGTCGACGATATCGATAATGTCGCCGATCTCTCCGCGGCAGCCGTCAGGCACCGCACGACCCTCGAATGCCTGGTCGAAATCGATTGCGGCGCGGGACGCTGCGGCGTTACCGAAACATCCGACGTGGTCGCGATCGCGCAGGCGATCGACGCCGCCGACGGTCTCGAGTTTTCCGGCATACAGGCTTACCAGGGGGCAATGCAGCACCTCGATTCATACGAGGCGCGCAGGCAAAAAATCGATATCGCGGTGGCCATGGTTCGCGACGCCGTAGATGCGCTCGCCGCGAAGGGCCTCGGCTGCGACATCGTCGGCGGCGGCGGCACCGGCAGCTATTACTTCGAAGGCAATTCGGGCGTATTCAACGAACTGCAGTGCGGCTCCTACGCTTTCATGGATGCCGACTACGGCCGTATTCTCGACAAGCAAGGCAATCGCATCGACCAGGGAGAATGGGAAAACGCACTGTTCATTCTGACCTCGGTGATGAGTCATTCCACGCCTGGTAAGGCCATATGCGACGCCGGCCTGAAGGCGCAGTCCGTCGACAGCGGATTGCCCGTGGTTTACGGCCGCGACGACGTCGAATACATCAAGTGTTCCGACGAGCACGGCGTAATCGACGATCCCCAGGGCGCACTCAAAGTCAACGACAAGGTGAAACTGGTGCCGGGACACTGCGACCCGACCTGTAATGTTCACGACTGGTACGTCGGTGTGCGCAACGGCAAGGTCGAATGCCTGTGGCCTGTGACGGCTCGCGGCATGGCCTATTAGGAGAGGCAGCATGTATATCGTTAGCGAAGCAGTATGCGAGGAAGTCTTCAGCCGCGCAGACGCGTTCAGCGCCGTGGAATCGGTGTTCGCCGCGATGGCGAGCGGCGAAGCCCGCAATTT
The DNA here is from genome assembly GCA_024232855.1 of Gammaproteobacteria bacterium. Taxonomy (GTDB): domain Bacteria; phylum Pseudomonadota; class Gammaproteobacteria. The sequence continues at coordinate 13,297 of JAAEPH010000530.1, forward strand.
TCCGGTTATCCGCGAGCAGCTCGGTTACCAGGATGCGATTTACGGCTTCAAATCCGGCTTCGATCGCGCCGGCCTGAGCCTGGGCCTGAAATCCGGCGGTTACTGGCCGAACAATGCCGCGAAGGGATTGACCAACCATCAATCCACCGTATTTCTGTTCGACCCGGATACCGGCAAGCTCGATGCGCTGGTCGGCGGTAACTACCTGACCGCGATCCGCACCGCGGCGGCGAGTTCGGTTTCGATCGCGCACCTGGCGCGCAAGGACGCAAGCGTTCTGGGCATGGTTGGCGCCGGCCATCAGTCGACCTTCCAGCTGCGCGCCGCACTGGAACAACGGTCTTTCGAAAAAATTCTCGGCTGGAACCTTCATCCGCAGGGCCTGGATCGTCTGGCCGCGGTTTCCGCCGAGGTCGGCCTGCCATTCGAGGCGGTTGAACGTGAGCAGTTGGCGGCCGACGCCGACGTCATTATCACGATTACCTCCGCACACGAAGCCCTGCTGCTGAGCGACTGGATCAAACCCGGCACGCACATCGCCTGCATGGGCACCGACACGGCCGGCAAGCAGGAAATCGATGCCCGCATCTTCAACCGGGCCACTGCGTTCACCGATGAAATCGCCCAGGCGATTACCATCGGTGAAACCCAACACGCGTTTGCCGAGGGAATAATCAATGAAACCGGCATTACCGCAATCGGCGATGTTATCAACGGTACCCATCCCGGTCGCGGCAGTGCTGACGAGGTGACGATATTCGACGGCACCGGCGTCGGCCTGCAAGACCTGGCCGCGGCCTCCGCGTCGCTGCGCGCCGCGATCGAGCAGGATAAGGCCGCTTCAATCGAGCTTTAAGTCAGGTCTGAGATATCGTCTCGTTTACCCCGCCCCCGAGGGGGACTGGTCGCCAGTCTTCCCGTTTCCTACATCTAGCGGGCTAGCCGCAATATCTCACCAATTTCCTGCTCGGCAATTGCTCCGATACGTCGGACCGCTGCATTGCTCTACCTCCGGAACGCCGGACCGCTGTATCCATGCAGTCGCGCAGCGCCGCTATGCCGCACCCTGTCTGCGACAGGCGGACTAACGCGTGCCGAATCCATCGAGTGCGGGCTGGTCCTGAGCCTCCTCCAGCCTGACAGCGTCGACCCGCGCATGGCTCGGGCCGGTACGAATCCCGGCAATCACCTGCTCTACCGCCGCCGGTTCACCCTGCAACAGGAACTCGACGCGCCCGTCGCTGAGATTATGCGCATAACCCCTGAGCCGGTGCTGCTGCGCCAGGCTGCGCACGAAATATCGGAAACCCACGCCCTGCACGCGACCCGAAACAAAGCCTCTGACGCTATGCATCGTGTTGCCTCCGGAAATCCCCGGGCTGTCGGATGACAAACGACAGGGTTTGCTGGTCGATCCCGGCATGAAACGGGCCTGCCGGGGCAATTCGCATCACCGGCTCTTCTTCGCAGCGGCCGAAGCATTCACGCCTGACAACCGGGATCGCGAGATTTTCAACCGTAGTCATCGCCTCGATACGCCTGATCAGGTCAAGGCTGCCGCTGCCGACGCAGGATCTAGCCCGCATATCTCACCAGGGGCGGGATGGCGGTTCTCGGCTCCTGCCTCCACCGCATTCGTGCTTCCTTGCACATCATCGCGTAGGGCTTTGGATTCACAAGGGATTTTCTGAAGGAGCGGAATAACAGTGCGTAACCCGCCTGAAGAAAATCCCTTGTGGATTCAAAGAACAAGCGAGGGCCCGCCATCCTGGTGAGATATGTGGGCTAGCCCCGGTTCCGAGCCGCAGGTTCAACCTAGAAAACGCAGTAGGGCGCGAAAAAGATGTGCACCAAAAGTAGGCGCCATGAGGCGAGCGATTGATTTAGCCCGGAGAATTCATAAATATGCGCAAAAATCGCGCAGTATATTGATTTCACAAGGAAATATCCGAA
>JAAEPH010000531.1 GCA_024232855.1 Gammaproteobacteria bacterium
CTGCACTGAATCTCATGCATTTTTTCATTATTTTAAGCTCACCCGTAGAGTGACTACGCGATTGCTTAAAATAACGAAAGAAATACCTGATATTCAGCACATTAGACGCCCTCGCTACGATTCAACTGAGGATTTTAGGATCATGACAATCGTATTGCCATAATCTGGCAGGTATTATTTTCCGTTTTCCAGTAGCTCGCGAATGGCCTGCAGTGTCTCGGGGGTATCGATATCGGTGACAATGGCATCGGCATCAATTTCAACCTCATGCACACGATCGGCGTGGCGGGCGAAAAGCTGTCGCGCACCGGCATCCCCCGATAAATCCAGCAATTCAGAGAAAAAGGCGCGCGGCCACAGCACCGGGTTACCGCGACGCCCGTCGATAACCGGGACACATATCACCTCGCCCCCTTGAGCATGGAACTGTTCGATCAGCAAGTCGATGACTTGCGCTGTGATCAGCGGCATATCGCCCAGGCAGAAAATCGCTCCGGCAACGTCTGTCGGTACGGCGCCGAGGCCGGTATGCAGCGACCTGCTCAAGCCTTCGGGAAAATGAGGATTGTGTACAAATTGAACCTCCGATCCCTGCAGGGTAGCGCGTATGCGATCAGCCTGATGGCCGGTGACGACAATGACCTGGTTTACCCTGGATGCCAGGGTTGCATCAACCACATGGGAGATAACGGGCTTGCCCGATAGTTCGGCAAGCAATTTGTTTTCACTCCCCATGCGGCGCGAACTTCCGGCCGCCAACACTACCGCGGCCACAGCATCGAGTCGTTCGTCCTTTCGTCCGGGCTGCGCCGCGATCGCGGATTCTCTGGGTTGCCGGCGCTCACTCACTTCGCTCAATAATCCCCCGACACCCAGCGATAACAAATCCTGAGGCGTAACCTCGAGCCCGGCCAGCAAACGCGGCAGTACCAGGTCGATGCCATTCAGACGCGGCGAGCGCGCGCATCCGGGTAAACCGACAATCGGGACCTCATCGAGCGTACCCAGCGTCATCAGGTTTCCGGGGTCGACGGGAATTCCAACCTGCCTGAGCTGGCCGCCGGCGCGAACCATCGCCGCGGGGACAACGTCGGCGACATCGGAAATACTGGCGGCACCGAGAATCAGGATCAGATCGGGCTTCATGGTCTCGATACGCCTGATCGCGGCGACCACGGTATCCACGTCGTGAGCGCATCGCTCTTCGCCGACGATGCGACTGCCGAACGTCTCCAGACGCCCATTCAATACCACGCGCGCCTTGTCGACCAGGCTTTCTCTCATGTCCGCAAAACGGGTTAAAACCAGGCCCACCGCCCGTGGCTGGAAGGGACTGATGCGAATCGCGCCATCGACGCCGCGAACGGAGTCGAGCGCTGCATTCAACTGCTCCTCCGGCACCGCGTAAGGTATAACCTTGATCGTGGCGACGTTCCGTTCCGGTTCGACCACGGTAAAGGGTGGCACGGTGGCGACCAGAATTCCGGCCCCCGACAGGTTCAACCGATCGATACGGGCACGATCGATGATGGCCAACCCCGGGGCGCCGGAGTGCAGGTTGCAGCGTCCGGTGAAGGGGTTCTGTACTTCGATACCATCCCCGGCCAGCACCTCGGCGGTAGCGAGCGCGGCCTGTTGTTCGGCGATATCACCCGCCTCTACTCGGGCAGCGGTAACCTGTTTGATGCCGGCGGCGTTCAGCCGGGCGATCTCGTCGGCGCCGAGGCGCGTTCCTTTTTTAATGGTCCGCTTTCCTGCGCGTATGCTATGCGCGAGCAACGTACCTTCGGCCTCATCGGTTGGAATATTTCCAAAAATCATTTGCCCGGACGCCTGTCGTTACCGATCGCGACACCGTGACCCGCCCTGCACCCTGCCAGGGTCTGTTCCGGGACGTCTTCGGTGCAGGTTATCAGGGATGTCGAGATCGTATTCAGTGTACATGTTGAATCCTCGGCAGTGTCGTCAGATACGCGCGGTAACGCACTTGACCTGATAATAGCTGGCCAGCGCCGCCAGCCCTTTTTCGCGGCCGAAACCACTGTTTTTGGTGCCGCCGAACGGGGTGGCGATACCGCCGGCAAAATACTGGTTGATGAAGATCTGGCCGGCATCGACGTCGCGCGCGAAGTTCAACGCACGTGTCACGTCACGGGTATAAATGCCCGCAACGAGGCCGAATTCAGTGCTATTGGCGACGCTGATCGCTTCTTCCGGCGAGTCGACGACCTGCACGCAAAGCACCGGACCGAAGATTTCTTCCTGCGCCACGATGGCGTCGGTCGCGACGTCGTCGAGGATGGTCGGCGCGTAGAAAACGCCGCCTTCGAGTCCTTCAACCTCGGCCACATGGCCACCCGTCGCGACGCTGATCGAGGCGGCGCGTGCGTTATCGACATAACCGGCGACGCGGTCGAGCTGCTGCTGCGAAATCAGCGGCCCCAGCGGCGCGTCGTCGAGACCGTGCCCGAGAGTCAGGGCCTCGGCTCCGGCTACCAGCCGATCCATCATCTGCGCATACACCGGGCGTTCAACCACCAGCCGTGAACCCGCCGAGCAAACCTGGCCGGCATTGAGATAAATAGCCTTCAGGCAACCCTCGACAGCGGCCTCCAGGTCGGCGTCGGCCAAGACGACCACCGGTGACTTGCCGCCCAGTTCCAGCGTGACCGAGGCGACATGTTCGGCCGCCGTTTGCATTACCGTCTTGCCAGTCACGACCGAGCCGGTAAAAGTGACATGGGCAACATCGGGGTGCGCGCTCAAAGGGCCACCTGCACTCGGGCCGAAACCGGTAATGATGTTGCAGACGCCCGCGGGCAGGCCTGCCCGCAGCAGGATTTCGGCCAGCATCAGCGATGTCAGCGAGGTTTGCTCGGCCGGCTTGACCACGGCGGTATTGCCGGCCGCCAGCGCCGGCGCGACACCGCGCGCGGTCGTCACCAGCGGAAAATTCCACGGGATGATATGCGCGGTGACGCCGACCGGTTCGTGCAGCGTAAACGACATGTAATCCGGACCCAGCGGAATAGTGTCGCCCTGTAGTTTATCGGCGATGCCGGCATAGTACTCGAAGTATCCGGCGGCCGTTTCGATGTCTCCGCGTGCCTCGCGGATCGGCTTTCCACTTTCCAGCGTCTCGACCCGGGCGAGCAGCTCGGCATCAGCACGGATCAGGGCGGCAGTCTGGTAGAGGATGCGTCCACGCGCGGCTGGTGTAAACGATCGCCATTCTCCTTGCAGGGCTTGTTTGGCATTCGTCACAGCGCGATCGACATCGTTGGCGTCGGCATCCGGGAAACGTCCGATTATCCGACCGGTGGCCGGATCGATGGTCTCTATCGCACCACCGCCACCGGCCGTGACCGGCTCGCCGCCGATCACCATGGTTTCGGGCAAATCCTGCGGAATGCTCCAGTCTCTTGTCTGTGTCATAACTTTATATCTCCACCTTTGATTACACGTCCCAGCCGCCATCGACGGCCAGTTCCTGGCCGGTGATGTTGCGGCTGTCTTCGCTCGCCATGAACAGCACGGCATTGGCGATATCCTGCGGCGTGGTAACCCGCTTCAGCGCCATGTCCTGGACATACTCGTCGTAGACCTCCTCGACCGTCCAGCCGCGCACCTGGGCCTTGCCTTCGCACAGCTTCATCATGCGCGGCGTTTCGACGATGCCGGGGCAAACCGCGTTGACGTTGATATTGTGTTTTCCCAGTTCCAGCGCAACGGTGCGGGTGATGCCGCGGACCGCCCACTTGGAGGCGCTGTAGGAGGTACGCATCGGGTAACCGCGCAGGCCTGAAGTGCCGCCGATATTGACGATCTTGCCGCCTTGCTGCGCGATCATCGTCGGCGCCACATGCTTGATCGGCAGGAAGGTGCCGCGCTCGTTGGCGGTGATCACGTAATTGAAATCGTCGACGTCGATATCCTGTACCGGGGTTTCGATCGGGCCGGTGACGCCGGCGACGTTGACCAGAATGTCGATGCGCCCGTCGAAGACCTCGAGCGCCGTAGCCATCATCGCCTTGACCTGGGCCTCTTCGGTGACGTCGCAGGCAACCACGTGAGCTTCGCGACCCAGGGCGCGCACTTCGGCCGCTACTTCTTCCAGCGCGGCGACATCGCGGGCGGTCAACACCAGGTCGGCGCCTTCGCGTGCCAGCGTCGTCGTGATTGCGGCGCCCATGCCCTTGGCGGCGCCGGTAACGATGGCCTTTTTGTTTTCGAGTTTCATCGGATTCATCCTCTTTCAATTACTAGCCGGAGATCAGGTTTTTTTTGACGCCTGGGCCATAGCCACCACTGCCACAACTTTTCACGATCACGGTGTCGTCGGCGACCCGATCATCGTTTATAACCCGGCTACGTGACCGACCGTGTCGTCGAGGGTGCGGGCGAAACAATCGAACAGGTCGTCGGCCTGCTGCTCGTCGATGATCAGAGGCGGACAAAAGGCGATGGTGTCATTGAGCAGCGCGCGCACAATCAGGCCGTGCTCGGCCGCCCGGTTCATCACCCAGGGGCCGATCTTCTGCGCCGGGTCGAAATTTGTCTTCGCCGATTTGTCCCTGACCAGTTCGACCGCGCCAATCAATCCGAGCCCTCGGGTTTCGCCGACCAGCGGATGTTCGGCAAATTCGTGCAGGCGTTGCTGGAATCGGCCCGAGACCTGTTTTACGTGCTCGCCAATGTTGCGCTCTTCGTAGATTTTCTGGGTTTCCAGTGCGACCGCGGCCGGGACCGGGTGCCCCGAGTAAGTGAAGCCGGTGCCGAAGATGCCGAACTTGCGGCTGCCTTCGACCAGCACTTCGTTAATTTTTTCGGTCATCATCACCGCGCCGATCGGCTGGTATGCCGCCGACAGCGCCTTGGCCATGGTAATCATGTCGGGGCGAAGCCTGTAAGTTTCCGTGGCGTATCGGTCGCCGGTTCGATAAAAGCCGCTGATCACTTCATCGACGATAAAAAGGATGTCGTATCGCTCGAGGATGGTTTGCACTTTTTCGAAGTACCCTTTCGGCGGCTCGATAACGCCGCCGGCGCCGAGAAACGGTTCGGCGATGAAGGCAGCGATCGTTTCCGGCCCCTCCTTGAGAATCAACTGCTCGAGATTGTCCGCCAGCCGGCCGGCGAACGCTTCCTCGGTCTCGCCTGCGGTCCCGTAGTGGTAATAGTGCGGGCAATCGGTATGCATGATGTTGTTGATCGGCACGTCGAAGGCGTTATGGGCATACTGCAGGCCGGTGAGGCTGGCGGCGGCAACGGTAATACCGTGATAGGCGCCGCGTCGGGCGATGATCTTTTTCTTTTGTGGACGGCCGAGGATATTGTTGTAGTACCACACCAGCTTGACCTGGGTATCGTTGGCCTCTGATCCGGAGTTGGTGAAAAAGACCCTGGACATCGGCACCGGTGCGCGTTCGACCAGCAACTCGGCCAGCTCGATTGCGGGACTCACCGCCTTGTGCGCGAAATTGTGATAAAACGGCAGCAATTCCATCTGTCGCTGCGCCGCCCCGACGAGGCGTTTTTCGCTGAATCCCAACGCCGCGCACCACAGGCCCGAAAGCCCTTCGATATAACGTTTACCCGTATCGTCGAACACGTAGATGCCTTCGCCTCGGGTAAACACGTGCGGGCCGCTTTCAGCGTGCTGTACAAGATCGGTAAACGGCTGCAGGTGACTGCGACCGACGCTGGATTGAGGTAATTTAACCGACGAAGACATCTTGACCTCGCTACATTGAAGTTTTGACGAAATTCCGTATAATGGAATTATATTCGGAAATACGGAATCACTCTGGCATAATCGTTATTGACTGTCAAACAAATTGTTTACTGCGATTCGTGATGCAAACGGATTGACCGTTCACTCTAATTTCTAATGAGAAACTCAGACTTGACCGAGAACAAGGGAATCCTGAATCGTTACGCGCTGGTGCTCGATATCCTGGCAGCGACCCCCGGCGGTATGACCCTGACGGAAATTACGCAGGCTAGCGGTTTACCGCGGGGAACCACTCATCGCCTGATCGGAGCACTGCGCGATGTTGGCTACATCGAGCCCATTAATGGACGCAAGGTTTACGTACCGGGTGCACGCCTGTTACGCATGCTGCACCTCGGCACGCCGGACGAGGGAATTGCGCGGATCGTACATCCGGTCCTCGATGAACTGGTCGGACGCTACCGGGAAACCGCCTTCCTGGCGAAACTTGGCGGCCAACAGGTCAGAACGGTAGCGATGGCGGTGCCGTCAGGAGAGAACCAGTCCTACGTCAGTCCCGGACTCATCATGCCGGTTCATGCAACGGCGTCGGCCAAGGTTATCTTCGCCTACCAGGACGAAGCCTTCGCCAACGAAATACTGCGCCAGCCACGCGAGGCTTTTACTCCGAAGACCCTGGTCGGGATCGAGCAGATTCGCGCTGAATTGAAGCGTGTGCAAGACCTGGGCTATGCCATTTGTGACGAAGAACTGGATCTCGGCGTGTTCAGTTATGCCTGCCCGGTTGAGATCGAGAAAATCGGCGTGATTTACAGCGTTGGCCTGGTTGGCCTGACGGAGCGTTTGAAGCAGTGCCCCAGAAACGACATTATCGCCGATCTCAATGTTGCGGCCGACAGGATTGCGAGCCTGCTGTCGGGCAGCTGACGGTCGCCCGGATTCAATCCGTCGCGGAATGCCCGGTTTCGAAGCGCGCCCGGATTGAGCGAACTGGTTGCAGCATTTCATCGCATTTCCACGGAACCATGGCCTGAACCCGCGGCAAACCGTCGGCTCGCGCTTCAGCGGTAAGGGGGCAGGGCGCGCCAGTTAAACAGTCTGGCGGCGGCACGCACCGTTTCCCGTTGTTGCTGAAAACGTGCAAACAGCGCCGCGGGTGCTAGCTGTGTACCCTGTAGAGCCGCGTAGATGGCGATCTCGGAATCGGCGCTTTTTTCGCCGCCGATGAACAGGGCATTGCTGGATTCACACATCGAAGCCAGGTCTCGATAGTAGCGTGCGCGTTGTGCGATCAAGAATTCGCGACCGTTGTTGAACGCATTCTCGTCATCACTGCTCATGGTGACGCGATTGTGTGGATCGATGCCGTAGGGGTTGAGATGTCCGTAAACCAGTATCTGCCCTTCAACCGTGGCGTTGCCCTCGAAATACTGCTCGACCTGCTCGACGTATTCGCGGTTGATCCGCCATAGGCGTTCACTGCAGCTGCGAACCTCGTCAGGCGCCATGCGGATGGTGGCATCGGAGTGATTCTTGTAAACCAGCCTCCCGTCAGGCGCCTGGGTGCGAGCGGCATAGGGAATGGCTTCGCGTAAGGCGCGCATATCCTCGGGATCGCTAAAGATCTCGGCATGATCGATATCGATACCGGCTATTGTGAAATCCTGCGCCTCGGCATCGTCGACCAGCCCGATTAAAAATTCGTCGCTTGACTGCTCGCTGTATGCATTGATAAAGACCAGTCCATCGACGTCGGCAGCCCTGCATTTTTGCTGTAAATCGAGTCCCCGTTTCCGTGCCGGGTTATCGCCGGACCGGGCTAGCAAGGGTCGCATCGAATCGCAACTGACGTGTTCAATGCCGAGAATCATTCCATCGCTACCTGCCCGTGAAACGACTTTGTCCGGGTTTAGATCGAGGTATGCGTAGGGGGCGAGGTGAGCCAGCAGTCGCGCCAGTCGTGCCGCGTCGCTCGACACCGGCAGCGCGAATGCAATTTCGTTGGCCGGGAAGCGGCAATAGCGACAGCGCAGGGCGCAGACGATGCCGCTCCAGCCATAGGTACCGGCATAGCCCTGCAGTGCTTCGCCGCATACGTTGTTGATGCCCTCACCGTCGTATATCGCCGCCTCGACCACGCTGTCGCTGAAATAGCGGCGTTGCGGGCCCATGCCGCCGGTCATGAATGTCGCGCCGACGGCCGCGTACATGTAGCTGGTCAAGTCCGCACCGGGAACCTTGTATTGATGCCCCAGTTCATCGGCGAGAGCGCGATTCAACTGGTTGAGCGTGATCGCGGCGCCGGCGCTGATCTGCTGGTGCTTCCGGTCGATGACGATTTCGTCCTGTTGAAGGCGTCGCAGGTCGGCAACCGGTTCACGGCGCAGGCGTGGATTCGGCGGAGCATCGAAGCGCAATCCGACGACCATCGCATCGGCATTGCCGGCGTTCTGGAAGATACCGCCGCCACTTGAGGTGGCCGACATCGGCAGTAGTAACAGCTCGTCGCCGTGTTTCCGCCGCAATTGCTCGGTGGCCTCGCAGAGGTCACCCCTGACCGGGTAGGCGATATCGAATTCGACGGCATTGTTTTCGCCGTCGAGCACGCCGTCGATCGGCTTTCCGAGAGTGTCTTGCATCGGTCCGGGCCCTCTCAGGCCGCTTTCTTGGCTTCGAGCGCCTGCACCATGTCGCTTGCCAGTGTATCCAGCACCGCCTGGTCGCTGATGGCGTCACCGGTGGGCGTGGTGAGGTAGAAGATATCGTTGATTTTTTCGCCCAGCGTCGAAATCTTGGCGTGCGTGATATTGATATTCTTTTCGGCAATGACGTTGGCGATCACCGATAACAGCCCCGGCATATCGATGGCGCTGATCTCCATCACCGTGCGGCCGTTGAGGTAATCCTGTTCGAACCGAACCTGGGTCGGATGATCGAAAGCCTTTAATTGCCTCGGCTTGCGCGTATTGTACTGACCCTTGTAGATCGAATCCGATTCGAGCGCCTTGAGCAGGCGTTGCTCAATCAGGGCGATGGTATCGGGGTCGGTTACCGCCTGGTTGTTGCGATCCTGGATGATAAAGGTATCCATGATCTTGTCATCGCGGGTGGTGAATATCTCGGCGTTGAGGATGCCAAGACCGAGCGCTCCGAGGGTGCCGGTGACCTGTGAAAAGGTGTGCGCGGCTTCGTCACCGTAAATGAATACCTTGGTATTGCGGGTATAGGTCGACTGGCGAATGCTGACCAGCCTCGATCGATCGGGATTACCGAGGATGGCGTTGACATGCCATTTGATTTCGAGCGGATGGTGACGCAGAAAATAGTCACCTGGAACACGATCGCAAACCGAATTGATCTGCTGCGCGCTGAACGGCAGGTCGGTCATCTCTTCGAAGGCGGCATCGCGGTTTTCCTGGATGATCTCGTCGATATCCGGGGCGTGATCAATGCCGAGCCGGATGACCGCCTTGGTGGCGCGGTAGAGCTGCTTGAGCAGCGCGTCCTTCCAGTTGTTCCACAGTTGCGGATTGGTGCTGCGGATATCGGCAACGGTGAGCAGGTAGAGGTAGTTGAGCATGTTCATGCTGCCCACGCGCTGCGCAAAATCCCGCACCACGTCGGGATCGCTGATATCCTTGCGCTGCGCGGTCACCGACATCAGCAGGTGGTCGCGCACCAGTTGCGAGACGATGCGGGTCTGCTTGCGGTTTAACTTGTGCTGCACGCAAAACCGGGTCGCGTCTTCGGCGCCGAGCAGGGAGTGGTCGCCGTCGCGGCCTTTGGCGATGTCGTGAAACAATGCCGCCAGGTAGAGCAGACGGGGATCTTCCAGCTTGCTGTAAACCAGGTTACAGAAAGGAAACTCGTCCTGGTGTTTGTCGAGCGCGAAGCGGCGCAGGTTACGAATCACGAATATGGTGTGCTGATCCACCGTGTATGCGTGAAACAGGTCGTATTGCATGCGCCCGGTGATCTGCGCGAACTCGGGAATATAGGCTGCCAGGAAACCGTAGGAATTCATGCGCCGCATCTGGTGGGTCATGCCGTTGGGGGCGCTCATCAGCTGCATGAAGATGTGATTGACGGTGTCGTTACTGCGATAATCGTCGTCGACCAGGTAAAGGTGTTCGCGCACCAGGCGGATGGTCGAGGCGGTGACGCCTTCGCAAGTCTCGTTGAGCGAGATCAGCAAAAACAGTTCCACCAGGGCGGGCGGGTGTTGTTTGAATACATCGGCGTGGGCGACTTCGATGAAATTGTTGCGCAGGTTGAAACGCTCGTTGATCGGGTTGAGTTTGCGCTGCGCATCCGTGACCAGGATCTCTTCCTTGAAAATCTGCAACAGCATTTCACTGAGGCGTTCGAGTTCCATTATGGTGCGGTAGTACTGTTGCATGAACTGTTCGATCGCAAGATTGTTCTCGCCCGATACGAAGCCGAATACCTCGGCAATTTTCTTTTGATAATCAAACAGCAGCCGGTCTTCGCGACGACCGGCGATGCGATGCAGGGCGAATCGTACGCGCCACAGGTGCCGCTGTCCCTGGTCGAGCAGGCGGTACTCCGCCTCGGTAATGAATTCGTGTTCGACCAGTTCCCTGAATGATTTTGCGCCGAAATGCCGTTTCGCGACCCAGCCTATGATCTGAATATCACGTAACCCTCCGGGGCCTTCCTTGATGTTGGGCTCGAGGTTATAGGCGGTATCGTTGAAACGCAGGTGACGGTTGTGCTGTTCTTCCAGCTTGCCCTCGAAAAATTTGCGCGCCGACCAGATTTTGCGCGGGGCGATCGCCTGCTGGAAGCGGTCGTACAAATCTCGGTTACCGACCATAAGACGCGACTCGATCATCGTCGTCATCACGGTGATGTCGGCCTTGCCTTCGCGTACGCAATCCCTGACGGTGCGCACGCTGTGCCCGACCTCGAGGCCGATGTCCCAAAGGAAGGTGAGGAAGCCGGACAGTTGTTGTTGCCGCGCGCGGTCGGGTTTGCGATCGAGCAGGATCATCAGGTCTATATCCGACTCCGGCAGCAGTTCTGATCGGCCGTAACCGCCGACCGCGACCAGGCTGCAGCTGCGCTTGCCATCGTCTACGATAAAATGCCTGAAACAGGGCACGAGCACCTGGTCGATCAGCGCCGACGAGTCGCGGATGAGCGCTTCGACGGCGACGCCCTCGTCAAATTTGCAGAAAATCCGTTCACGGGCGGCGCCGAGGGCGGCGGCAATTTGCGGCGCCTGCGGTTTATCTTCGCTCAACGCCTGTTCCAGGGCCTGGTCCATGCCTGCACTCATGGCGTCAGATTCCGTACTCGGGGTGCAGTGTCAGTATTTCGTACCCGTGATCGGTTACCAGGTTGGTGTGTTCCCATTGTGCCGACAGGCTGTGGTCCTTGGTTACCACGGTCCAGTCATCGGGCAGCAGTTTGACCTGTCGCCCGCCGAGATTGATCATCGGCTCCACGGTAAAGGTCATGCCGGGTTCGAGCAGCAGGCCGGTGTGCGGCTTGCCGTAATGCAGTACCTGGGGATCCTCGTGAAACAGCTTGCCGATACCGTGCCCGCAATACTCGCGCACTACGCTGCAGTTATGCTTTTCGGCGTGCTGCTGGATGGCGTTACCGATATCGCCCAGGTGTATGCCCGGCCTGATCATTTCAATGCCGATTTTCATGCATTCGTAGGCGATGCGGGTAATGCGCTTACCCTGCACCGTCGGCTTGCCGACCATGAACATGCGACTGGTATCACCGTGATAGCCATCCTTGATTACGGTGATATCGATGTTGATGATATCGCCGTTTTTGAGTTTTTTGTCCGCCGGTATGCCGTGGCAAACGACGTGATTGACCGAGGTGCAGATCGAACGCGGAAAGCCGCGGTAATTCAATGGTGCCGGAACCACGGATTGCTCGTTGATCATGAAGTCATGGCAGATATCGTTGAGCTGCCGGGTGGTAACCCCGGGCTCGACATGGGCTTCGATCATTTTCAGCACGTCCGCCGCGAGACGCCCGGCAACGCGCATTTTGTCGATTTCTTCACTGGTTTTGATCGAAACACCCATAAATTCATGCTACCTGGTTGTTGAGAATACGGGATTATGGTATAAAGCGCGCGCCTTCGGCAACAGTAAGGCAAAATTAAACTGAACATCGGAAAAACCGCTGTTTTAAACGACACACACATGCCATAACGCGCTTATGGGTGCCTGCATTTTACCAGAGAGCAGGTCGTAGGCGTCGGGTATGTGGAGGCTTAACCCGGGATAGTCCCAATCACAGCTAATTGCAGGACTATCCAGCAGACATCTGGAGAAACTTATGTCTAACGTCACCATGCGTGAAATGTTGGAAGCGGGCGTGCATTTCGGCCATCAAACCCGTTTCTGGAATCCTAAAATGGCTCCCTTTATTTTCGGTGAGCGCAACACGATTCCCCTCATCAACCTCGACCAAACCATGCCCATGTGTAAGGACGCGGTTAATTATCTCGGCAAGGTTGCATCCCAGAAAGGCAAGATCATGTTTGTCGGCACCAAGCGCGCCGCCAGCGATTCGGTGAAGGAAGAGGCGCAGCGCTGCGGCATGCCTTTCGTCAACCACCGCTGGCTCGGCGGCATGTTGACCAACTTCCGTACCGTGCGCGCTTCGATCAAGCGCCTCAAGGAACTCGAGGACATGGCCGCCAGCAACAGCTACGAAAAAATCAACAAGAAGGAAATCCTGAATCTGTCGCGCGAGCAGAACAAGCTCGAGAAAACCCTTGGCGGTATCAAGGAAATGGGCGGTTTGCCCGACGTATTGTTCGTGATCGATGTCGGCTATGAGAAAATCGCGGTACAGGAAGCCGCCAAACTCGGCATTCCGGTCGTCGGTATCGTCGATACCAACAACTCACCCGATAACATCGAGTACATCGTGCCCGGCAATGACGATTCGATGCGCGCGATCAAGCTTTACACGCGCATGATCGCCGATGCCGTGCTCGATGGTAAGCAGAGCATCGTCACCGCGGTGGGCGAAGCCGAGTTGATCGAAATTGATGACGAGGCCACGCCTGTTGTCAAATCCTCGGTCAAGATTACGTCGAAGAAAGCAGCGGCCAAGGCGCCGGCCAGCGCGGAGGACAAGACCGAGGATGCGCCCGCTGAAGCGGCCGCCGCCGAAGCCGAGGCCGAGGTCGCTGACGCTGCAGGGGAAGCCGAAGCCGCGCCGGCGGATGCTGCAGGGGAAGCCGAAGCCGCGCCGGCGGATGCTGCAGGGGAAGCCGAAGCCGCGCCGGCGGATGCTGAAACGGCAGGCGAAGCCGCCGCTGGCGATGACGCCGTTGCTGAAGAGGCAGCGAGCGAAAAGGTTGCCGCCAGGAAGGCAGCGACCAAAAAGGCAGC
>JAAEPH010000532.1 GCA_024232855.1 Gammaproteobacteria bacterium
CCGGGGGCCTTTACAGCCGGCGCGCGATTCAGCTTGTCGTGGCCACCGTTAGTCCCGAACGCCCAACCGACCCCGCCGTGCTCGCCACGTCGTAACCACCGAGGATTGTCGTACCTGTCACGTGGCCGGCGGCGGCTTTGCGCCGGCGGTGTTCAATCATACCGGTATCGTGGATAACTGCGCACCCTGTCATGACGCTGGTTTCGCCACGCCCAAGAAAAACAATCATATCGACACCAACCAGGATTGCGGGGTCTGTCATTCTCCCAGCGGCTTCGTGCCGGCAAGCTTCGATCATACCGGCATCGTCAAAAATTGCGCTTCCTGCCACGATGGTAATACGGCGATTGGTATGGCGGATGCCGTGCCGGCCCATATTGCGACCAGTCGCGACTGTTCCTCCTGTCATACCACATCTACCTTCGCCGGCGGCAGCTGGACCCACGATGCCGGCAGTGCCGGTAACTGCGACAGCTGTCACTCTCCCGGCGGCGGCGCGACCTCCAAACCGGGGGGCATTTGAACACGACCGAACAATGTGACCTGTGCCATGCCACCAATGGCTGGGCGCCAGCCAGCTTCAGCCATAGCCCGCAGGGGAACTATCCCGGTAATCACCGCAGGGATCCAGGCTGTAACGGCTGCCACGGCAATGTAATAAGCGCTACTATTCCGTGGCCCTATTCCCGATACCAGCCTTTCTGCGCCGCCTGTCACGCGAATGATTTCAAACGCAAAGACAAGCACATTGGCGGCGAAAACGGTACCGTCGCGCAAAACAAGAATTGCGCCCGCAGCGGATGTCACCGGGTCAGGGATAGAGAATTTTGATTGCTAAGGAATCATTTAACCCGGAAAATTCACACTAATGCACGATCTCGCTTGTCTATTGATTCCACAAGAAATATATCCTCAGTCACTCGTAATCACTGATACGAGGTTCCTTCGGATATTTCCTTGTGAAATCCCATTTCTTTTTGTAAACAATGGCCTGCGCGATATTCGCGCAAATTTTTGAAATTTCCGGGTTAAATGAACAGGTAAAAGGGGGCGGAGGGATTAGAAATTAATCCCTCCGTCCCCTTTTTACTTTTTATCGCTTTTTGACTGTACTGCTGGTTTTTGTGATAGGCATCAGTTTTGGATTACTCCCGGTTCGGACTCGAGCGGTAATATCCGGCCCGCACGGTGGCTCCGATGAAATTGCAGATCAATCGTTCAGCGTGAACCATGGTAATGTTTCCAACATCGTGGATCGGGGCGATTTCGACCAGATCCATGCCCAGCACCTGTCCCTTATGGACCAGGCCGTGAATCAGTTTTCGAATTTGTACCCAATTCAATCCGCCAGGGGTTTGCGCCATTACCGCTGGCATGATGGTGGGATCGATACCGTCCGCGTCAATGGTCAGGTAATAGGGGCCACTGTCTGGTATCTGGTCGAGCACCGCGTTGATGCCGATATCGTGTATTTCATACGCGCTGATAATCCTGGCGCCATAGGCCCTGGCGTCATCCACCTCGCCGGCACGAGCGCTTCCGATGCCGCGCATGCCGAGCTGCACGATGTTGTCGATCCACGGCATTTCCGAGGCACGTCTAATCGGACTGGAATAACCCTCTGTTTCACCGTTGATTTCATGACGCCAGTCCAGATGGGCATCAACATGAACCAGGGTTATCGGGGTGCCATGAACCTCAAGCGCGCGCATCACTGGAATCGGAACCCCATGATCACCGCCAAGCGTGATAAGAGTCGTGTCTGTACTGAAAATTTTTCTCGCGACCTGCTCGGCACGACGGTAATGTTCTTTGTGATCGTTCATGTCAGCGGTAACGTTGCCGCAATCGACTACCTTGAGGTCGCATCCATCAAGCAGGAGCCCGCCCAGGTCCCAATCGAAATGATTCCTGGTATATGTGCTGCCGGCAGGGCTGGTATATGCGCTGTCGGCAGGGTTGGTCGCCTGGCGTAAGGCATCCGGCGCCCTGCTCTGGTCGTTTGCCATCGCCGACGGTTCATAAGGCATCCCGAAAGGGACTCCGAGAATGGCAATATCCGCCTCGAAGTTATCGAGGTCCGTTACCAGGGGGAAATCAAGAAAAGTGCCACGGGTTGCGCCAGGCGCCTGGGTTAATTTTTGAGCCATTGCGTATTAATCCTTAAACCGGGGTTTTATATTATCGCGGCTATGCCGACCCTGAATTCGAAGCAGAAGATACCCTGTATATCACGGAAATCAATCTTGTCCTACCCCCGGGTCGAGCAGGGCATGGAGCAACAGCTACTCCCATTAAACGCTTGATACTACAGATTACTCCTGATTCTTTATTATCGGTGTTCGCGGGACATGAGTAACTATTTCCGGTGCGCCCCCGGTAATAATTGCCTGCTCGGCTACGGCCATCGACAGTCCGGTTTCACGATCATTCAGTATCATATGCGTAAAAAATGACATGTTTTCCTTAAGCACAACCGGATTCTCTTCATAAATCATGGGTTGTTCCATCCAGGTCGGAGGCCAGGCGGCGCCCATCGTATATCCGCAAACCGTCAACACAGCTTGTTTCTCGTCATTATCTTCAAGTGTGCTTCGGTACTTGTCGTATATTTCACCGACCGTGGTTCCCGGGCGCAGAATCGATTGCACCGCATCCAGAGCAGCGACGCTGACCGCGTGCATTTTTAAATGGCGATCATTAATCCTGGGGCCAGTCAACACTACACACATACTTGCTGCATGATAGTGACGATAGGCAACCCCGAGTTCAAGAGTCACCTGATCATTTTCCAGGACATGTTTTCGCCCGGTTGTGTATCGCAAATTTAATGCGGACCTGCCGCTACCCAGAGGGGGAATATGAGCAGGCAAATCTCCGTCAAGCCGGAATAATGTGTCATA
This sequence comes from Gammaproteobacteria bacterium, assembly GCA_024232855.1. Classification (GTDB taxonomy): domain Bacteria; phylum Pseudomonadota; class Gammaproteobacteria. Next base: position 2,904 of record JAAEPH010000532.1, read on the forward strand.
AAATGTGGCGTAAATATCTCCTTCGAACGCCCCTGCAAACGTCGCCTCGAGCGTCTTCTCCAGCGCTATGTCCATTATTTCACCCGCTTTGCGAATATAGGCGAGTTCTTGTGAACTCTTGACTAGTCGCAGCTCCCGAATGAAATCAGGGACCACGACCAGATCGCACCAGCTATCGAGTGAACTCTTGATTTGCAGAAATAGTCGAGGTGTTATTCCCATGGTATCGACCTGGATGCCAATCCTCTTACCCTGCATTCCCAGCGAGTCCAGCAACCCCCTGATTTGTTCGGCTCGATTCGTGTTCCTGGAGTCTGGAGCCACTCGTACATCTTCGCAAATTGAAGAATACGAAACGTTGCCAAGATCGGCTGGGCGCGCCAGGTGAGTCAATTGCCCATCCGTTCCGATAAACATACACCCGAAAATTGAAAAGCCGTCCGAGTCGTAACCCGTGAGCCAGTACATATCTTCAATTTTAAAAAGTAAAAGACCGTCCAGGCCTTGCACGTTCATTCTGCTACGCACGCGGTCCTGGCGCTGGGCAAACTCTTCTCTACTGAAATGGATATTTATATCGGACATTTAGTCTTTCTCGTTGCAAACTTTCATAACACCCGGCATCACCGGCAAAATGGGTGTGTAGCGTCCATCTTGTCCGATTGCATGCGTCTGGCGATAATTTTATTTTGATTTTTGCCCTGGTTTCTTCCTGTTTCTGGGTTGCTCCCCATTAACCCGCATCGCTCACCGATTGGCGCTGACCGCGTTGTCCCAGCCAGCGGAACAGGTAACCCCTCGGCTTGTCCTGCCCACTGATCAGGTAGTCGAGGGTATAGACATTGTTCATGGTCGCCAGCAGCAGGTTTTCACCCTCTTCGGTGCCGCAGAAGAGGATGTCGTCGCCGAGCATGACGTTCTCGCTATCCGCCGGCAGCATCATGCATTCACCGTGACGGCGGATGGTGAAGGGCAAAGCCGGGATGGTGCTGTCGAGCTGGTGCGGGTCCCTGCGCAGCTCTCCCAGGGTCAAGGAATTGCCATTGCGCAGGTACTCGGTAATCGCGGCGGCTTCCTGGTCGTGAATGATGCTGTGCCACATATGTGACCGTTGGTCGCCGATGGTTGCGTGCAGGCGTAGCACCGTCTGTTCGCAGATATCTTCACCCTGGTCGCGCAGGTAATCGAGAAACATCTGCACCTGTGGTGAGATCAGGTGCTTGAGCACCCGCCGCGCCGTGGTCAGGCTGGATTGCAGCACCAGGTTCGCGTTGGCGCCATCGAAGCCGATCTGATTTTCATGCCGGTTTTGACGCGCGATGGTGAAGATATCGGGATTCAGGGAATTCACGCACATCAGTATGCTGAGATTATCGTGATCATTGTCGGTACCGGCAACCACGCCCGCGGCGTTTTCGAGGCCCGCCTGTTGCAGGGATTCGCGATTGGCGTGACGCGGAATCACCTGCTCCGCTCCCTCGACATGGCCGGCCTGGGGGTCGATGATAACCGGCCTGATCCCGTTCAACACGAAATGCCGATACAGCCAGCGCCCCATGCGCCCGTACCCGCAAATAATCCAGTTACCGGTTGGTAATACCACCGGCTGTCCCAGTTTGACCCTCGGATTGTGCACCAGGCAGGAATTCAGGTTGTGCAGGCGTGGCGCGGTAATCGCCATACTCAACAGCTGCGCGAAGATTTCAAAGGGATTGATGATGGTGACATTACCGAGCGAGCGCAGGTGTTCGATGTGCCGCTTCGAGGTCGATCGGCAGAGGATGTGGATATCGGGGTTCAACAGTCTCGTCATGACCGCGATGCGTACGTTGGCCTCGTCATCGACGGTGAGGATGATCGCCGCCATGCAACTGGACATGCGCACACCGGCATCTACGAGGTACTTGGGCGCGCTCGGGTCCGCGCACAGGCCGGGCATGGACACGCGATAATCCCGCAACCCGAGTGCCTTGATGCGTTCCGGATCCTTGTCGATGATGACCGCGCGCAACCAGTGTTCGCTGAGGCCGCGCGCGAGCAGGCTGCCGGTGTCACCGAAGCCGCAGATGATATAAAACGGAAGGTGAATGCGCCGTACCTTCCGGGCGAATCGGTGCTCGTTCAGCGCCAGCAGGAAATGTGGGTTCTGCATCAGGCGAAAGATCGAGCTGATCGCGTACAACCAGGCGACCACGCCCATGTAGACGCAGAGTATGGCCCACAGGCGCTGTTCGTCGGAAAACTCGCCCGGTATCTCGCCAAAGCCGGTGGTGGTTGCGGTATAGGTGAAGAAGTAAAACGAATGAAACAGGTTCATGTAGACGACATTGCCGTCGGCGTCGTGACCGGGAATGAGCGCCATGCCGGTAATTCCGATGGCATAAACGACGATGAGGACGAACACCGGCCCGCGCATGTAGCGCAGGACCACCATCGAAACCCGGTCAAGTTCTGAGGTGACGGCCATGGAATGCCGCTAACGGCGGGAGATCACGGTATCGCCGATGAGGATGATCACGGTGACGATGCTGGCTAGCAGGGCGCCGCCGGCGAGCGACACGATGTTCACCATCGCCTCGCGGCTGGGCCCGATCGCGGTCTCGTTTTCGGCGGTGATCCAGATGATGCGCGCCGTGATCAGCAGCACATCGGCTACCAGGCTTCCCGCCAGCAGCAGCGCCCCGACCTGGGATCGATCGCCCAGCTTGAGGCCGGTCGCGATCAGGTTGACCAGGATTGCAATCGTCAGTATCCACACGCTGTGATGGCTGGTTTTGTCGATATCGCCCAGCACGAAAGCGAAGGTGAAGCTTAACGCCAGAATAATGACAAACCCAAAAACAACCCGCTCAAGGTTCATGATCTACCTCGTTTGCAATAATTATTGTACCGACAAGAATACGCCGATTGTTTTTCTGCGTCACCCGTCGCTAAATCCGTCGATTTGTGCGGCCGCGCATGGTTAGCCTGGCGCCTTGACCTCGTGCATGTAAACGTCCTGTTGCGGATAGGGAATGGTGATTCCAGCCTCGTCGAACCTGACCTTGATGGTCTCGAGCAGGTCGGGACGCACCGTCCAGTAATCCGCCGATTCAACCCACGGACGCACGTTCAGATTGACGCTGCTGTCGGCGAGCTCCGCGACCGCGACCGTGGGCGCGGGGTCGGCGAGAATGCGCTCGTCGGCTTCGATCACGGACATGATGATATCGCGCGCCTGGCCGATGTTGTCGTCGTAGCCGATGCCGAACACAAGATCGATGCGGCGCGTCGGCAGGGCGCTGGTGTTGGTGATGTTGCCGCCTATGATGGATGAGTTCGGCACGATAATGCGCTGGTTATCGGGCGTGTGCATCAAGGTCGCGAACAGGCCGATTTCGTCGACCACGCCGGCAGTACCGCCTGCCGTGATGTAATCACCGATCTTGAACGGGCGAAAGATGATGATCATGACGCCGGCCGCGAAATTCGATAGCGAATCCTTCAATGCCAGGCCTATGGCAAGACCGGCGGCGCCGAGGATAGCCATCAGCGAGGTTACGTTGACGCCGAGCGAATCGATGGCGGCGAGCACCACCGCCACCAGCAGTATGACGTAGCTGACATTGCCGATGAAGCTGACCAGTATCGGGTCGCTGCCGGCGCGCTGCATCCCTTTCTGGATCAGCTTGCTGATCTGGCGGGCGATGATTTTACCGACCACGAAAATCGCGATCGCGATTCCGATCTGTACTCCCCATGTGGCCGCATTTTCCGAGATCCAGGTGCCGAGATTCTCCATGATGTCTCCTAATGTAATGATTTGTTGGTTTGGATTAAATCAACCGTGATTGTCCCATTTCCCGATACGCTTTGGGAAGTATCATAGGCTGCTTCGTTCCGGAAGCTGGTTTGGTTAATTATATTTCAAGTAGCAGATGCTCATTAATCAATTTATATATGGGATCGGCCGGCGATGGAGGGGCCAGGAAGGTGAAATGAATTTCGCATCTATATCGCTCAAGGCAAATTGTATAACCGCTTATTAACTTAGAAGGGCTATGCCTGACAGGTATTGATGAAAATAAATCGCAATAGCGGCAACTATCACACCGATTGCTCCCATTATTACTTCCTGGCCCCACCCGGCTGTCTTTTCTGGTTTTTGCCACTCGCCATCACGTCGATTAATGGTGAGCATTGTGACCGCACACCAGAGACCGATAACTGAAAACACGAGCAGGGAACGATTGTCGCCATTCATCAACAAATGGGCAGCAGCCCAGACTAAAACGCCGGTGAGTTGCGGATGGCGAAATATTAACTTTAAACGAGTATCTGGAAAGTTTGCCCCTACGATCAAAATAAAGCTCGCCACTGTCAATAATACGGACGGCAATCGAAGTTGTTCGACAGGCAAATAGACTTGAGCAGGTACAGTATTGCGCCAGCCAAAGACGATCAGTACCAGACTCGCAATGATTAATATCGAAAACAGTCCCTGATAAGGATTATTACCAATTCGTGAAATTAACTTTTGTCGCTTGTCTGGAAACACGGACGGGAACAAATGGACCAGAGTCCAGATAACTAATCCAGTACTTATGGTGATCATTCTTCTCCCCGGTGTTTACAGGATGAGGCGTATTTTAATACATCTATGGCCTGCCAGGTAAGTTATGGATATGCCTTTTGCGGAGGTTGTCCTGCTTGTAGAGTAAAACCCTGCACGGTCACGATACAGGGCATGAGAGTACGGTAACACCCGGAAAAACCCATATATTCAATGTCCGGGAGTGGTGGTGGATTCAATCGGCGTAGCATTCTGATTTTTCGGTGCAATTAACCCGGATATCTCACCGATTTACCTAGCGATATGCCGGTCAAATGTCCGAACCCACTGGAAAATGAGCCAGGGCCGGTGTATGTTCTCCGGATTGCGCTGCCAGGTTTTGAATAGGAAACACACCAGTGCATATTACAGATAACCGGCAACCCACTTCATCCGTTACATGGCGCTGATATGGCAGGAGCGATTTCGCGCCCCAAACGGAGATTCATGCCCCTTAAAGTGAGTGGCGATCTTCGGTGGTTGATTGACACTCATCAAGAGTAACAAATTGTCCCGGCGCATCCTTGAATAGTTGCCATTTTTATCATGCCGTCCGAGACGTTAGCAATACGAGGGAATTACCATGGAGTTAGACGCAGCTTTCGCCGCAGCAGTTTACACACCGGATACCGGTGACAGAGTGGCGCTTTACAAATTCGTTGAGAAGCAAAAGTCACTGAACACACGTATCGGAGGGGTTCTCCAGGAAGGGCTGCTTAATTCGGAAGGAGCAATTACAGGGCTCAACGCCATCGATGTTTCAAACAATCGCCGCATCCCCATAACCCGCCCCGTGACGAACGACGGTGACTGTGGTCTGGATGTTGCCGCCCTTGCAGGGACCACCGGTATTATCAGTAAAGCCATCAGCGACGGTGTCGATTTGGTGGTGGTGGATAAATTTGGCGAACTGGAACAAAACGGTAAGGGTTTGATCGATGAAATACTGCAGACTATCGTCGCGGGTATACCGCTATTGATTTCGGTTTCCGAAGCCGCCTTGCCTGTCTGGCAGGAACGGACCGGTGAACTCGGGGGTGTTCTTTCGTTCACCGAGGAAGCCTTCCAGCAATGGTGGCGAAGCCAGTGAATCAACGGGGTAAGACCCGAATGCCGCTTACTTAAGCTCCAATCGGCTGTCACCGCGGCGACCGCGACAGGTGAATAGCCTGTCCCTGGAACGGTAGGCAATACCGGCAAGGTGAGCCTTTACCTTGTCATTATTGAAGCTAACCCGCATATCTCACCAGGATGGCGGGCCCTCGCTTGTTCTTTGAATCCACAAGGGATTTTCTTCAGGCGGGTTACGCACTGTTATTCCGCTCCTTCAGAAAATCCCTTGTGAATCCAAAGCCCTGCGCGATGATGTGCAAG
>JAAEPH010000533.1 GCA_024232855.1 Gammaproteobacteria bacterium
CATCAAGAAACGCCTGGAAAGCCAGGAGGATGCGATGGAACTGTACGAGCGCCTGCGCCTGCCCAATCCCAGGGAAATTGGATTTCGCTACCCGCACCAGGTTTCCGGGGGGCAGTTACAACGGGCGATGACGGCGATGGCGATGGCTTGTCGCCCCGATCTGATCATATTCGACGAGCCGACCACCGCACTCGACGTGACCACGCAGATCGAAGTGTTATCGGCTATCCGGGATATTGTCGACCAATTCAATACCGCGGCGCTTTACATTACGCATGACCTCGCCGTGGTGGCGCAGATGGCTGACGTCATTAAAGTGTTGCTGAAAGGCGACGAGGTCGAGGAAGCGGATACGCGCTCCATGCTGGAAAACCCACAGGACGATTATACCAAGTCGCTGTGGGCGGTACGCGATTTCAAGCGCGATCAAAAGCCGCGGCCATCTGATGATACCGCGCTGGTATCGGTTAAGAATGTCGATGCCTCCTATGGCGATACCCCGGTGTTGTATGATGTTTCCTTCGATATTTTTAAGGGTATGACGGTTGCCGTGGTGGGTGAATCAGGCTCGGGCAAGTCGACGGTCGCACGCTGTATTACCGGATTGTTGCCGCCGTCTAAAGGCGAGATATTGTTCCAGGGAGAAACCTTGCCACCCGACTACCGGGATCGAACCAAGGATCAGTTACGCCAGGCGCAGATGATTTATCAAATGGCGGATACCGCGTTGAACCCCAAGGTCAAGATATGTGAAATCATCGGCCGCCCGGCGCAATTCTATAGTGGCTTACAACATGCGGATCTGAAAAACCGGGTTGACGAGTTACTCGATTTGATCGAACTCGATCCGTCCAAGTACTACAACCGCTATCCGCCGGAGTTGTCGGGTGGTCAGAAGCAACGTATCGGAATCGCGCGCTCGCTGGCGGCGGAGCCGACCTTTATCATTTGTGACGAGGTGACCAGCGCGCTCGATCAACTGGTTGCCGAAGGCATATTGCGTTTGCTGGACAAGCTGCAAACCGAGCTGAATCTTTCCTACATGTTCATTACCCACGATCTGGCAACCGTTCGCTCGATTGCCGACGAAGTGGTGGTCATGCAATACGGCAAGGTGGTTGAGCAAGGCCCCAAAGACGAGATGTTTACGCCACCGCATCATGCTTATACTGACCTGTTGTTGTCTTCGGTGCCGGAAATGGATCCGGACTGGTTGACCACATTGCTCGAAGAACGCGGGGTCGATGACGCCAATTAAGCGGCGTAGTAAATAACCGTAACAGCCTGCTTATCCAGTCTCCTCGACGTGTGCTCACCCCCGGTGAGCACTTTTTTTTAGCAGGGTTTTAACCCGCATCGCTCACCGATTTCCTACTCGGCAATTGCCCGAAGCGTCGGACCGCCGGGACGCCGGCCGACGGAATGCCGCCCACAACATCCATGCAGTCGTGCGGACGCCCTAAAGCGCACTGTGATACGCCGTACTCCCGTCGGCCCGCTAAACGTATCAGTGATTACGAGCGACTGAGGGCCTTGGTGCCCCTTGAGGGTAAATATTTCTTGTGGGATCAATAGACAAGCGAGATCGTGCATTAGTGTGAATTTTCCGGGATAGGTCATATGTTAAGTAACGCGTTACTGGTATTACTTCTCGAAGTTTCCGGCAACAAAATCCCAGTTGACTAAATTCCAGAATGCTTCCAGGTACTGGGGTCGAGCATTTCTGTAATCAATATAGTATGCATGTTCCCAAACATCGCAGGTTAGTAGCGGGGTTTGCCCTGATGTAAACGGGGTTTGGGCATTACTGGTACTGACAAGTTCCAGGCTTCCATCCGTATTTGATACAAGCCAACCCCAGCCTGAACCAAAAGTAGTGATACAGGTTTGAGCAAAAGCAGCTTTGAAATCATCGAATGAACCAAATTTTTCTGTAATGGCCGCGGCCAGTTTACCCTCCGGCATACCACCTCCATTTGGGCTTAAGCAGTTCCAGTAAAAACTATGATTCCATACCTGTGCGGCATTATTAAAAATGCCTCCACTTGAGGTTGCGACTATGTCTTCCAGTGACTCGTCTTCAAATTCTGAATCTGCAAGCAGATTGTTCAGATTTGTCACATATGTTTGATGATGTTTGCCATGATGAAACTCTAGAGTTTCCGAAGAGATATGTGGTTCGAGAGCATCTAAGGCATAAGGTAGTGGGGGTAACTCGTGCTTCATATTAAATGCCCTCCATTAAAGATCATCAGCATGATCGGTTAGATATTGAGCAACACCCTCGGTTGTACCCTTCATTCCTTCCTTACCTTTTGACCAACCAGCGGGGCAGACTTCACCGTGCTCTTCAGTAAATTGTAAGGCGTCAACCATACGCAGCATTTCATCAATATTTCTTCCCAGTGGTAGATTATTGACAACCTGATGCTGCACGATGCCATCTTTATCAATCAGGAAAGAACCCCGCAGTGCAATTCCAGGGGCGGTTAAAACATCAAATGCTGTAGTGAGGGATTTATCGATATCGGCAATTAGAGGAAATTGAACATTGCCAATACCACCATCATTGATGGCCGTATTTTTCCAGGCCAAATGGCTGAAATGTGAATCAATAGAAACGCCGATAACTTCAACCCCGCGATCCCTGAATTCCTGTAAGCGGTGGTCAAAGGCAATAATTTCCGACGGGCAGACAAAAGTGAAATCCAGGGGGTAGAAAAACAGGACCACATATTTCCCCTTATAATCCGATAATGATATCTCGGAAAAAGAGTTATCCGGCATAACCGCCATTGATTTAGCTTCTGGTGCTTGTTTAGTGACTAATACGCTCATTTTCAGTATCCCTGGGTTTAATAGTTAGTTTTGGCATGTCGATGATGTATAATATACCAACAAAAATGTTTTCAGGTCAACAATAATTTGGAGCTATATCTTGATTATTAATCTAGTAGGAACCCGGATAAGGGCAATCCGCGGCGAGCGTAACTTAACCCAGCAGCAACTAGCCGCTTTGGCGCATGTCTCACGAGCAACTTTGGCAACAATTGAAAAAGATGACGCCAATCCGAGCCTGGCGGTGGTGCATAAAATTGCCTGTGCGCTAAAAGTGAGTATCGATGAGTTAGTAGTTGAAAACCATCAACGCATAAGGCTGTTAAAACAAAAAGATATGCGAAAAATTGAATCGAATGATCACATTTATTATTCGACTGAGGTCTCTGCCGCAAATAACCATCATTTTTTACAGAACGTTTTCAGCATAAAAGCAAACTCCTGTTATCAGGGGAAACCTCACCCGCCTGGAAGCGAAGAATACCTACATATACTCGAAGGTGAGGTAATTCTGGAAGCCGGGGGAGAAAAAATTCATTTATTAACAGGAGACAGCGCAAGCTTTGGGGGAAACATCCACCATAGTTACAGTAATCCAACTACTAAAGACTCACGTGGAGTGGTCACTATCATTGAGCCGAAATAGTAATCTACGAAGGACAGACACTTTCCCAAACGGATAAACCCGGCACCTAGTCGTTTTGATTACTGAGCGGGGCCGGCTATCGGGTGTCACCATAATTTTTTACAATAAATCTGTCCCGTTTATGCAATTGATTCTGTAGAATTCCTTGCCTTGCGCTATCGAGGATATCTGTGTGAAAGTTATTGTAATACCCGTCACCGCTTTCGAGCAGAACTGCTCGCTGCTGATCTGTGAGCAAAGCAACCGTGCTGCCGTGGTAGATCCCGGGGGTGATATCGAGCGGATACTGGCGGCAATCGAGGAGGCCGGTGTAATCGTGGAGAAAATCCTGGTCACCCATGGCCACATCGATCATGCCGGGGGCGTGTTCGAATTGGCGGAACGGTTGAAGCTGCCAATCGAGGGACCCCAGTGCGGCGACAAGTTCTGGATCGATCAACTGGCCGAGCAGGCCAGTGAATTCGGCTTCGGCGAGTCGAGTGCTTTCGAGCCGGACCGGTGGCTGGAAGATGGCGATACGGTCGAGGTGGGTAACGATAAACTACAGGTCATCCACGCACCGGGTCATACCCCCGGCCATGTTGTTTTCTACGACGCCGCCGGGCGCCGGGCTGTCGTCGGGGATGTCCTGTTTCACGGTTCTATCGGTCGCAGCGATTTTCCGGGTGGCAATCAGCAGGACCTGCTGCATTCCATCCGCGAAAGACTCTTCCCCCTGGGAGACGATGTCCAGTTTTTTCCCGGACATGGACCCGCTTCCACCTTCGGCGATGAGCGGCGACACAATCCTTTTGTCAGAGACGGGAATTTTGCCGGCAGTTAGTAATCTGGAAATCTGGGGACAGACCCAAATGGGGGCAGACTGCGGGGGACACACACTTTGTGGCAAGTCTGTGTCCCTTGAGGAATTAGTGGATTTCTACTGGGCTATGATATTTAAGTTGTCAGTACCTGCAGCCGCTAGGCAATTTTCTCCGCGGCGACAATCACACCGTCGGTGTCGGCGTACAGGTAGTCGCCGCTATTAAATTCAGCTCCCCCAAAAACCAGTGGCACATCCTGTTCGCCGGTGGTGGCGGGGAGGTATTTTCGCGGGCAGGTACCGAGGGCATACAGGGCGACGGGAATGTTCCTGATCTGAAGGCTGTCCCTGATGTAACCGTTGACGATAATGCCCGCGTAGTTGTTCTGGTGCGCGAATTTCATCAGATTTTCACCCACCACGGCATAGTAGGCCTGGTCCACGTCGACGACGACGACTTTTCCCGTGCCATCGACGTCTCTCAGCAGGGGGATCAGGTCTGAATTGTTCCGGTCCAGTTTCAGGGTGACGACTTCACCCTGGCACTTGTCCGCGCCACCGTAGTTGCTGTACCCGGCCTCCAGTACAGCTACGCTGTCACTGTGCTCGTCACAGATATCCGCGGTAAAAAACATCATCGATGGGTCCCTCTCAATCGTATCGGCCGGCATTCTAGCACCATCGTTCCGCTTTTGATAAGCATTTGATATTATTGCGCTTTCGTGTCTTAAAGACCGGGGCGCAAAGACCGCGTTCAGGCGTAAGACCGGAAAGCAGGAATCCCCGGCCCAACCCTGTATCATGGGCGTCCGCGTACCCGGTCGGATAGGCTGGGGCCGGAGTATGGCTGGCGTTCTGACGCTGGGCCCGAGGTAGCCAGGGGATAGAGCGGCTCCATTAACATACTGAATATGAAGGTGAAATGAAGGTCGTAACAGGCGTAGTGGGCAACGACATCCACGTTGTGGCGAACAGGCTCATTGATCTTTCCCTGCAGGCCAGGGGATATGAAGTGTTTAACCTTGGGGTGAATACGCATCTCGAGGAGTTTTTCGATGCGGCGGTGGAAACCGGCGCTGATGCGCTGGTGATATCTTCCCTCAACGGTGAAGCGGAGGGCTGGGGCCGTGAGGTCAGGCTGCTCAAGGCTAATTACAAAACTCTGGATGACCTCGTCATGATGATCGGTGGAAATCTGGTAGTCGGCAGCGGGAATACCGAGGATATCGTGGCGCGATACAAGAACTATGGCTTCGACCTGGTATGTCACCAGGTGGACCTCAATACCGGGCTTGATTCGCTGGCCGCTTTTCTTGAAGAGAGAAGCCAGTCATGAGTTTGCTGCAAGAAGAAAGAGAAATCATTCTTAGCAACGAGTACGTGGATGCTTTTGACTTTGCCGAGGCTACGGAATTTGTCACCAATGCCAGCAAGGACCTCTTTATATCCCACCACTTTAAAAACAAAAGCAGAATGCTGGTTCAGCCCAGAGGCGGTTTTCCTACCTATCGGCAGCAATACGCCCTGTACGAGTCGTTTGTCGATGCCAATGTCGATGTCCTGCCGTTGACGATTGACTCCAACACCCGGCTGAACGATTACGCAACTGCAAAGAAAATGCTTCGCCTCAGCGAAGAAAATGACATGGATATGCTCAATGGCTACCCGTTGGTGACCCATGGCTACCGAACTACCCGCAAGATGATCACCCACTTCAATAAGCCGGTGAGCCTGAGGCACGGCACACCCGACGCCCGATTGCTTATCGAAACCGCTATTGCCTCCGGGATTTTCGAGATAGAAGGGGGGCCTATTACCTACCTCTTGCCCTATTCAAAGAATTTCCCCCTGGATAAGGCCCTGTTGTACTGGAAGTATGTCGAGCGGGTCTGCGCCAACTATTCGCGGCTGAACATGCCAATAAATCGGGAGTCATTCGGGCCGCTCACAGCCACCCTGGTGCCACCGGCCATCACCATTGTTATCCAGCTGCTGGAGATGCTGCTCTCTCTCGAAGAGGGGGTGGAATCCTTCTCGGTGTCCTTCGCCCAGCAGGGGTCTATGAACCAGGATATCGTTACCGGCGCGGTGTTGAGAAAATTGGCAAAACACTATGCGGCCGAGATCGACTGCGCCGATGCGGCGATCCAGCTGGTGTACCACCAGTGGATGGGAGCCTTCCCCAGCAAGCAGGATTTTGCCGAGCAGTTGATCAACCTCTCCACGGTGATTGCCTCGATGGTCGGCGCGGACAAGATCATTACCAAAACCAGGGAAGAGGCCACGGGTATTCCCACCAAGGAAGCGAATGCCAAAACGGTCGCTGATACCCAGTATTGCCTCGGAATTCTGAACGGCCTTCCCACTATCGTCGACGAGCAGGAAGAGGAGATCCTGACGCTCGAGGTTCAAGCCGTTATGGAGGCGGTGTTCAATGATCCGGCCGATACCCTGTGGCGTAAAGTTTTCAACTCGATCAAGAACGGCATCATCGACGTTCCTTTTTCACCCCATATCATTAACCAGAATGCGATGATCACCATCAGGGATGCCAGCAGGAATATCAGGATTATAGAGCGAGGCAATGTGCCTATACCCGAGCGCAGTTATGACTATGAACGGGCACAATGTGACCTGAGCAAGGACACCACCAGTATCGTCAATAACATCATTCGCGACATCGGGATCATGCAATGACAGATTATGCAATGACAGACGGGAATAACAAACTGCTGATCGATGTGGGCAGCACCTATTTCAAGATCAGCACCCTCGATGCCATCGAGCAGCATTTCAGGGACTTCAATAAAGGCATCCTGGATGACCTGATGGCCAAGTGCGGCGAAACCATTAGTCGGTTTGGCAAGCAGGACATCCACGTGTGCTCCTCGGCCAACGGGGGTTTGAGCACGCTGATTATCGGCGTCACCAACTCGTTCTCGTTAAAGTACGCCACCAGCATCGCTTTCAACTCGGGCATCAATATCATCGACACTATTCTCTACCAGAATATCGAGGACTATTCGCTGCCCAGCGATCTCATCGACGTAGTCATCATTGTCGGCGGGGCCGATACCCATAGCGACCTGTTCTCCGATAGCCTGTATAGCTACCTCAAACAGCTTGACTATTCAAACATCGTCTATGTCGGAACAGCGCGGGATGCCCCCAGGATAAGGGAAAATATCAAGGACGTGGTGGTATTACCCAACATCATCGACGACAGGCTGCATATCGTGGAAGAGCACCTGAAAGCGTATTTAACGAACCTCTACCAGCAGGATATTGAAGGCAAGGAAGACATCAAGCATCTCTATGACATTACCGACAACCAGATCTTTCCAACGCCTTATATTGTCAACAAGGCCTTGCCAATGATCGACGCGAAGTTCTCGGTAACCGATCCCTTTATCCTGCTCGACATCGGCGGCGCCACCACGGATATCCACTATTCGAAGGATTTGGTTGAAGACAATATCGTGACCGAGAACGAGTACGACAGGCTGGTATTCAAGCGGCTGGGCGTCTACAAATCAAAACAGTCATTGATATTCGCCGCGCAGAGTAACGAATTCGTTTACGAACTTCTCACCCACCTGAAAGTGACGGAAAACATCTTCAACGAACAGAATGACAAAGCGACAAAAGTGTTGATGCAACTCGCCATCTTTCTGGTGTTATGCAAAATGTCGCATCACGGGAAGTCGTTCATCAACCTCAAGCTACTCGCAATTAACTCTATTGTGCTGACGGGCGGTATCACCAAGGTCTTAACGGTTGAAGAGATCGAGATAATCATCGCCTTTTTCTATAAAAAGATTCTTACATCAGACCATAACCCCGTGACCGTGTTGGATAGCAACTACGACATCTGGACACTCGGGGCCGGAGGGAATCAGTGATGTCTATTAACTGTATACGAGCAGTGCTCGAAGATGCCGTGCAATTTCACGGCGATAAAACCGCCGTCGTTTTCAACGAAAAGAGCATGACCTACCGTGAACTGTTTACGCGGGTCAACCAGGTCGCTATTTACCTGCAAGAGCTGGAGTTGCCCAGGAACTCGCGAATTGGCGTTTACTCCAACAAGGGCATCGAGCAGGTGATTGCCTTGCTAAGTATCTTGTCGACTGACTATGTGCTGGTGCCGCTGACAAAACTGCTCAAGCCGGAGCAGGTCGAGTACATCATCAACGATTGCGATATCAAGTGTATTATCACCGACAGGCTGAAACTCGAGAGTATCGAGGAAATCGACTTCGACGGCCATGTCATTTCCTATGAAACCACTGCGAAAGATGTAGCGTCTTTCGAGGAGATCTATAAGTACTATAACAAGTCATACAGCTGTGATATCAACGGGCACGACAACGCGGTTATCACCTATTCATTCGGATTGACGGGCAAGCCCAAGGGTATCGTGATATCGCATCGAAACCTGATCGAATCCGCGCGCGTGGTCTCTCAGTATTTAAACCTGCAGCAAGACGATATTATTTCCGGCTTGCTCATCTTCAATCTCGACTATGGGCTTAACCAGATCTTCTGCTCGCTCTACAAGAGGGCCACCCTGGCGCTACACCGGATGATTCTTCCGGGAGATTTTTTCAATCACCTGATCAATGACAAGGTCACGGTGCTGCCGTTGATGCCGGTCAATATTTCGCAGATCTTTGACGAGGATTTACAGCGGATCCCCAGTGCCGAGCTTTTTGACAGTCTCAGAATCATCACGTCCTCGGGCGGAAACGTAACCCCGAAGATGATCAAGGACTGTAAGCAAACATTCCGCAGGGCTGATTTTTTCTCGATGCACGGGCTTACCGAGGCATTCCGCTCGACCTACCTTGACCCCTCTCAGGTAGAAATCAGGCCCAAATCCATCGGCAAGCCAATCCCCGATGTTGAACTCTATATTATCAACGAGGAGGGCGGGGAGTGTGCGCCGCGCGAAGTGGGCGAGTTGATCCACCGGGGTGGTTATATATACCGGGGTTTCTGGAATGCGCCGGAGGAGAATGAACAGCGCTTCAAGTCAGTGGATATCCTGAAAGATGTGATCAACCTGGAAGGGCAGTTAACCGACGAAATCGTCGTCGCCTCGGGTGACTATGTCTACAAGGACGAGGAGGGCTATTTCTACTTCGTCTCGCGCCACGACGACATGATTAAAACCCGGGGTTTCAGGGTGTCGCCCTACGAGGTCGAATCAGTAGTCAGGGAGAATATCCCCCAGATTGATCAATGTGCCGTGTTTGCGATAGAAAATGAGCTTATTGAGGAGGAAATTGTTCTCGCTTACTCGGCGCCTAATGAGATAAGCGAGAAAGAGATACTGTTCGAGCTAAAAAAGCACCTGGCCTCTTACATGATCCCCAGTCGAGTTGTTTACCGGAAATCTCTGCCACTGGTGCAAAGTGACAGAAATCAGATCAACAAAGAGGAGCTGAAACGGGAGTTGGCCGGGTAGTCTTCGCCAGCGGGCTAGAAGCTGATTCCGGACTTTGCTCCAAATTTGGGGAATCAGACTCTATCGCATGTGCTTTATACTTTGCGCGTTAAATTCGGCAGGTTGAACACCTGCCACGATAATACTATTTGATAATTTTGAGGTTCCAATGGCTTCGCTTTTCAGCTCTATTACCATTCGGGGAGTATCGTTCCCCAATCGTATCGCCGTTTCCCCGTTATGCATGTATTCAGCGATAGAGGGTATGGCGCAACCGTTTCACTTTGCACATTTGAGCACTTTTGCTCGTGGCAAGGCCGGGCTGATTTTTACCGAAGCCATTGCGGTAGAACCTGTAGGGCGAATTACACCACATTGCCTGGGTATCTGGAGTGATGCCCAGGTTGAAGCGCTCAGGCCGATAACCGCATTTATTGATGAAATGGGCTGTGTTCCGGCAATTCAGTTAGCCCACGCAGGCCGAAAAGCGTCGACGGCGGCTGCATTTCTGGGTGGTAAACCCCTGCCACATGATGATCCGCAAGCATGGCAGGTAGTCGGACCCAGCGCTGTTGCTGCCGGGCCAGGTTTTCCCGTCCCGCATGAGCTGAGTGTGGAGGAAATTCAGGAGCTCATTCATGCCTTTGCTTCAGCCGCGGAACGTTCAATCGAAGCCGGTTTCAAAGTGATTGAGTTGCATGGTGCACACGGATACCTGGTTAACAGTTTTCTATCTCCCATCTCGAATCTGCGCACGGATGCGTATGGGGGTGATATCCATGGGCGTATGCGTTTCGCGCTTGAAATCACACGGGCAACCCGGGCAGCAGTGGGTGAAGACATACCATTATTTTTTCGTATCTCCGCGGTGGATGGTGGTGAAGGAGGATGGTCGATGGATGATTCGGTTGTTCTGGCCACGGAACTTGGTAAGTGTGGAATCGATGTGGTTGATTGTTCCTCCGGGGGGATTAGTGGCGCTCCACGATTCAGGGCGGATGATGAGGGTAAACCGCTGGATAAAAATTCCGCCAGGATGCCCGGATTTCAGGTGCCCTACGCCGAACGTATTCGCAATGAAACCGATCTTATGTCAATGGCGGTTGGTGTTATCGTGGATCCCCATCAGGCCGAGGAAATTATCCAGAATGGCCGTGCAGATTTTGCCGCATTGGGCCGGGAGATTATGTACGACCCATTTTGGCCGTTGCATGCGGCCGAAAAACTCGGCGTCGACCCTGACTTCAAGATGTGGCCAAAGCAATATGGTTGGGCGGTAGATCGTCGTTCCCAAATTATTACGCTGAATCGGCAATCCTGACAATAAAATCGATTTGGGACAACCAATTAAGGTGACAGTTAACTTAATTGGGTGTGAGATAAGTTAACTGTCACCTCAATTTCCATTGACGGGTTTGCTGTAGCCATGGTTAAAATCGGCGCCATGAGCCTGCCCATACCATCGCGTAAATCGCGTGGTTCTCGGCGAATGGGTAGTCAGGCGTAGAATACAACCATGAGCAAGATATCAGTTCTCACCGAGTGGCTCGGTATTCGGGACCTGGACGCGGCCCTGCCGCTGGCGCTGCTATCGGGCGCAATCGTCTTCTGCTGGACCCTGCCCGCCGCGCTCATCCCGGTGGAGGCGCTGCGCCATCTCGGCGATGCGCAGAAGGTCAGCGTGCTGTTTTTCGCCTGGGGCCTTACCGGGATCCTGGCTGCGATGCTCGTCCCGATCATCGTCCACCGCCTGGGCAGACGCTACGTTTTCGTCATCGGCGTGGTCAGCGTACTGTCCGGCTCGGTCATGCTCGCGCTGCAGACGCTGCCACTGTTGATCGCGGGTTCGGCGCTGCGGGTACTCGGTTTCCTGTGCGTCGAGATCGTGCTCGAGATTGTCGTCATGGAACGCATACCCAGGCGCCGTCTCGCCCGCTTCGAGGCCGTTCGCATGTTCGCCCTGGGTTGCGGACTCATCCTCGGGCCGTGGCTGGGGGCGGCCATGGCCAGCCGCCTGGTTTTCTGGTCCCCGTTCGCCCTGTTGATCGCGGTCATGGTCCTTGTGGGCCTGTACACGCTTTGCTCCCGTCTTGCGAGCAACCTGGAAGCGCCGGGCAATTCAAGCAAGGCACCCAACCCGCTGCGCTTCATCGGGCGTTTCTGCCAGCAGCCACGGCTGTGACTCGCCTGGCTGCTCGCTCTGGCGCGATCCTCCTGGTGGATCATGTTCTTCATCTACAGCCCGATTTACTGTGTGCAGGCCGGCCTCGGAGCCGAATTCGCCGGCGCCATTTTGTCGATCGGCTCCGCCGCCGTACTGCTAACGCCCCTGTTCGGAATGATAGGCGCGCGTATTGGGGTCAGGCCGCTGTTGGCGGTGGGCTATGGCGCCACAGGGGTTGCGACCATACTGGTCGGTGTCTTCGCCAGTACGACCTGGGCCGGAATCGGTTTCCTGCTGACGGCAGCGGCTTGCGCCGCCATCATCGACGCCGTCGGCAACGCCTTGTTCCTGCGCGCCGCGCGGGCCCGTGAACGGGCCGAGATGACCGCGGTCTTCATGACCTTCCGGGAAGTGGCCACGCTTGGCCCGCCGGGTATATTTGCGGTTGTGCTCAACGCCTTTGCCCTGCCGGCGGTGTTCGCGATTTCCGGCGCAAGTATGGTGCTTATGGTCTTCTTTACCCGCTACATCCCGAAGAGGTTCCGATGACGGCGAATGTTCAAGTCACCACAGGGTCGAGTTTTTTGCCTTGCCATGCTCAAAATGATGAGGCCCCTGTTCAGTTGGGCGTAGCAGTCATTTCTTCCAGTCCTTATTCCGCAAGAGATTCCTCTGGGAGATTCCTCTGGGACACACGCTATTGTCCGAAAATTATTCGCGGTGAGTACCAGGGCCTCCTCTTAAAAAGACAAGACGTCCAATAACTGAAGTGTGTCTCCCTGTCGGGCCCTCTGAAGGAGAAACTGGGGAAATAGGGTCTAGCCCGCATATCTCACCAGGATGGCGGGCCCTCGCTTGTTCTTTGAATCCACAAGGGATTTTCTTCAGGCGGGTTACGCACTGTTATTCCGCTCCTTCAGAAAATCCCTTGTGAATCCAAAGCCCTGCGCGATGATGTGCAAG
>JAAEPH010000534.1 GCA_024232855.1 Gammaproteobacteria bacterium
ATGTTCGGCAAACTCGCCGAGATTGCCCAGCAATACCTGAAGAAGGGTTCGCAGGCTTATTTCGAAGGCCGCATTCAAACGCGTAAATGGCAGGACCAGAGCGGAAATGACCGCTACTCCACCGAAATCGTCGCCAACGAGATGCAAATGCTGGGCGGCCGCCCCGGCGGTGGTGGTGCGCCGATGGGATCTGGCGGTCAGCAGCAATCGCAGCCGCAATCGAAACCCGCGCCTGCCGAAACCGCGCCGATGGATGACGGTTTCGACGACATCCCCTTCTAGCGCGATTTCATTCAATGCCTGATGTCAACCCGCGGTTACACCGCGGGATGCATTGATGTCGAGGTCAACTGATCATGGCTAACTACGATGTTTTCAATGGCGATGCCGATGGCATCTGCGCGTTGCAGCAATTGCGCCTGCAATATCCGCGCGAGGCGAGCCGGATCAGCGGCCTGAAACGCGATATCGATTTATTGCGGCGCGTCGACGCGGCGGCCGGCGATGAGATAACCGTGCTCGACCTTTCACTCGACAAGAATCGCGATGCTCTCGTGGATGTGCTCTCCAGAGGCGCAAGCGTTTTCTATGCCGATCATCACTATCCCGGCGATATTCCCGAGGATGCGCTGCTCGATTGTCACATCGATGTCTCGGCGGACACCTGCACCAGCCTGATCGTCAACCAGTTACTGCAAAACGCCCAGCAGCGCTGGGCCGTGGTTGGCGCCTTTGGCGACAATTTCGATGAAGCGGCGCGCAACCTCGGCCTGCAGGCCGGTTTGAGCGAGGCCGAGCTTGCACGCTTGCAGCAGCTCGGAGTATGCCTCAATTACAACGGCTACGGCTTCGAGCTTGACGATTTGCTGTTCCATCCAGTGGACCTGTTCGCCTGCGTGCATCCCTATAACGATCCTCTCGATTTCATCGAAAACGAGAACGGCTATGCAGAATTACTGGCCCAGTACGAGGATGATATGGCGCGCGCCGGGAATGCCGCGGCGCAGTCGGAATCAGCCGCGGGAGCGGTTTACCTGTTGCCCAACGAGGGTTGGGCGCGACGCACTGTCGGTGTTCTGGGTAACGATCTCGCCAAGCAGTATCCGCAGCGGGCACACGCGCTGCTGGTCGATATGGGCGATGCTCATTATCGGGTCAGCGTGCGCGCTCCCTATAGCAGAAAGGAGGGCGCCGATGATCTTTGCCGGCAATTTCCGGGTGGTGGCGGGCGCAAGGCCGCGGCCGGGGTCAACGCGCTCGCGCAGGATGCGCTAACCCATTTTATCGATCAATTCAATTTACAGTTTGGTAGCAAAACATGAGTGACCACGAAAAGAGCAGTAATGTCGTCTGGCATAACGCCACCGTAACCCGCGAGCGTCGTGAAACGATGAATGAACACCGCGGTGGATTATTCTGGTTTACCGGCCTCTCCGGTGCCGGAAAATCGACGCTGGCGCACTCGGTCGAGGAATCCCTTCACCAGCAGGGGTATCGAACCTTCGTGCTCGATGGCGATAACGTGCGCCACGGCCTCTGTGCCGACCTGTCGTTCTCGGATGACGACCGCAAGGAGAACATCCGCCGTGTCGGGCACATGTCGATGCTCTACGTCGAGGCGGGCATCATCGTGTTGACGGCGTTTATTTCACCGTTTCGGGCCGATCGCGACAATGTGCGCAAAATCGCCGGCTCCGATTTCCACGAAATTTACTGTAAGGCTAGCCTCGAGACTTGCGAGGACCGCGACGTCAAGGGCCTCTACAAGCGTGCTCGCGCGGGTGAGATTCCGGACTTCACCGGTATCAGCTCGCCTTACGAGGAGCCCGAATATGCCGATTTGACGGTTGACACCGAGAGCCACCTCGGTGATTGCAGACAGGAGGTTTTCGACTATATTACCAAGTCTACCCGCAATTCAGATCACTAATCGAAACCTGCTTTACAGGCAGATATGAATCACTCCAGGCACAAGGTTGCAGTCATCGGATTGGGCTACGTTGGCCTGCCGCTGGCGGCGCTTTGCGCCAGGCAGGGGTACCGGGTGGTCGGCTTCGATATGAATCAGAAAATCGTCGACCTGCTTGCCGCGGGCAAATGCCACTTCAGGGATGAAACGGTCGAAACTTCGCTGACCGCCGCCAACGCCAGCGGCAACCTGAGCGTTACCACCGATGCGGCAGACATCGCGGATTGCGCGATCTACCTGATCTGCGTGCCGACCCCGGTCGACGCCAATAACGATCCCGACCTGGAGCCCTTGCAAAGCGCCTGTCGCGTGGTCGCGCCACTGTTGGCTAAAGACGACCTCGTCGTGGTTGAGTCAACCGTATTTCCCGGTACCTGCGAGCAGATAGTCGTGCCCATGCTCGAGGAAATATCGGGGCTGGACAGCGCACGCGATTTACTGGTTGCCCACTGCCCGGAGCGGGTGAATCCCGGCGATCTGTTCTGGACTTCCGAAAACATCCCGCGGGTGGTCGGTGCGACTTCCGCCCGGGGTGTCGACCTGGCTGCTGAGTTTTACGCTTCCATATTGGGCGGTGATATTTTCGATGTGCGCGACGTCAGGGCCAGCCTGAGCCCCAAGTTCCGCGATACCGAGTACGGTGTACACGTGGCGCAGGTGCCGCGCGGCAGTGTCACCAAGATGCATTCGATTCGCGATGCGGAGGCGGTCAAGGCCATGGAAAATACCGTGCGCGACGTCAATATTGCCTTCGTCAATGAACTCGCCAAGATCAGCGATGTGCTGGAACTGGACGTCGTCGATATCATCGACGGCATGGCCACCAAGCCATTCGGCAAGGGCCCGTTTTATCC
>JAAEPH010000535.1 GCA_024232855.1 Gammaproteobacteria bacterium
TATCACTTTGGCGAAAAGGGCGAAAAGTTAGCAGCGCTGGCGTCGGGGTCGTTCAGGCTGCTTGGCGCTGAGGATGGCTTCTGGAAAACCAACATATTCAGAAGTGAGTTCACGGCCCTGGCGGCGCGTGACGCTTACGCTAAAAATCTGGACGTAGACGAGCACATCGAAAAGGTACTAAGCAACCCGGCCGACTTCCCCGAGCTGTATGAACAGGCAATGTCATATTCCCGAAAGTACACTTTTACCGAGACAGACCGGCCGGGGCTACTGGGCGATGTGGCACGATCCGCGAAGGGTATTTTATCTAAGCATCCTTATGTGAAATACATCGCACCCTTTGTTGATACGCCTCTCAATCTGCTGCATTACGCAGCTGAGAATAGCGCCCTCGCGCCTTTGTCGAAGGAGCTGCAGGAGGAAATGGCGAAAGGTGGTGCTCGGGCCGATATCGCACAAGCGCGAGTCGTTGCAGGCCTGGCGCTCACAACGACTGCTTATACGCTTTGGGA
>JAAEPH010000536.1 GCA_024232855.1 Gammaproteobacteria bacterium
CCGAAGTTGCCGAAGTTGCCGAAACAGCCCCGGAAGCGGATGCTGCCGAACTTCCGGATAAAATCGGGGAGGCGATAAAGTTAACCGGCGTATTTGACAAGCCATCGCCTTTTGCGTCGGCGCCCGCGCTCGAAGTTGCCGACCCGCAACACGCGCAAACCGAGGAACCGGTTCGCAAGCCGCCAGCCGCCCGACTCGGCTCCGCACCGATCCCAGGGGTGGCAAGCCCAGCCGCGAAAGTCGAGCCCGAACCCGAACCCAAACCCGCGCCCGCGCCCGAAACGACGCAGAAGCCACCGGTTGCACCACTGGGATCGGCTCCGATCCCGCCGTCGCAACCCGCGACGCCGACTGCCAATATTATTCCGCCAAAGCCGCCAGTCGATATCAAGCTAACCGATATCCAAATTCCCGAAGAGCCGGCCGCTGAACCCGATTATGACAGTACCCTCGTGATCAAGCCCGATGCCGCTACCATGGGCAAGAATCAGGCGCAAAATTCCACCGATGCTTTTATCACACGCGTCGAGGAACAACTGTCAAGCCCGGAAAATCTGCCGGAAAATGACGAGGGCTCCTTCACCTCGACGATTCCGCAGTAGCCGGACCGGGCCTGCCGGCACCGCCACACTAACCCGCGACTTGCGATAACCTTTTCTGCATCGCGGCGCGTGGTTCCCGCGATCGGGCTCCATGCCAGCCTGCATGCCCGGTGAAGACTGCTACACCGAGCATGAATTTATTCATTTTTCACCCCTTATTTGAGCCTGACTTGCGCTACGTCAAGTACTCCTCATTGAGATTTTCCTTTTGACTAAAGTCAAGGAAAAGCTCATATTGGAAGCTTAATGTCCTCATCGGTAATAAGTTTATTTGATCACATATTATTAACATGGATGCGTGTTATCTGCTCGATGCATGCATTCGCTCAGGAGAATGATTCGATGAGTATCAAACAGAAAACCAGACGCGGCCTGGTGCTGCTCGGCACCTGCCTGGGATTGGCCGCTCTGTCCGGAAATGCCATGGCAGCGAAGAAATTTGAACCGCTGAACGAGGAACAATTCGAACAGGCGAAGAGCATGTACTTTCAGCGCTGCGCCGGTTGTCACGGCGTACTGAGAAAGGGCGCAACCGGCAAAAGCCTGGTGCCCGAACCGAACAAGGCGAAAAAGTCCAAGGGCACGCTCAAACTCGGCACCAAACGCCTGTCCAAGATCATCAAGCTCGGCACCGAGGGCGGCATGAACAACTTCGACGACGTTTTCAACGACGAAGAAATCAACCTGCTGGCGCGTTTCATCCAGATGGAACCGCCGATCCCGCCGGAAATGTCGCTGGCGCTGATGAAAGAGCGTCACAAGGTATACATCGAGCCCAAGGATTATCCTGATAAGCCGTTGCACGGTCGTAACTGGGAGAACTTCTTCGTCGTCATCGAGCGTGACGCCGGCAAGATCGCCATCATCGACGGCGACAAGCACGAAATCGTCGATCACATCGACACCGGCTACGCGGTACACGACATCAAGGCAACCGAGCACCACGATACCGAAACACCGGTTGGTGGCGTTGCGGGTCGCTTCTGGTACACCCAGGGCCGCGACGGCAAGATGACCAAGATCGACCTCTGGCAAAAGCCGGGCAGCATGCTCGTCGCGGAAGCGCAGATGGCCTACGACGCGCGTGACGTCGCGGTCTCCGGCGATGGCAAGTACGTCATCGGCGGCGCCTACTGGCCGCCGCACTTCGTCATCCTCGACGCGATCACCATGGAACCTCTGAAAGTGGTTTCTACCCGGGGCATCAACGTCGACGGCGATTATATCGAGGAGTCACGCGTTGCCGCAATCTACACCACCCCGGGACAGTCTTCGTTCTGGGTCGCGATGAAGGAGCTCGGCCAGATGTGGCAGGTGGATTACCGCGATCTCGACAACCTCGCGATCAAGCAGGTCAATTCCGCCAAGTTCCTGCATGACGGTTTCTTCGACCCGACCGGGCGTTACTTCCAGATCGCCGCCAACGCATCCAACAAGATGGTTATCGTCGATTCCGATACCGGCAAGCTCGAGGCGATGATCGATACCGCCAAGCTGCCGCATCCGGGTCCCGGCGCCAACTGGAACGATCCGACCTGTGGACCGGTCGGCGGCACCACGCACCTCGGCGAAGGCAAAGTCACCGTCTGGGGTAACGATCCCAAGGGACACAAGGACCAGGCCTGGAAGACTTGCTACACGGTCGACACCGATGGTCCCGGCATCTTCATCCGCACCCATCCGAAATCGGATTACGTCTGGGCTGACCAGACCAAGCACCCCGAGCCGGAAATCCAGCAAAGCGTCAAGGTCATCGACAAGAAGACCCGCAAGGTCGTGCAGACGATTCGCGTAACCGAGGAAGAAGGCAAGGCCGCGGTTCATATCGAGTTCAACGCCGATGGTTCCGAAGCCTGGGTTTCTGTCTGGAACCGCGCGGATGCAGGCAACCCGACTGGCGAGATCGTAGTGTATGACGCCAAGACGCTGAAAGAGTTGAAGCGCATCAAGGGTCTGACTACACCGACCGGCAAGTTCAACGTCCACAACCGTACCAATCACGTCACCTGATCCTTAGGTCACACGTGATGTAACCCCAGGGCGGACATACCCGATAGTGTGTCCGCCCTTTTTTTAGCAGGGTTTTTCGCAAGCATCCACAACGGGGAGTTTACGAAATAACCAGAAGCAGCAACCCGGTGATTCACTAATGGCTGATACATCTCAAAAATTCGGCATGCTGTCGCGCAAGATCATACTCGGTACGACCCTGGGTGCGGCGCTTTTCTTCATGATCGTCGGCGTCATCTTCTGGGGCGGCTTCAACACGGCCATGGAAGCTACCAATACGCTCGATTTCTGCATCTCCTGTCACGAGATGGAAGAAAACGTGTACCGTGAATACACCAAGACCGTGCACTACACCAACCGCAGCGGCGTGCGCGCCACCTGTTCCGACTGCCACGTTCCCGATCCCTGGGTGCACAAGGTCGTGCGCAAAGTCCAGGCCAGCAACGAAATTCTGCACAAGGTGCTGGGTTCGATCGACACCCCCGAAAAGTTTGACGCCAAACGTTTGCAGCTGGCCAGGAACGTCTGGAAAGCGATGAAAGAAACCGATTCGCGCGAGTGCCGTAACTGCCACAATTTCGACTCGATGAACCCGGATGCTCAGAAGAAGCGTTCGCGCAAGCAGCACATCAACGGCATGCGGGCCGGCAATACCTGTATCGACTGCCACAAGGGAATCGCGCACAGCAAGGTACACGACCAGCTCACCGATGAAGAACTGACCGAGATGGAAAAACCGAACCCCGCTGACATGCAGCGCCCTATTCCACCGCAGTGGCAGGCGATCATCGATGGCGTGACCACGGAATCCACCACTGTCGCAGCAGTGGTGGAGGAATCGACAGCAGCCGTGGCGAAGACCGAAACAACCGTACAACCGATCGAGCAGGAGCAAGCGGACGTTACCGCAGCAGCACAACCCGAAGCGGCGGTAGAAACCGCCCCGACAGCGGCGCCAAGTGCACCAGCGGCAGGCGCCAATCTCGACTGGTCCGCCATCGAGGCGCGCGAAGTCGTCCTGTTTTACCCCGGTCAGACTTCGATGGAGTGGGTCCTGAAGGGCAGCGACCACGGCGGCAAACGCGCCTTCGTCAAGGGTGACCGCTGCTTTGAATGTCATGAAGACGAGGAAGTCGATATCGGCGACCTGATCGTCACCGGTGAAAAAGCCGAGGAGACGCCGATCCCCGACAAACGCGGCAGCATCGCGGTGCAGATCAAGGCGGCCTACGATGCCGACAATCTATACATGCAGTTTCAATGGCCGGACGGTGAACACGTGCCGGTTCCGTTCGTCGATGGCGGCAAGATGGACCCGGAAAACCCGATCAAGCTCGCTGTCATGCTCGCCACCGACAGCGAGGACGACCCCAGGGTCGAATACGCCGAGCGCTCCGGCTGCTGGCAAACCTGCCACCACGACGCCAACTACATGCCGCATCAGCCCGACAACGCGCTCCTCGCCGACAGCCCGCTGGCAACACGACTCGACCTGAGCCTGGGATACACCAAGTACCTCAAGGAAAGCCGCACTGAAATCGAAATCGACGGCAAGGACGGTAAAATGCGCGGCGGCTGGGACAAGCTCAAGAGCGAGGCCGACATTCAGGCCGCGCTCGACAACGGCGCGTTCATGGACCTGCTGCGCTACAAGGGCGGCAGCGGCGAATCGGAGGACGGCCACATCCTCGAACAGCGCGTAATGAGCGGTGGCCAGGGCGTGAATTTTAACGGCAGCCTGACCGATGGCACCTGGACCGTCGATATGACGCGCAAGCTGACCTCCGACAAGCCCGGTGACATCAGCATGAACAAGGATGAGATGTATAACATCGGTTTCGCCATCCACGACGATTACAGCAGCAGCCGTTTCCACCACATCTCGCTGGGCTTTAAACTCGGCTTCGACAACGAGGATGCTGAAATTGACGCAAAAGGTCTGTAAGCTTCGTTAAATTTCTTAACTTGGCTTGCGGATCAACCGGATGAAATCGACGTTTCTGAAATGCGTGCTGTTGCTGGCGCTGTGCAGCGGCGCGGCCAGCGCAGGCAGCGATGACGAAGCGCTGGTCATCATCAAGGATTTCAAGTTCATCCCCCAGGAAATTACCCTCGAGGCCGGGCAGACGCTGCGCTGGGAAAACCGCGAGAAGCGCCAGTATCACAGCGTCTGGTTCCAGGCGATGGGCGAGGCAGAGCCGGAAGACTACCTGTTTCCCGAAGACAGCTACGAGCGCAGTTTCGACAGGCCCGGCGTCTATCCCTATCGCTGCGGACCCCATCCCGAAATGACCGGTACCGTCACGGTCGTCGAATGATCACGCCGCTTCACCCGCATCATGAGTAAAAGCAGGTCGCGCTGTATTTCCATCGTTAAGTTCGCGCTGCTCGCGCTGGGCCTGCTAGCGACCGCGCCGCTCAAGTCCGAGGACGTCGAGCGGATTTACCAGGATAATTGCGCCCAGTGCCACAACCCGATGCGGCTCGGCGGCATGGGGCCGGCGCTGCTACCGGGCAATCTCAAGCGCCTGCGTAAGCCGGTCGCCAGCGAGGTGATACGCAACGGCCGCGTCGCCACGCAAATGCCCGCGTTCGACGGCAAGCTGACGCCGGCGCAAATCGAGGCACTGGTCAAATACATCTACACGCCGTCGAACGAGAAACTCGCCTGGGGTCTCCCCGAAATCAACGCCAGCCACATCATTCACAATCGCGACGAAGACTTGCCGGCAAAACCGGTGTTCGAGGTCGATGACCTGTTGAACCTGTTTCTGGTCGTCGAACTGGGCGATCATCACGTCACCCTGCTCGACGGCGATCGTTTCGAGCCGATTCACCGTTTCAAATCCCGCTTTGCGCTGCACGGGGGACCCAAGTATTCCTCCTCCGGACGCTTCGTCTATTTCGCTTCGCGCGATGGCTGGATCAGCAAATACGACATTTACAACCTCAAACTGGTCGCCGAAATCCGCGCAGGCATCAATACGCGCAACCTCGCGGTTTCCGCCGACGACCGCTACGTCATGGTGGCGAACTACCTGCCGCATACGCTGGTGCTGCTCGACGCCGTTGATTTGAAACCGATCAAGATCTACGACGCCGCCGACCAGAGCGGTAAAAGTTCACGCATTTCGGCGGTTTACACCGCACCACCGCGTAACAGTTTCATTGCGGCGATGAAGGATATCCCCGAAGTCTGGGAGATCTCCTACGACGACGACCCACCGCTCACTTTTGCCGGATGGGTTCACGATTACAACCCGGAGTCAGGTGAAAAACCGCTCGTCGAACCCTTCCCCGTACGGCGTATACGCGTCGACGATTACCTCGATGACTTTTTCTTCGACCAGGAATACGTTTCCATCATCGGCGCCTCGCGCGAAGGCAAGGGCCAGGTCGTCGATATGGATATCGGCCGCGTCATCGTCCCCGACCTGGCGCTGCCGGGGATGCCGCATCTCGGTTCGGGTATCAGCTGGGATTACCAGGGACGCAGCGTGCTGGCCACGCCGAACCTGCGTAAAGGCAATGTCACCGTCATCGACATGGACAGTTGGGAGACGATCAAACAGATCGAAACCCTGGGGCCCGGATTTTTCATGCGCAGCCATGAAAACACGCCCTACGCCTGGGTCGACGTGTTCTTCGGTCCGAACAAGGACGCAGTGCACGTCATCGACAAACGCAGCCTCGAAATCGTCAAGACCCTGCGCCCTGCTCCCGGCAAGACCGCGGCGCACGTAGAGTTCACGCGCGACGGCAGGTATGCCCTGCTCAGTATCTGGGATCCCGAAGGCGCGCTCATCATCTATGACGGGGACACACTCGAAGAAGTCAAACGCCTGCCAATGAACAAGCCATCCGGCAAGTACAACGTGTACAATAAGACCACCCGTTCACGAGGCACCAGTCACTAAGCCTGCATATTGCACCAGTCAGCCTCGGGGCTTTTATAACCAATTGAATTGTCAGAGCAAAAAAATGTTCTTGTGGACAAAGGCTAAAGTACAGCTTATCACCGGCCCGAGACCTATGTCGCACCCCGGCTTATCGAGCGCCGCCAGGCATGAATCTCGATAACATCGTTCCCTACCTGCCGCATTTCCAGGCGCTGCTGAACACCGCGGCAATGCTGATGCTGAGCATGGGTTACTACTTTATCCGCCAGCAAAGACACGACCTGCACCGGAACTGCATGGTGACGGCGCTGCTGATTTCGGGCGTGTTCATGGCCTCATATCTGACTTACCACGCCGCCGTCGGCTACAGGCCGTTCACCGGGCAGGGCGTCATCCGGCCATTTTACTTCACGCTGCTGGCGTCACACGTGATACTGGCCGCGCTCATCGTACCACTGGTGCTGGCAACGGTTTGGCTGGCGGCCCGGCGCGATTTTTTGCGCCACCCGCGCCTGGCGCGCTGGACCCTGCCACTGTGGCTATACGTCTCGGTATCCGGAGTCGTAATTTACGTGCTCGGATTCCATGTCTACCCTCCGCAAATCTGACCCGGAGCAACGATGCAATATATTTACTACACCGTCGCGGCAATTACGCTTTACTTTGTCTCGGACTGGATTCTGGTCATGATCGAGAAGGCCCGTGACAAGCCTTTCGGCCAGCAACGCTCGCTGGTGTTCCTGATTATCATCATGACCCTCGCCGTCGGTAGCTTCAAGGCCATCGAGTGGCTGGTCAAGAGCTGAACCGGCATATTGACACATTAAAATGATCGAAACCGCGGGACTAGCTCTCACAACATTTTTCGCAACCATCGGACCGATTGGCGTATCCGCGATGTTCGCGGCGCTAACGGCATCTGCGAATTCAAGAAATCGACGCTCCATGGCCATACGGGGAACATTGATTGCAGCGGGTATCTTGCTGGCATTTGCGCTTATCGGGGAGCATCTCCTGACCGGTTTGGGAATTTCCCTGGCGGCGCTAAGAATTTCCGGTGGCGTCCTGCTCCTGCTGATGGGAATTGAGAAGGTATTCGCAAGGTCAACCAGTGGAACATCTACCACAGAAGAAGAAGAACGGGAGGCAGGGAAAAAACAGGACATTTCTGTTTTCCCCCTGGCGACTCCGCTTCTTGCGGGACCCGGTTCGATGGGGGCAACTATATTGTTAATGGCCGATGCCGATGGGGATCTGACACGCCAGGCAATCGTTGTTGGATCGCTATTAGCCATTTTGCTGCTAACACTGGCCGCGTTACTTTCTGCCAGTAAACTGCAAAAACACCTGGGTGTTACCGGGATGCATGTCGTAGGTAGGATCTTGGGCGTTCTGTTGTCTGCGTTAGCTGTACAGTTCATTCTCGATGGCCTTGGGCAAAGCGGACTGGTAGGAACCTGAACCGGGAAACCGAGCTGGCAATACTTGCCGCGGGTTTCGAGATCACCCGTATCGACCGCGAAAGCATGCGTAAGGTCCTGCCCATTGTGCGACCTTCGATCCGCGGCATCGCCAGGAAAGTTTGATGGACTGCGCCGACAAACAGCTGCAAGCACCGCGATCTTGCGCTATCGTCTGCACATGAAAATCGCCTGGATCACCGTTTTTCTGGTTGTGCTGGTCTGGTCGGGTATCAATCCGAAGGATTACCCGACCTGGGCGCTTGAAGTCGCACCCGCGGTTATCGGCTTTGCAGTGCTCGCGCTAAGCCGGCGCCGTTTTCCACTGACACCGCTACTGTACGTGCTGATCCTGTTACACTGCGTCGTGCTCATGGTGGGTGGACACTATACCTATGCCGAAGTGCCGCTGTTCGACATCATCAAGCCGCTGTTCGGTTTCGAGCGTAACAATTACGACAAGCTCGGGCATTTCCTGCAGGGCTTTGTGCCGGCATTGATCGCCCGCGAAATCCTGATCCGCAAGGCGGTAATGCAATCGGTTTACTGGCGCAATTTTCTGATCGTCTGTTTCTGCCTCGCATTCAGCGCATTTTACGAGCTTATCGAGTGGTGGGTCGCGGTCATTTCGGGCACCGGCGCCGAGGCTTTCCTCGGCACCCAGGGATACGCCTGGGACACCCAGTCAGACATGGCGTTTGCTTTGTTCGGAGCCATCATGGCGTTGGCTGCACTCGGCCGCATGCACGACCGCCAGCTACGCAACCTTACCTCAACAGGCGCTAGGGATAGCACGTCCATCTAGCCTGTGGGCATTTCCCTGGGGAGATTCTCGGTAGAGTAGGGGCCAGGCGAAACCTGGCCCCCCTCGTCAAACGCAGCATGCGGCTTTCCCGCACTACGCTTTCCTGCTGCCTTCACAATAGAGCTATCGCAAGGGAATTTAGCAGTCAGAGCTGCAACAAGC
>JAAEPH010000537.1 GCA_024232855.1 Gammaproteobacteria bacterium
AGCAACGTCAGCAAGAAATAAACAGTAATCTTTATAATCAAGAACTCTTAAACACCAGATAGCCTCTCTTACCCCTACAGTTTCAAAAATGGTCATAAAATCAATATAGCCAGTTAAAGATAAATTTTGCTTAATTAATTCACTCGGATTGTATTTAAGAATTTCTGTTAGTGTTGTTTTCATTATCTATCTCCAAAATGTTTAATAAATAATTCTTCTATTTTTTCCCAATCTGCACCAGCACAGATAGCAGCCCCTACAGTACCAACAGCACCTACATAAGCAGCAGCAGCAGCATAAGCAGCAGCACCAGCAGTATATCCATAACCATAATTATCATCAAAAGCAGCATCAAGAGCAACATCAGCTAATATTCTTAACTCTTTTGTATCTATATCTCCACAATGCCAAGCTCTAATACCATCAATTGCTTTTCTTGGTTCTTTAATATCAGGATATTCAGCTTCAAAAATAGGCAATACTGACTCAGCAACGTCAGCTAAGAATAAACAGTAATCTTTATAATCAAGAACTCTTAAACACCAGATAGCATCTTTTATTCCTATAATTTCATAGATTGTCATGAAATCAATATAAGTAGTTGTCTTGAGTAAAGATAAATGCTGTTTTAATTGTTCGCTTGGATTGTGTTTAAGAATTTCCTTTAGTGTTGTTTTCATTGTCTATTTCTTTCAAAATGTTTAATGAATAATTTGTCTATATTTTCCCAATCTTCT
The DNA here is from genome assembly GCA_024232855.1 of Gammaproteobacteria bacterium. Taxonomy (GTDB): domain Bacteria; phylum Pseudomonadota; class Gammaproteobacteria. The sequence goes on from JAAEPH010000537.1 coordinate 738, forward strand.
TTCATAATATCATAAGCAGCATAAGCAGCATAAGCATAAGCAGCATAAGAAGTAGCAGCAGCAGCAGCATAAGCAGCATAAGAAGTAGTAGTGTACGCAGCAGCAGCAGCATAAGAACCAGCAGCATAAGCAGCATGGGCAGCAGCAGTGGCAGCATAAGAAGCAGCATATGCACCATAAGCAGCATCAGCATATACTTTTAATTGTTCTTTCGTTATATCCCCATTATGCCAATCTCTAATAGCTTTTATTGCTTGTCTAGGTCGTTTATCATCAGGATATTCAGCTTCAAAAATAGGTAATACTGCCTCAGCAACGTCAGCAAGAAATAACCAATAATCTTTATAATCTTGAGTTCTTAAACACCGTATAGCATCTTTTATCCCTATAATTTCATAGATTGTCATGAAATCAATATAAGTAGTTGTCTTGAGTAAAGATAAATGCTGTTTTAATTGTTCGCTTGGATTGTGTTTAAGAATTTCCTTTAGTGTTGTTTTCA
>JAAEPH010000538.1 GCA_024232855.1 Gammaproteobacteria bacterium
ATGGAAATCTGTCTATCATTGGGCAGAATTTTCACCCAGTCGTTCGACGCAGCCAGCATGTCACGGGTCTCGTCAAGCGGCACATTTTTTTTCAACTTCACGGTTAATGCCTGAGCGTGACAACGCATCGCACCCACGCGCGCGCACAGACCATCGCGCGGTATCACATCATCGCCACGACCCAGGATTCTGTTAGCTTCGACCCCGGCTTTCCCCTCTTCCCGGCTCTGCCCAGTGTCAAGCTGTGTGTCGATCCATTGAATCAGGCTACCCGCCAGAGGTACCGTAAACTGCGCGCTCGGGAAACCTGGAGAACGTATTTGCTCGGTGACCAGACGATCGATTTCCAGAATTGCCGAAGACGGATCCTCGAGCAAATCAGCCACAGACTGGTAAATGCTACCCATACCGGCGATCAACTCCCGCATATGACGCGCAACCCCCCCCGAGGCAGCCTGGTAAGTCATGACACTCATCCACTCAACCAGGTCATGTTCGAATAGGCCCCCCATGGCCATCATCATCAGACTGACCGTGCAATTTCCGCCAATAAAATCCTTTTGCCCTCCAGCCAGTGCA
>JAAEPH010000539.1 GCA_024232855.1 Gammaproteobacteria bacterium
GCTCTCGAAATGGAAAGCCAACTGTTTGACGCTATGCGCAGCAGCGGTGCCGGCTTCGACCCTAACGCCTGGGTTCGAAAGAACATGCACGCTTACGCCACAAAAGCCTATCACGAAAGCTATAATTCGCTAAACAAAGCGTTGGTAAATGCGGCGATAGTGCGCAAAGGCGATGGCATTAGAATAGATTACCCTGCCACAAGGGCGAGGCTCGAGGAAATGGCACGGGCTCGCTCACACGACCCGGGTGCGCTTGAGGCGTTCGAGGGAGAGTTACGGCAGCTGGAAGAGATCGACAAATCGACGGTAAAGGTTGACGAATGAATTCATTCAACGACGCTGAGAACTATACCAGGCCGTCCGACGTTGACGATTTCGCGACGCACGCTGAGAGCTATCTAGCGCCACGTCACCATGTTCCGTCCGTGATCGACAAGGTAAATGATGATGAAGCTATGGCTGCCCGGGAAAAACTCACCTCCGACACCGATGCTATTGTCGGCGGGTTATCGAAGAACGCGCCACCGAGGGCCGA
>JAAEPH010000540.1 GCA_024232855.1 Gammaproteobacteria bacterium
ATAATATAATTATTTGATTTAGTTTCGGATTCAGCAATTCAATTAATTATAGGAAATAAAATAATAATAAGTATATTAAAACCAATATTACTATTATCTATAGTTAAACTAATTCAAGTAAAGCCAGAATACATTCAAAAAACACCAATTATAGGAAATAAAATAATATATTTCAAAGAGACTTATTATCGATATTCATTTAATTATTGTCCTTACTATCGATCTCTATCTATTTATTTAAGAGCTGAATATTCAATATTAAGTGCTTTTTATCATAGTAATTGGAATGAAAAGGAGAACTAAAAAGTGAAGCCTTAATAAACACATATAAATTATAATTAGTAACTGTGAAGGAAAGATAAATTAATATAATTATGTGTAAACTATAGGAAAATATGATATCGATCTATTTAAAATAAAACTAATTAAAGGATGTAAAATAAATATTGAGCTATATATTGACTAATCGATATGTACCTAATGAATAATCAGTCTGTTATTGATTTATTATGTATTATCCAGTATTAATTAATGAGGCCTTATTCATAATTAGTAATAAATTGATAAAATAATGTGTGATCGATCTATTTTAAAGACTGAATCCTAAATAATCTCGTGAGATCGATATCTATGGCCTAAATAATCTCACAATCTGAAGTAATTATTGATTCACTCGTTTATGGTTATCTTTATCTATAACCTTACTATTGTATCAATTATATTGACTTTTTTTCAATGTTATATTCTTTATTCAGAACAATACTTTAGTTTAACTATTGACATGATTAATACAATATTACAATTAATTAGTGTTTGAAAGAAAGTTCCATTATGCTCTTTATTATATTATTTACTTCTTACTGCTGGATATTCAATTACTATGGTTAGTATAAAGCTATTTATTACAGTTTCTATGATGATTGGTAATATTATTGATATCTATCTATCAGGTA
>JAAEPH010000541.1 GCA_024232855.1 Gammaproteobacteria bacterium
CGCCCTTGCTTGTTCTTTGATTCCACAGGGGATTATCCTCAATCGACCGGATCAATAAGTCCGGCGCTCAATCGGATAATCCCCTGTGAAACCAAAGTCCTACGCAATCATCGCGGCAGTTTATGAATTATCCGGGCTAGGAACAATTAATCTCGTCATGGTTTCCTCTGAACGAGCTTCTAACGGCCTATTTATTAGGCCTGCGACCTAATATTACATATTGTCGGGTTGACTCGATAAATTGAGGGGGTTGTGGTGGCTGATCTCAAGTTGTTGAATCTCCTTCAGAAATTAAATGGGTGTTTTCTGTGTTCCAGTTATCGGGTCAATGACTTGATAGTACCCTTGAATTGTTAACTGAATTTGATATGGTTGCCGCAGCTAGTTTAACGAAAGGATTCGTACTATGTCGCCTGCATCGCATAAATCTTCCCCATTCCTCAATTCCATTTCCGATTTTATGTCCGTGCGCCGCTACAGCAAGCGCACCGTCAAATCGTATCTGTACTGGATAAGGTATTTTATTGTTTTTCACGAAAAGCAACACCCGGAGAATATGGGTGCGCTTGAGGTCGGGCAGTTCCTGACGCATCTTGCGGTGAAGCGCAAGGTATCGGTTTCCACTCAGAAAATTGCGTTGAATGCGCTCGCCTTTTTATATAACCGGGTGCTTGAAAATCCCCTCGGTACTCTGGGCGAATTCAATCGGGCGAAGACGCCCGCGAAACTACCCGTAGTGTTGTCTCGGCACGAGATGACGAAATTACTGAATAACATGGAGGGGACCTCACAGCTGGTAGCGTCGCTGCTGTATGGTCCGGGCTGCGGCGTAACGAAGCGGTGCGCTTACGCGCCAAGGAAATCGATTTCGATCATCATCAACTTCAGGTCTGGAATGGCAAAGGGTTCCATCATCGTTTGACAACTCTCGCTCCGGAGCTGGTGCCCAGGCTAACTAACCAGATAGAGCGCGTACGAATGTACCTGATGGAAGACAGTCAGCTGCCGCAATTTGCCGGGGTGTGGATGCCGGATGCGCTTTTGCGCAAGTATCGTGAGGCCTGCAGGACGCTGGGTTGGCAGTACCTGTTTCCGGCGCCAAGGTTGGCGATAGATCCGGACGGCGGCAAGTTGCGCCGCCATCATATCGATGAATCCAATATCAACAGGGCGTTGAAGCGATCTGCGGCAGTGTGCGGCATTGAAAAACAGGTGACCAGCCACGTGTTGCGACACTCTTTCGCCACCCACCTGCTCGAATCGGGAGCGGATATCCGCACCGTGCAGGAGCAGCTGGGCCATCAGGATGTCAAAACGACAGAGATCTACACGCACGTACTCAAACGAGGCGCGCGCGGTGTACGCAGCCCGTTGAGTGATTTGAATAATGGGTGATGCCGCGGTAATCCATCGTTATAATGCCGGCCTTTGCAACCTGCGAGAAAACACATGGCTGATGAACCCCTGGTAGTCGAAACCGGCGAGCATAAACCCGATGCCTGCGTCATATGGCTGCACGGTCTCGGCGCCGACGGGCACGACTTTGAACCAATCGTTCCGGAGCTGCGTCTCGATCCCGGGCTCAGCATTCGCTTTCTGTTTCCACATGCGCCGATGATGCCGGTCACCATCAACCAGGGTTTCGTGATGCGCGCCTGGTACGACGTCCGCAGCGCGGATATAGGCGCCGAAACGGACGAAAAAGGCATTCGTGCGTCCGCCGAGCTGGTCGCCGAGCTGGTCGATGGCCAGATCGAAGAGGGTATTCCGCCCGAGCGTATCGTACTGGCTGGGTTTTCCCAGGGCGGCGCCATCGTCTTGCACGCGGGCCTGCGTTATCCCGGCAAGCTCGCCGGCATCATGGGATTGTCGTGCTACCTGCCGCTGGCGCAATCGCTGGAGAGTGAAAAGTCTGAAGACAATGCTGACACTTCGATCTTCCTCGCACACGGCTCGGCGGATCCGGTCATTCCGGTCAATCTGGGCTATACCTCGCTCAAGCGGCTCGAGCAGCAGGGGTATGCGGTCGAATGGCACGAGTACAATGGCATGCCGCACAGTGTTTCCGAGCAGGAAATTTTCCACGTCGCCGAGTGGCTGGAAAAAGTCCTAATATGACGTCATGCGCGCGAGCGCGCATGACTCCCCAAACCGTCATCCCGGAAAGTGCTTCAGCACTTATCCGGGACCTCACAATGGTGGCACGCTACAAGGTTCCCGCTTGCGCCGGTCCGACGCATCGGGGAACGATGAACCTAAAATCCTCAGTTGAATCTACTGCGGTCGTCTACTGCACTGAATCTCATGCATTTTTTCATTATTTTAAGCTCACCCGTAGAGTGACTACGCGATCGCCTAAAATAACGAAAGAAATACCTGATATTCAGCACA
>JAAEPH010000542.1 GCA_024232855.1 Gammaproteobacteria bacterium
CACTGCTGATCCCTACGAGGCTGACGGCTATACCCCGTCACAGGGTGGTCAATTAACTAGCATGGGTATTGATGTAGGGGTTACTCACGGTGCAGACGGCAACCCTTTTGCTATCTTCCCTGCAATCGGTGCTTATCCCGCCTACATTCCCTTCGATGACGTTGCTCCCACCCTGACCAACCCCACATCAGAAGGCGATACCGCTGGATTAGTGTGCGAAGTAGATACCGATGAGGCCACAGGTATTCTCTTTACTGTTGCTACAGACACTGCAACGCAACCCACACCTGAGCAAGTTGAGGCAGGACAAGATTATCTGGGCGCAACTGCAAATGACTCTGCGTTTGATGCGGTTACGAGCACGGGCTCACAATCGTTGCTAATGAGCAATGTCAATGTGGGTTCTGCGCAACACGTGCATTTTGTGCACAAGGACGCAGCGAGTAATTACAGCCTTGTTGTCACAGCAGCATCAATTGTTGTGCCTAACTATTACGCTCAAGTCATTTACGATGGAATGGTTATACCACCGGACTCGATA
>JAAEPH010000543.1 GCA_024232855.1 Gammaproteobacteria bacterium
CGTCCCAATCACCAATCGGCTGATTGAAGGCAGTGGCTCTCTACAGCGCAGCGAGGGACGGGCGGCCGTGTGGCGTGAGCAGTGATGTCGGAGCGAGGGGATGGGGGACGGACGACGACAACATGGCGACAACATGGCGACGCTAGAGCAGCAGCAACACGCGGGGTGGAGGAACACGTACATAGAACATGCCAGCCATGTTCGCCACCGAGCTCACGTCCCAGTCACCGATGGGCTGGTTGAAGGCGAAGGCAAACTACAGCGCAGCGAGGGTCGGGCGGCCGTGTGGAGTAAGCAGTGATGTCGGGGGAGGGGATGAGGGACGGGTGGCGACGACGACATGGCGACGCAAGAGCAGTAACACGCGGGATGGAGGATCACGTACCCCGAACATGGCGTACATGTTCGACACCGAGATCACGTCCCAATCACCGATGGGCTGATTGAAGCCAGTGGCTCTCTACAGCGCAGCGAGGGACGGGCGGCCGTTTGGCGTGAGCAGTGATGTCGGTGCGAGGGGATGGGGGACGGCCGATGACGACGACGACACAGCAATAACCCAAGAGCAGCAGCACGCGTGGTGGAGGAGCACGTACAGCGAA
>JAAEPH010000544.1 GCA_024232855.1 Gammaproteobacteria bacterium
AATCTCGCTTGTCTATTGATTCCACAAGAAATATATCCTCAGTCGCTCGTAATCACCGATACGAGACTTCTTCGGATATTTCCTTGTGAAATCAATATACTGCGCGATCTTTGCGCATATTTATGAATTCTCCGGGCTAAACCGAGCCGAAGTAATCGGCCATGCGTTTGCGTGTAGACTCGTCCGGTAGCCGTCCGTATCCCGCCGCCATGTTGTCGATCATGTGTTTTTGCTTGGAGGTGGCGGGGATGATGCAGGTTACATCAGGGTGCGAAGCGATAAACTTGAGGAAAAACTGTCCCCAGCTGGCGCAGTCGAACTCGGCCGCCCATGGCGGCAGCGTCTTGCCCCTGACCTTGCGAAACAGACTGCCGCGTTGGTAGGGGCGGTTGATCAATGTGCCGATGCCGCGTTCGCGCGCCATCGGCAGCAGGCGTTGTTCCGCGGTCCGGTTCAATATGTTGTAACTGAACTGCACGAAATCGAGTGGCTGTTGTTGCAGGATGGTTTCGAGCTCGTCATGATCGCGCCCGTGCGAAGTGGTGATGCCGATGTAGCGAATTCGGCCCTGCGCCTTCCACTCCCGCAGCGTTTCCAGCTGTACCTGCCAGTCGCGCAGGTTGTGTATCTGCATCAGGTCGATGCGCTCGCTGTCGAGGCGTTGCATCGAGCGCTGCATCTGTTCGATGCCCTCGCGTTTGCCGTAGGTCCACACCTTGGTTGCGGTGAACAGCCCGGCGGTGTCGTCCAGCGCTTGCAACAACGCGCCTGTCACCGCTTCGGCGCTGCCGTACATGGGGGAGGAATCGATTAACTGTCCGCCGTTGGCGAAAAAGGCGCGCAGCACATCGAACAGCGGTGATTGCACGGCATCGGCGACATTGACGTCGAAAGTTCGCGAGGTTCCGAGACCGATAACCGAAAGTTTTTCGCCGCTTGCCGGTATCGCCTTTTTAATGGGGCCAGACTGAGCGGCCGCGAGGTGGCTGGCGGTAAGCGGAGAAAGCGTCGCGGCGATGGCGCTGGCCTGCAGGAAGCGGCGGCGAGAAAGCATGGATGTCATTTCATGTCTCCGATAAGCGCGCGGCGGGGGCTCGCGCGCGGTTTTGGTGATTTTCGTAACTGACGCCGAGGAAGACGGCGACTAGCGCCCATATCAAGGCCAACAGCGCGGCGACTATGGCGATGGCGCCGAGGCCGAGGCCAATGCCCTGCGCCAGGCCGGTATAGGTCCAGCCGGCGAGCACGTCGCCGCCGCGATAGACGACGATATCGATGACCGGTTTGGTCCTGAAACGGGTCGCTGCCGACACGCGCGTGAACAGCATTTCACGCCCGGGCCGCGTGATCGCGTAGTTACCGGCGCGGCGTACTATCTGCAGGCCGACCAGCAGGAATAGCACGGGCGCGATGGCGACCGCGAGCCAGCCGCAGACCAGCAGCAATGGCACCAGCGCGAGCGTGATGGCGAGGCCGAAGCGGGTGGCGAGGCGGTTGGTGAGGAAAACCGCGGTCAATATCGACAGCGTATTGACCACCAGGTCCATCATGCCCCAGTATTGCGAGCGGGTGGCGCGGTCGTACTCGGCCATGATGTTTTTCAGTTCGAAGTAGACGAAACTGCTCATCATCGTGTAGAGCAGCAGGAATAACGCGATCGCGAGCAGAAAACGATGGCATAACAGATCAATAAAGCCATCAAAAAATTCACCGCCGATGACATCTACCGGTTTTGACGGCGCTGTTGGCTGTGCCTGGCGATAGCGCTCGAGCTGGAAAATGATCGGGATGATCAGCAGCAATATCAGCGCGGCGATCAACAGCAGGTTATAAACGCCGAGGCGCTCGCCCAGCAATACCGGTAGCAGCGGGCCGAGTACGGCACCGATGCTCGCGCCGGCGCCGAACAGGCCGAATAGCCGTTTCGACTGCGCGCTGCTGTACAGGTCGGACATGAAGCTCCAGAATACCGAAACGTGGAACAGCGCGAAAAAGCTGACCCAGACGTAGAACGACTGGTCGATCAGGCGGGTGTCATCGAAGCTTTGCGTGGCGAGATAGAACAGGCCGAAGGAAGCGGCGAAGAAAATGTAAACGGCCGGAACTAGCCTTCTCAGGGTGACTTTCGAAACAACCCAGCCGTATAACAACACGGCGCCGCCGCTGAGAAAGAAATTCAGGGTCCACAGCCAGCTTAATTCGGCATCGCTCCAGTCGCTCGCCATGGCGTCGCGCACCGGCCGCAGAACGTAGTAGGATGTCATCAGCGTGAACACGAACAGGAAGGAAAGCGATGCCGCGGCAATCTCGTCGCGCTCGATTTTGCATAGCTTGCCAATAGATGATTGTAAGAACTCCGGCATGAACCGCAGTATAACCGATCGAACCAGGATGTAGATCAGACCGGATTTCCTTTGCAATCAGGCGCTTTTGGCCAGATCGGGCACCACTTCCACGTCCGCTTGCTGCAGCAGGATGCGCGGGTCGGCCTTGATTTTGCAGTCGCGACTGCCGCCGCCGAGCACCACGTATTCGCAATCCATGACCGCCGCGTCGATCCACACCGGCAGTCCGGCGGGCAGGCACAGCGGGGTGACACCGCCGATTTCCATGCCGGTCAATGCGCGCGTCTCGTCGGCCGAGGCAAAGGATACCTTGCGTGCGCCCATCTTCTTGCGCACCGTGTGATTGGTGTTCAGCCGATGCGTCGCCAGTAGCACGCATAACACGAATTTTTCGGCGCCGGTCTTCGAGCGCACCAGTATCGCGTTGGCCGAGTTTTCCAGGGCGACACCGTAGTGTTCGCAAAAGCGAGCCGTATCGGCGAGTTCCGGGTCGCAGGGCCAGACCTCGAAAGCAAGGCCGCTGTGCTCGAGGAAGGACTGGATTTCAGGCAGAGTGGTACTCAAGGTTTTCCGTCCAAAGTTTTGATGGATGACTGGGCGCCTATTATTTAACATAATCAGGCTTATTGTGAACCCATTATTTGCAACTCTTTAAGTGAGGCCTGTTGATGAAACTTTCCGATTTTAAAATGCTGACTTTCGACACCTACGGCACCCTGATCGACTGGGAGTCGGGCATCTATAACGGTCTCCAGTCCTTGCTCGACAAGCTGCCGCTAAGACTGGATCGCGACGAAGTGCTGGAACTCTTCGCCGGGTACGAAATACAACAGCAAGCTGAAAACCCGCAACAGCTGTACAGTTCGGTGCTGACCGATGTCAGCCGTTCGATCGCGAAGAAGTGGCAGATCAAGATCAGTGACGAGGAAGCCGAGGTTTTTGGCCGCTCGGTCAAGCACTGGCCGGCATTCGAGGATTCCGCCGCGAGCCTGAAATATCTGCGCCAGCACTACCTGATGGCGACCGTTACCAATTGCGATCGCATCAGCTACATGGGCAGTAACGCCCGTCTCGAAATCGAGTGGGACGGATTGTATACGGCCCAGGACATCGGTTGCTATAAGCCGAATTTACGCAACTTTGACTACATGTTCGAGCACGCGCGGCGTGATCTCGGTGTCTTGCCGCATCAAATTCTGCACGTCGCGCAGTCGCTGACGCACGACATGGCGCCGGCCACGCAAATGGGCATGACCAAGGTATGGATCAACCGACGTCACGGTGTCGAGGGCCTGGGCGCGACCGCGCCGCCGCAGGGCGATTATACGATCGAGTGGGAATTCAACAGCATGGCCGATTTTGTCGCCGCGCATCAGCAGGAGTTGGTTTAAGCCCGCATGTCTTATTGGAAAGGTTCTCGCAGAGGCGCAGAGCGCGCGGAGGGATAAGGAGGTTGTCGTAATTTGAATTAGAGATGCCCTGGCCCCACTCTGTAAAATACCCTCGGCGTTCCCCGTACCTCTGCGCCTCCGCGAGAACCTTTACGGTAAGCGGCAGGTCGAAGCCACCATTGGTATTACCATCGAGCATGGCTTTCATTTCGGGTGTTCGTGTACTCATTTGCGTTGCCGGGTTTAGTCGTCGGGTTGAAAGGATTCGACGGTGTAAAGCTTGATCGAGTGACTCTGGCCACGCACCACGGCTTCACCGAACGGCTTCAGCCTGCAGTCGCCGGCCTGTGACGCGCTCGATTCCGAGACCAGCAAGCGCGTGCCGTACTCCTTGTTGAGCGCTTCCAGGCGAGCCGCCAGGTTCACTGCGTCGCCGTGCACGGTATAGTTCAGACGCCCCCGGGCGCCGATCGCGCCGGCGACGACACTACCGGAATTGATACCGATGCGAACCTTGAGCGCTATGCCGTCATAGCGACCCTCAGCGACGGCGTCGAGCATCTCCACCGCGGCGCGAATTGCGTTGGCGGCATGCCCGGTATTGGCAAGCGGCACATTGAAGGTAGCCAGAATGGCGTCACCCTGGAACTGGGTGACGACGCCGCCGTGGCTTTCCAGTATCTCGACCATGGCTGAAAAATAGGCGTTCAGAACATCGACGATCTTGACCGGGCCGAGGGTTTCGGTGAGCCGGGTAAAGGCCTCTATGTCGCAAAACAGGACGGTGGCTTCGGTTTGCTGTACCGGGATTACACCACCACCGCTGAGCAGCGAGCTGGCAACTTTTTCCGGCACGAAGCGGCCCAGGGTTTCGCGGATCAGCCTGCGTTCGCGCAAACCGGTTACCATGTTGTTGAACGCGTTTCCGGCATCGTCGAGTTCGCGGATCCGACTCCTGCACAGCGTCGCGATCGAGTCGAGATCGTCGGCGTCGACCGCGTCGGCGGCGCGGGCAATTTCCTTGACCGGCGTGCTGACCTTGCGCCCAACGATGATCGAGGCAATGATCGCGAGCACCAGTACCACGAGACCGGCGACGAGTGCGCGTATCATGTCTTTAACCTGGTTACCGATCTGCAGCGTCGTATTCAGGTAAACGCCGATGGTCCACGGCGCCGGGCCGAAGCGTTTGATGTCGCGATACAGGTAAAGGTATTCGTTCTCGCCCCAGGAAATTATGCTGGCCTCGGTGTCGGTCAGCGCCTTCGAAATAAATTTCGCCTCCGAGTCGGGTGACCAGATGCGCTGCAGTATGAGATCGTCGAGTTCGTCGAGTCGCGCCAGGGGTTGTTGCAGGTTGCCGGTGTCTATCAACGGGTGTGCGAGCACGTAGTCGTGGTTGTAGAGTACGAATGGCGTGACGCCGGTGTCGGAATAGTTTCGCGCCAGGTAGGTGGAGAGCTCCTGCACGGTTACGATCTGCAAGAAAACCCCGATAAATTCACCTTCCGCGTTATGCAACGGAACATCGTGTAACAGGGTCGCCGCACTCAGGATGTCGTTAAAGATCGGTTCCCGCCACTCGGGGGAGACCGCCGTTTTAAGCAGCTCGAAGTAGTCGAGAATCCAGGACTCTTGCGACCAGTCTTCGTCGATCGCGACGCGCTCGTCGCGATGCCAGCGACGACTTCTACCATCGACCGAAATCACCGCGATACCGGCCACCTGCGGAGTTGCCGCCAGCACCCCGAAAAAATAGTCGTCCAGGACGGCGGGATCAGAGAGATCGTTGATGTCGCGCGCAA
>JAAEPH010000545.1 GCA_024232855.1 Gammaproteobacteria bacterium
GTGAAATTTCCGGGCTAGTACTCCTTGATGGCTTCATCCAGTCTCGACGAATTAATCCTGTCCTTGAGGTGCCTCCCGGGAGTGGGCCAGAAATCGGCGCAGCGAATGGCGCTGCACTTGCTTGAACGCGACAAGGCGGGCGCCAGACGGATAGCGGACGCATTGATGTCAGCGCTCGAAAACCTGAAACATTGCCAACAATGTCGAAACTTTTGTGATAGTCCGGTTTGCGAGATTTGTGCTGACGAGGATCGCGACCAGGGTACGATCTGTGTGGTGGAAACCCCGGCCGATGTGATTGCCGTTGAAACTTCGGCCGCTTTCCGTGGGCGCTATTTCGTGTTACTGGGAAAACTCTCACCGCTGGATGGTTTTGGGCCGGAACAGATTGGACTCGACCAGCTCGAACAGCAGCTTCAGAAAGGCAATACCCGGGAGGTTATTCTCGCCACCAGCGCCACGGTAGAAGGTGATATAACGGCACAGTATATTGCCGATTTCGCCGCCCGGCACGGGATTGCAAGTAGCCGCCTGGCGAGGGGGATACCCCTGGGCGGTGAACTTGAGTTTGTCGATAGCGGCACCCTGTCGAGAGCCTTGTCGGGGCGGCAGCAGATCGACCAGACCTGATTACAGCGGAGGAAGACCAATGGCTGAAACCATTTTTAGTAAGATTATCAATCATGAACTGCCGGCCGACATCGTCCACGAGGACGAAGAGATCATCGCCTTCAGGGATATCAGCCCACAGGCGCCCGTACATGTGCTGATTGTACCCCGCGTGGAAATTGCGACGGTTAACGATATCAGGCCGGAGCAGGCCGAGTTGATTGGCAAGATGGTGTTGACGGCGCAGAAGATCGCCGCCGACGAGGGTATCGCCGAAGATGGCTTTCGGCTCGTGATCAACTGTAATCGCCACGGTTGCCAGGAAGTTTTCCACCTCCACATGCACCTCGTGGGAGGCCGGCAGCTGCGCGGTATTTCGGCCGGTTAGTCAGCTGGCCTGGGCCAGAATCTTGACGTAGTTGTCGTAACGCGATTGCTCGATTGACCCGGCCGATACCGCTTCCACTACCGCGCATTTGGGTTCGTCGAGATGCTGGCAGTTGTGAAATCGACAACCTGCGGAGTACTCGAGTATTTCCCTGAAACCGTGCGCCAGTGGGCGCGCCCTGTCGACAAACGGGCTAAAGCCCCGTACCCCGGGCGTATCGATTAAATCGCCGCCTTCCGACAGGTGATAAAGACGACTGGTGCGAGTCGTGTGGCGCCCCTCTTCATTGGCCTCGGAAATGCTCGCAATCTTGATCGTTTCGCCGGGTAGCAAGCAGTGGGTCAGGGATGATTTTCCAACCCCCGATACCCCGCTTAACACCGATAGTTGATTACTCAGCACCTGCCTGAACCGTTCCATGCCCTGACCGCTTTTTACGCTGGTGCTGACCACGCTGTAACCCAGTGGCCGGTATATGCGTTCGATCTCGAAAGGGTCTTCGCGCGAGCCGGCTAAATCGATCTTGTTAACCAGTATCACGGCGTCGATGTTCTGCTGCTCGGCTGACATCAGGTACTGGTCGAGTAGAAAAAGATTCGGTTCGGGAGCCACCGCGAGGCACACCAGCAACTGGCTGATATTTGCCGCCACGGCGCGTACCTGACCGAATCCATCAACACGCTGGAGCAGGTTGTCTCGGGGGAGAATCGCCATGACGCGATGTTCCTGATTGGCGCCGGTTTCGATTGCAACCCTGTCACCGCAGACGATGCTGCCGAGGTTCGACTTGATTTTGCAGTCGATGGCGTTACCCGGCTCAAGCTCGACAAGGATGCGTCCGCCCTGATGCGAAACCACCAGGCCCTGTCGATGCTCGTCACTTTGCGTATACGCGCACTGGGCCGCCTGTATTCTCTGCTTTTGCTGCTGGCTAAGCCGGCGCTTTGCCATGCACTGAATTTCCTGTACTGATCGGTTTGTCCCTGGACACAGGTCTATCCCGAGGACCCGCTGGAAGCGATATTTTCCAGGTGATTGATACGAATGGTCGCCGGAGGGTGCGAATCGTAAAACATTGAATGGAGGGGGTCCGGGGTAAGGGTGCTGGCGTTATCGCGGTACAGATTAACCAGCGCCGAGATCAGCGCCTTGTAGTCACTGTTGGAATGTGCAAATTCGTCGGCTTCGAATTCGTGCTTGCGCGAAAGGGCTGAAAAAAGGGGGCTGATGAAATAGGTGAATGCGGGCATGATCAACATGAAGAGTATCAACGCTGCATGCGTCGACGGCGTTTCCACGCCGAGAGAACCGTAAAACCAGTCGGAACGCATCAACCATGCCAGTATGGCGAAACCGGCGGCCGAGATGGCGCTCGAAAGCAATAGCGACTTGGTGATGTGCTTGCGCTTGAAGTGCCCCAGTTCATGTGCCAGTACCGCTTCGACTTCATCTTCCGACAGTGATTCGAGCAGTGTGTCGTAAAAGACGATGCGCTTGTTTTTACCGAAGCCGGTGAAGTAGGCGTTACCGTGTGAGGAGCGCTTCGAGCCATCTACGACAAAAACACCCTGGCTGTGAAAGCCACAACGGCGTAGCAGGTCTTCGATACGAGTCCGTAACGACAGGTTATCGAGGCGGCTGAACTTGTTGAACAGGGGCGCGATGAAGGCAGGATAGGCCCAGATCATCGTCAGGCTGAAACTCATCCACAGCAGCCAGGCGTAGACCCACCAGTTTTCGCCTGCCTGGTTCATCAGCCACAGAATTGCCGCCAGCAATGGTAGTCCCAGGATCACGACCAGCATTGCTGTCTTGAGCAAATCGACGAGCCAGGTAGCCAGGGTGGTCTTATTGAAGCCGAATCGTTCTTCGACAACAAACGTCTGGTATAGCGAAAAGGGCATGTCCAGGATTGATGAAATCAGGGCCAGTGTGAATATGACCCCAATGCCGGTCATCAGGGCCGAGAATTCATACGTTATCCACCATTGATCGATCAGGTCGATGCCGCCGCCAATGGTCCATAGCAGCAGCCACAGGGTCTCCCAGGCGAGCATGACTCGACCAAGTTTCAGCTTGGTACAGCTGTAGTCGGCGGCGCGCTGGTGATCCCCCAGCGATATCCGCTCCACAAAAGCCTCGGGCACCTGCGCGAAATGCGCCTGGATATGCCTGATCTGGCGCTGGCTCAACCACAGGCGAACCAGTACCGAAGCGACCAAAAAGCCTAGAAATATCGAAGTAAAAATTTGCATGCGGGAACCGGCTAAGGAAAACTTGCTATAGTTTAGCGCATAATACAATCACGTGAAGCCCGGAGCATGCAAATGGCGGTGGATGAAAACAACCTGATCTGGATCGACCTGGAAATGACTGGCCTTGAGCCGCAGCAGGACCAGATCATCGAAATTGCAACCGTGGTAACCGATGCGAATTTGAAAATACTCGCACAGGGTCCGGTAATTGCGATTCATCAACCCGATGACATCATGCAGGCGATGGACGACTGGAATACCCGGCATCACGCCGCTTCCGGATTGACTCGCCGGGTGCGGCAAAGTCTCAGTAACGCGGCGGATGCCGAGCAGGAGACGCTGGAGTTTTTGCGAGCATACGTCGCTCCCGGCAAATCGCCCATGTGCGGCAACAGTATCTGCCAGGACCGGCGTTTCATGGCTCGTTTGATGCCTGAACTGGAGGCTTTTTTCCACTATCGCAACCTCGACGTCAGCACCCTGAAGGAACTTGCCAGGCTGTGGAAGCCGGAGTTGACGGGCGGCTTTGTAAAGCAGGGAGCGCACCTCGCACTCGACGATATTCTCGAATCGATTGCGGAACTTGAGTACTACCGCGAGTGTTTTATTCGACTTTGACAAACGTTGCCGGTGTCTCAATCCTCAGGTTGGTAGCCTTTTTCGTGGGTTTCGACAATCAGTCTCAACAATGGCCAGAAGGGCGCCGCGTGGTGATCGATATCACGCAAGTTGTCGAGGAAACCTAACCAGTCGCCTTCACCCGCCTGGTACTCGTCGTTGTTTATAGCGGTGAGCAGGCGCTACAACCCGTTTGAAGTGGGTTCGACGAAAATGCTTGACTCACCCCGGTACTCTTCGTCGTACTCGATGGCGGCGCGTAGATCTTCAACTTTGTCTAGCGCCTGGTTGATAATCTCGATCAGTTCATCGCAATTGCGCGCCCTGGTCCGGAGTGTCATCTTTCCAGCCTGTGTGAGAACGACAAAAGTATGGCATCGACCGGTGCCGAAATAAAGCGGAATTAGACCTTGTCAGGGTCCCGGATCGCTCGTTTGAATCCTCGATTTCAGCTTGTCGTGAACTGTTTTCTAGATCGTACGCGAGAAGTTCAGCTGGATGCTCAAAATCTACTACACTCACTGTATAGCAGCGGGCGGAAAAGTTAACATTCTGGTCATGCAGCCGGGGAACAGGGGCTGACCTGTATTGTTCTGCCGGTTACTTTGTAGGCAAAACTATCTGGTTTTTCAGTCGTTTATTGGAGTTATCTCTTGAATTGGATTGATTTTAGGGTTGAAATCGGCCATCATGTTCGGCTAATTGGCGATATCATGACTATCAAAGCCAACTATCTGATTTCACTCTATTTTTAGGAAAGCGGTCTTGATTAAACAGCGCACGTTGAAAAATGTAATCCGCGCCATGGGCGTTGGTTTGCACACGGGGAAAAAGGTCTATCTGACATTGCGTCCGGCACCGATTGATTCGGGTATCCGCTTTCGTCGTATCGACCTCGATCAACCGGTCGAAATTCTGGCTCGACCCGAGAAGGTGGGTGATACCAATCTTTCCACGACGCTGGTAGAAGATGGCGAACGTATATCGACCGTCGAACACTTGCTGTCGGCGATTGCGGGACTGGGCATCGACAATGCCTATATCGACCTCAGCGCCGAGGAAGTGCCGATCATGGATGGCAGCTCGGGCCCCTTCGTGTTCCTGATACAGTCGGCCGGTATCGTCGAACAAAACCAGGCCAAGAAGTTTATCAAGATCAAGAAAACGGTACGCGTGGAAGAAGGCGACAAGTGGGTCGAGTTCAGACCTTTTAACGGTTTCCAGGTGAGTTTTGAAATCGATTTCGACCATCCCCTGTTTACCAAGCAAAAACAGACCTGCCAGATCAATTTTTCTACCACTTCTTTCGTCAAGGAAGTGAGTCGTGCGCGAACTTTCGGTTTTCAAAAGGATATCGAATTTCTGCGCGCTAGTAATCTCGCCCTGGGCGGCAGTCAGGATAATGCCATCGTGCTCGATGATTACCGGGTGCTGAACGAAGATGGATTGCGTTACGACAATGAATTCGTCAAGCACAAGATTCTCGATTCGATCGGCGATCTCTATCTGCTCGGACACAGCCTGATTGGTGCATTTTCGGGCTATAAGTCGGGGCATGCGCTCAATAACCGGTTACTGCTGGCCTTGCTTGCCGATAGCGAGGCATGGGAAGAAGTTACCTTCGAGGACGCTTCGACCGCACCGATCTCCTACGCCCAACCTGTCGAAGCGACGGTATAGGCGCCGACGTGAATATCCTGTTCCTGTCACAGAATAGAGGCAAAATTTGCGGATTTAATCTCGCAAAACCCTTGCATCTGTTGCTGATGACCGGAGCACTGGGACTGACGATGGCCGCATCGGCCTACCTGGGTTACAGTCTCAATACAGGCCAGGACAACCAGGCGCTGATCGACGAATGGCAAGACGACGTGCGTCACAAGCAGGTTCAATTGGCGCACATTCGCGAAGAGGCCGACGCCAGTATCGATGCGCTCTCCTCGCGGATCGGCCTGTTACAGGCGCATGTCATGCGCATCGACGCATTGGGGCAAAAGCTCGTGAAGATGGCCAGTATCGACAAGACCGAATTTGATTTCGATAGCCCTCCGCCCCTCGGTGGTCCGGAAACCGCTTCGAATAGAGTGTTTGAACAGGATGAGTTATCGCAAGCCATCGATGAACTCGGACTGCAGTTGTATAAAAGGGAAAACCAGCTGGACGTAATGGAAGACCTGGTGCTCAATAAAAATCTGCAAAAAGAAGTCGAACCGAGCGGTCGACCCATTACCAAGGGTTGGTTGTCTTCTTATTTCGGCATGCGAACCCATCCCTTATCGGGGCGCCGTGAAATGCACAAGGGCATTGATTTCGCGGGTAAGATGGGTGGTCCGGTTATTGCGGTTGCCAAGGGTGTCGTCACCTATTCCGGCAAACGCTACAGCTATGGCAATATGATCGAAATCGCCCATGGCAACGGATATTCGACGCGCTATGCACACAATTCACGCCTGTTGGTTTCCGTGGGCGATACTGTCGAAAAAGGGTTTCAAATTGCCGAGATCGGCTCATCGGGACGTTCCACCGGACCGCATGTACATTTCGAAGTACTCAAGAATGGCACCGAGGTTAATCCGGTGCGATTCATCCGTGCATCGAATTGAAATTGTCGAATTGAAATTGTCGAATTGAAGCAGGATAAAGATATATTCACCGCATAGCTTGAAACTTTTCAAGTAACCTCCACCTCTGATAGTTGTTCTGTTAAAGGCAGTCGCTCGATGTTGTCTAAAATTGTTAAAACGGTATTTGGTAGTCGTAACGACCGAATCATCAAGAACCTCAAACAACGTATTCCCCATATTAATCAACTCGAAGCCTCGCTGCAGGCGCTCGACGACGAGCAGCTAAAACAGAAAACCGATGAATTCAAACAGCGTTTCGAAGCAGGGGAGACGCTGGAACAACTTCTCAATGAAGCCTTTGCGGTCTGTCGCGAAGCGGCGGTGCGTGCGCTCGGCATGCGCCACTACGACGTGCAGTTGATCGGCGGCATGATTCTGCACAACAACCAGATTACCGAAATGCGTACCGGTGAGGGTAAGACCCTGGTCGCTACCTTACCCGCCTACCTCAATGCGATCAGTGGCAGGGGGGTTCATATCGTAACGGTTAACGATTACCTCGCGGAACGTGATTCCGAATGGATGGGGCAGATTTATAATTTCCTGGGACTCTCCGTTGGCGTCGTGCTGAGCACCATGGACTATGCCGCCAAGCGCGAGTCCTACCAGGCCGATATTACCTACGGCACCAACAACCAGTTCGGCTTCGATTACATGCACGACAACCTGTGCTTTTCGCTGGAAGAGCGCGTGCAGCGCGAGTTGAATTATGCAATCGTCGACGAAGTCGACTCGATACTCATCGACGAAGCGCGAACCCCGTTAATCATTTCCGGGCAGGCCAGTGATAGCTCCGAACTCTATTCCCGCATTAACGGCATCGTACCGCAGCTGACCCGGGTCGAGATTGAAGAGGGTCCGGGTGACTATAGTGTCGACGAGAAATCCAAGCAGGCGTTTCTGACCGAGTCGGGTCACGATACGGCAGAGCAGTTGATGACGAGTGCGGGTTTGCTGAGTGAAGGCGAGAGCCTTTATGACGCGGCCAATATCGCGTTGGTACACCACTTGAATGCCGCGCTCAGGGCGCATTCGATTTACTCCCGCGACGTGGACTATATCGTACAGGACGGCGCCATTGTCATCGTCGATGAATTTACCGGGCGCACCATGCCGGGCCGTCGCTGGTCCGAGGGCTTGCACCAGGCGATCGAAGCGAAGGAAGGGGTCAATATACAACACGAAAACCAGACCATTGCGTCCATCACCTTTCAAAATTATTTCCGGCTATATAACAAGCTGGCAGGTATGACCGGTACCGCCGATACCGAGGCCTTCGAATTCCAGCAGATATACGGACTCGAGGTCGTGGTGGTCCCGACCAATCAGACGATGGTGCGGGAAGACCTGGGTGATTTGATTTACCTGACCGTAGCCGAAAAGTTCGATTCGATCATCGAGGATATTCACGATTGTGTCGGTCGTGGGCAGCCGGTACTGGTGGGCACGACTTCGGTAGAAACCTCGGAGTACCTCTCCGGCTTGCTCGACAAGGAAAAGATCAAACATCAGATCCTGAATGCCAAGCAGCACGAACGCGAAGCCGGGGTTATCGCCGATGCCGGTCTAGCGGGTACCATTACCATCGCCACCAACATGGCGGGTCGCGGCACCGATATCGTCCTCGGCGGTAATCTGGAAGTGCAATTGAAAGAGATTGCCGAAGATCAACAGGTGCAGCGTGACAAGTTCACCAACGAGTGGCAGCAGCGCCATGACCAGGTCATCGCTGCCGGCGGCTTGCACATCATCGGTACCGAGCGCCATGAATCGCGGCGTATCGACAATCAGCTGCGGGGCCGTTCGGGGCGCCAGGGTGATCCCGGTTCTTCGCGTTTCTACCTGTCCATGGAAGACAGCCTGATGCGTATTTTCGCTTCTGAGAAGGTTGCCGGTTTGATGCAGAAACTGGGTATGGAGGAAGGCGAGGCGATCGAACACCCCTGGGTCAGTCGCGCTATCGAAAATGCCCAGCGCAAGGTCGAGGCGCACAACTTTGATATTCGCAAGCAGTTACTGCAATACGACGACGTCGCCAACGATCAGCGCAAGGTTATTTATCAACAGCGTAACGACCTGCTGCACAGTGACAGCATATCGGAAGCGATCGTCAATATGCGCAAGGATGTCCTGCAGGGCATGTTTCGTGGCCATGTGCCGGTAAATTCGCTGGATGAACAATGGGATATTGCTGGCCTTGTGCAGTCCCTGACGCATGAGTTCGGTGTCGAGTTGCCGATACAGCAATGGCTCGACGACGAAGATCAGATCACCGACGAAGATATCTACGATCGAATCTTTGAGCATTTCGAAAGCAGCTACAAGGCCAAGGCGGATACCCTTGGGGATGAATTGCTGGTACGACTGGAAAAGGAAATTACGCTGATGATCCTCGACCGTCACTGGAAGGATCACCTGGCCGCAATGGACTATTTGCGCCAGGGAATCGGGCTGCGCGGTTATGCGCAAAAAAACCCGGTACAGGAATACAAGCGCGAATCCTTCGAGATGTTTACCGCAATGCTCGATGATATAAATTATGAGGTGATACAGGCGCTGACCCGGGTACAGATTCGTGATGAGGAACAGGTCAAAGCGCTCGAACAACGCCATCAGCCGGATCACGATATCAAGATGGAACATGCCAGTGCGCAAAACCCCCTGAGTGCCGGGCCGCAGGAACAGGATTCGCAACAGCCCTATGTGCGCAAGGAGCGGAAACTGGGCCGAAATGAACCCTGCTGGTGCGGTTCGGGTAAAAAATTCAAACAATGCCACGGTAAGCTGTAGAGGTTTCATGCATGGCCGTAGGATTGAAGGCGCCTGATCATTTATACCCGGTTAAAGGCGTGCGCCTGAGCGCGGTTCACAGCGGCATCAAAGCGGACAGCAAGGTCAAGGATCTCGCCCTGATCGAAATTCAGGCGGGATCAAGCGTCGCCGCCGTATTTACCCAGAGCCACTTCTGTGCAGCGCCGGTCAGCCTGTGCCGCCAACACCTTGCGCAAAAACCGGCTTCTCGGTTCCTGCTGATCAATTCGGGTAACGCCAATGCGGCAACCGGAGAGGCCGGGCTGGAGACTGCCCGTCTATGTTGCCAGGCGGTCGCCGATGCCGCCGGTGTCAGCGCCGAAGAGGTTCTACCTTTTTCCACCGGTGTCATCGCCGAACAATTGCAACCAGAGCCTGTCCTGCAGGCCGTTGCCGGTCTGGTGGAAGATCTCGACGCAAACGGGTGGTTGGCGACGGCCGAGGCGATCATGACCACCGATACCCTGCCCAAGGCGGTCAGCGTTCAGCTTTGTGTTAATAACAGGCCGGTTTCCATCACTGGAATCGCCAAGGGCTCGGGCATGATCAAACCCAACATGGCGACCATGCTCACCTATATTACGACCGATGCCGGAATCCCCCGGCAAGCGCTCGCGCACTTGCTCGACGGGCTGGTCGCAACCAGTTTTAACTCGATCACTGTAGACGGCGATACCTCGACCAACGATTCCTGTGTGCTGGTTGCTACCGGCGCCTCGGGCGTCGAAATCGAAGATGGCGATACGGAATTCCACGCGGCGCTACAGCAGGTTTTCGAAAAGCTAGCGCAGGCTATTATTCGAGATGCGGAAGGTGCCACCAAGTTTGTCGAGATCAGTGTTGAAGGCGCCGCGAGTGTTGCGGATGCGCGCAGCATCGGATTTACCATCGCCGAATCGCCGTTGGTGAAGACGGCGCTGTTCGCGTCTGATCCCAACTGGGGGCGATTTATCATGGCGATCGGAAGATCGCCGCTAGAGCAGATCGATACCGATCGTATCGACTTGTACCTGGGTTCAGTGCGGCTTTTGCACCGGGGCCTGCCTGATCCGGGGTATCGGGAATCGCTGGGGCAGGACGAAATGTCACGCGACGAGATTTCGATACGCGTAAACCTCAACCTGGGTGACGCCAGCGCCCGTATCTGGACATCCGACCTGTCTTACGAGTATGTCAAGATAAATGCCGAATACCGCAGCTGATAATCCGGTAATCAACCCGGCTTCCATCGATGAAGCGCACGTGCATGTCGTCGCGGCGATCATCTGGAAACAGAAGGAGCGGCGGCAATTTCTGATCGCCCAGCGTCAAAAGGGCAAACACCTGCAGGATTACTGGGAATTTCCCGGCGGCAAACTCGAGCCTGCTGAATCCCCCCGGCAAGCCTTGCGGCGTGAACTCGAAGAGGAAGTTGGCATCAGGCCGGCGAACGCCTCACCCTACATGCGGGTCTATTACCGCTATCCGGACTGCAATATATTACTCGATACCTGGGTAGTCGATGAATACCAGGGTGTGGTGGAGCCGCTAGAGGGGCAGGCGCTGTTGTGGATCGACGCAAGCCAGGCCCGCCTGTACCGCTTTCCGGCGGCGGACGATCCCGTAATCGAGGCTATAAAGAGCAGCGAGAAAGCAAAAACTCGATGTCTTCCTTGACCTGGGCGGGCGGCGTGTCACCCGGGCTTACGCGCATGAATCTGACCGAGTAACGGTGCTTGCCGGCGCTGATTTCCGGGTACATGGTGGCGTCGGCATTGACGCTGATTCGAATCAACTGAGTCGATTGCTTGGTATCCAGCGGTTTTTGATAAAACCCGTTTTCGGCGACGACGACTTTTGCGCTGGCGCTATCGCGCAATGTTTTCAGAATCAACTCGATGACTTCGTCCAGTTCACAGTAGGGCGCCGCCCAGGTGCGCAGATCGCGAATGCGCTGATCGTGAGATTGATTGAGCCAGAAACGCAGTTGCGGTAAATCGAAATCGCAGGTACCGCCGGGAATAGAGGCGCGCTGCTTGATACCCAGCAGAAAATCGACGCGCTTCAGATGTTCACCGAGTTTGCCATCGAGTCGATGTAGTCGCGCGAGAGAATGCTTTTGCTTGCTCAAAATAAGTTCAAGCTTGGCGTGGTCGATATCCTGGTGTCTGGTCAGGGCCTTGAGAGCGCCATGTTGACGTTCGAGTTCTTTCATCAATTCCTGTTTCAAATCGCCCCGTTCCAGCAGCGAGGTGAGTTCGAGGATGGTCAGCAGGGCGCTATAGGCGCTCCAGTCTCCTTTCAGCGTTTCGAAGTAATGAAACCTTTTCATCATGGTCTCGACGCGCAGACACATGCGAATGCGCTCATTCAAAGGTTGCTCAAATATTTGATACTTTACTGACATTGCCATTAACGTGATGCTTAACCTGTGAAGTATAGCCGAAAAAGGCTTCTTCATGTCGATGCGGAAACAGGGCGGCTTGCATGCTTATCGATTTGCCGAGAGCCGAAGATAGAACTGGTGCAGGGCTGCAACCTGTGAAGCAAGGTCGGCGCCGTCGTCGTGGTTTTCGATGATGTCGTGCGCCCTGGCGACGCGGTCCGGGTTAGCCAGCTGCTGGGCCAGCATTTTTTGCGCGAGGCTCTCGTCGATACCGTCACGCATGATCAATCGCTTGATTTGCTGTTCGGCCGGGCAGTCGACGACCAGAGTTCGATCCACCAGTGACTGAAAACCGGTTTCAAACAGCAGCGGCACCACTAGCAGCACGTAGTCCGCCCTGGAATGCTCGACCATGGCATCGTGACTGCGCTTATAGATAAGCGGATGCAGCATCGCTTCGAGCCAGGATTTCTGCTTTTCGTCCGAGAATACGATCTTGCGCAAGCGGGCGCGATCGATGGCGCCGTTGGGAAGCAGAATATCCTTGCCAAAATGCGTGACGACCTGGCGACAGGCAAGTTCTCCCGGCTCGAGTAGCTTGCGACTGATGACATCGGTGTCCACGACCGGAACATCGAGTGCCTCGAACAGGTTGCTGACCGTGGTCTTCCCCGATGCGATGCCCCCGGTGAGGCCGACGGAAAACATGCTGTCCCGCCTAGAATCGAAAAAGCGTGGCGTAAAAACCCATCAACTCGTCACCCCAGAGGAGGGTCATCCAGCCCGCCGCGGCGAGGTAGGGTCCGAATGGAATCTGCGTGCCGCGCTCGGTTTTCTTCAGCACGATCATGCTAATGCCGACGACGGCGCCTACCAGCGAAGAAGTCAGTATAACCACAAACAGTGGTTTCCAGCCGAGCCAGGCGCCGAGCATGGCCAGCAGTTTGAAATCACCATAGCCCATGCCCTCCTTGCCGGTGATGAGCTTGAACAGCATGAATACGCTCCACAGACTCATGTAGCCGGCCATCACGCCGATGACGCTGTCTTCGAGACTGACAAAGACGTCGAACAATGACAGCAGAATACCGAGCCAAAGCAGCGGTAGCGTTATGTTGTCCGGCAGCAGCTTGTGACCGATGTCGATGCCGCTTGCCGCGATCAGGGACCAGGTCAGAACCAGCGCCGCCATCGCCTGCAGGGTGACGCCGAAATGCCAGCCGACGATGAGCGAAACAGTCGCGGTAAAAAATTCCACCAGTGGATACTGGGGCGAGATCGAGGCCTTGCAGGAGGAACACTTGCCGCCCAGTACCAGGTAGCTGGCGATCGGAATGTTCTCCAGCGCGGTAATTTGATGGCCGCAGTCGCCGCAGCGCGAGCGCGGCACGCTCAGGTTGAACCGGGCGTCATCGTTGTCGCTGGGCTGTTCTAGAAACTCGAGGCAGTCATTGCGCCATTCGCGTTGCATCATTACCGGTAAACGATAAATCACGACGTTGAGGAAACTGCCGAGGAGTGAACCGAAAACGAACAGCGTACCCAGGTATAAAGCCGGGTACTGTTCGAACTGGGAGATAAACTGCGTGAACAACAATGGTCCTAGACGACGGATCCCAACTTGAAGATAGGCAGGTACATTGCGATGATCAGGCCGCCTACCAGCACACCGAGCACCGCCATGATGATGGGCTCGAGCAGCGACGTCAACGCATCGACGGCATTATCGACTTCGGTTTCGTAAAAATCGGCCACCTTGGACAGCATCGAGTCGAGCGACCCCGCTTCTTCACCGATAGATACCATTTGAATCGCCATGTTCGGAAACAGGCCGGTATTGCGCATCGAGGTTTGCAGCTGAGTTCCCTGCGACACTTCGTCCTTGATCTTCATGCTGGCTTTGTAATAGACGATATTGCCACAGGCGCCCGCGACCGACTCCATCGCCTCCACCAGCGGCACACCCGCGGCCGACATGGTTTCGAGGGTTCGTGCAAACCGGGCGAGCGCCGATTTGGTCGTGATTTCGCCGACGACAGGCGCTTTCAGGGCAACGCGATCAAACGCTTCCTGCAACTTGGGCGATGTCTTTTTAATTCTCAGAAACAGATAAACACCGCCACCGATGCTGAGTGCGATTACCCACCACCAGGCTTGCATGAACTCGGACAGGCGGATGACGAAAACCGTCAGCGCCGGCAGGTCGGCGCCGAAGGATTCAAACAGTTCTTCGAACTGCGGCACCACGAAGACCAGCAGGATGCAGGTCACGATAAAGGCGACGATCAGTACCGCGATCGGGTAAAACAGGGCCTTCTTCACCTTGGCCTTCAATGCCTCGGTCTTTTCCTTGTAGGTAGCCAACTTGTCGAGCATGGTTTCGAGCGCACCCGATTGCTCACCGGCATTGACCAGGTTGACGAACAGTTGATCGAAGTAAAGCGGGTACTTGGCCAGCGCTTCGGCCAGCGATACACCGCCTTCGACCTCGGACTTGATGCCCAGGATCAATTTTTGCATGGAGGCTTTGTCGTTACCCTGGCCGATAATTTCAAAGGACTGCACCAGGGGTACGCCGGCCTGCATCATGGTTGCGATCTGGCGCGCGAATATGGCGATATCGGCGGGTTCCGGCTTCTTCGCCCCACCAAACAGGGGTTGCGGTTTTTTCTTGACCTTGATCGGGTTTATGCCCTGTTTGCGCAGTGCGCTCTTGGCGAGAGTGTCGCTGAGCGCGAAAATGTCACCCTTGACCTTGTCGCCGCCGCGATTGGTTCCCTCGTAGGTGAATTCGACTTTTTCTGCTGCTTTTTTTGGTGCCATGGCTTAGTCCTTGGTGACTCGGTTTGCTTCTTCAAGGCTGATCAGGCCCTGCATTGTCTTCTTCAGCGCCGATCGACGCAGGTCATCGATACCTTCTTCAAGGGCCTGGTCGGCGAGATCGATCGAATTGGCGCCACTCATGATGAGGCGGGCCATTTCCTCCGAAATCCCCATGACCTGGTAGATGCCGACGCGACCCTTGTAGCCGTTAGTGCACTTGTCGCAGCCCACGCCCTTGTAAATCATGAAGCCATCCGCCGCGAGGTCTTCCTTGGTAAAGCCTTCGCTCAGTAAAGCCTCCTCGGGAATGTCGTCTACCGCCTTGCAATCGCTGCACAGGCGTCGACCCAGGCGCTGCGCGATGATGAGCGTCACCGAGGTGGCGATATTGAACGCCGGCACGCCCATGTTCATCAAACGGGTAAGCGTCTGCGGGGCGTCGTTGGTGTGCAGCGTGGAGAGCACGAGGTGACCGGTTTGCGCGGCCTTGATGGCGATACTGGCGGTTTCGAGGTCACGAATCTCACCGACCATGATGATATCGGGATCCTGTCGCAGGAAGGCCTTCAGCGCCTCGGCAAAGGTCAGGCCGACCTTGTCGTTGACGTTGACCTGGTTTATACCCTCGAGATTGATTTCGGCCGGATCTTCCGCGGTCGAGATATTGGTTTCGGGAACGTTGAGTATGTTCAGTCCGGTATACAGGGATACCGTCTTACCGCTACCGGTCGGACCGGTTACCAGGATCATACCGTAGGGATTGGCCAGCGCATCCATGTAAAGCTTCTTTTGCTCGGGCTCATAGCCGAGCGCATCGATTCCCAATTGGGCGCTGGAGGGATCGAGAATACGCAGCACCACCTTTTCACCGAACAGGGTCGGGCAGGTATTGACACGGAAGTCGATCGCGCGGGTTTTCGACAGCTTGAGCTTGATTCTGCCGTCCTGGGGCACCCGCCGCTCGGAAATATCCATGCGCGACATAACCTTGACGCGAGCGGTCAGTTTCTGGACGATAGAAAGGGGTGGCGACGCGACTTCGGAGAGAATGCCATCGACCCGGTAGCGCACCCGGTATCGCTTTTCATAGGGCTCGAAGTGAATATCCGAAGCACCCTTGTTGATCGCATCGAGCAGAATCTTGTTGACGTACTTGACCACCACCGGCGCGTCTTGGGCGTCGGCCGCGGTTGGCCCGGCCTGTTCTTCTTCCTCGCCGCCGATATCGAGATCTTCGAGATCGTCGTCGAGCATGTCGCCCATGCCGGTGTCCCTGGATCTGACGGCTTTTTCGATGAACTCGACCAGCTGGTCTTCCTGCACCAGAACCGCTTCGGTGGACAGGCCGGTGGCAAATTTGAATTCGTCGAGCGCCTGGGTGTTGGTCGGGCTCGAAATCGCGATGAACAACTTGTTGCCGCGCTTGAACAGCGGTATCGCGTTGAGCTTGGCGATCAGTTTTTCAGGCACCAGCGCGAAGGCGTCCATCTCGGTACCCATGACCGTCAGATCGAATACCGGCAGGCCGAATTCCTGCGAAGAAATCATCGCGATGACCTGCGATGGAACGATGTTGTTTTTAACCAGGTAAGTGGCCAGCTGGATGCTTTCCTTGTTCGCGTTTTCGACCGCCTCCACCGCAGTGGCTTCATCCAGATAATTATCCTTAATCAGTTTTCGGGCTATTCCCGTCAAATTCATATTGGTGGCGGCCATAAGCAGTCTGTATTAGTTAAAGATCCTGATTCCTTCCCCAGTGATCAAGTATATTATAGTTTGCCGGGATTGTTGAGAAATCTATGATTTATTTCGCTAAAATCAGAAGCTTATCTTAAGCCGTTAAATCAGGTTGTGAACAAGAATTCAGGCCTGTAAAGGCGTTTTAGGCAGGCGCTGACAGTGGTTTCCGAAAGCGCTTTTGCAAGCCGTTCGAGGGGCACAGCTCAGTTGCTGCATTTGATGGAGCGCCCGGGCGTGGTGCAACCGTTACCCGCCAGCGACCAATCGATGGTGCTACCTACCAGCGTCGGTGTCATCGTCACGACGAGTGGATTGTTACCGCCATCCACGGCGGTCGAGGTGACCGTGACAATGGCATTGCCGGTGGTAGTCAGGCTGACCGACATAGTTGACCTCGTTGGCGCCCACGTCGACGAGGATGCCGCAGGTTACGTTACTGATTATGCCATTGTCCTGGATGCACAGAGAGATAGCCGTTTTCCAGGCCAACGCAGTTTGCACCGCACTGCCTAATTTGGTGCGCTGAATGTAATTCGTATACTGTGGAACGGCGATCGCTGCGAGCAGGCCGATAATCGCGACCACTACCATCAATTCGATCAGCGTAAATCCGGATTGCTGTTTCTGCATCTCGATTCCCCTGGGTTTCCCGGTATGCGCAATACATACCTTCTAGGTAACTACTCACCCGCCCCAGCATAAATATGCCCAGAGGTTGCCAGTTGAATCGCGACCAACGGATTGTATCCTTGATTCGCCATGGTCTGTAAATAACTGGAAATACGGCAATAAGCCTCAGCATACTTCTTGAGTTCTA
>JAAEPH010000546.1 GCA_024232855.1 Gammaproteobacteria bacterium
CCCAATATATTAGCCGATGCCGATATGTTGGCTTTTGGCATTTTACAACTGGCGTTCGGTGGTATCTTCTCGCTCGTCCAGTTGTTCTACCTCGTGATTTGCCACTGCTTTTGCGTAGTCGATCGGGTCCGGTGCATTGAACTCGGCGATGGGGGTGCCGATTGAACCCGCAATCAGGGTTGACTGATCTTCGAGCGCGATACCCTCACGTAAATTGATGCGTACCACGGTAGATATTAATATCAATCCGAATACCATTGCGATCCCCCAGAAATAAAACGAGACGCTGAAAACATCCATCGAGAACGCGATGACGATGGGGCCGGTCCTGAGTCCGATGCCGGAGACCATGATAAGGCTGCCGCTCGCGCCGACAAGTACACGAGGATCCCAGCGGTCACATACATATGCGAACCAGAGGGACCGCATTCACCTAGCTACCTCGGCAACTGGAACGTAGAAGCCATCATGACCTTTACTAACCTCATACGTGGCCCAAGCGAGCAAAAA
>JAAEPH010000547.1 GCA_024232855.1 Gammaproteobacteria bacterium
TCGCTACACCCGGCTTCACACATACCTTTACAGGATATGCATGCGGGTTCGCTGCAGATTTGGCGGCTAACCTCTTCTGGTGGGAATTGCTCAGCATGCTGAACGCACCCACTGGGTAACAATAACCAGTTTCACGGCTTTCTTTCCGATCCCAAGGTTCTGGATTTAACTCGACACGATACTGCGTTTTCTAGGTTTAACCCACGATTGCGGACAGCAAAGCCATGACGATCCCCGAAACCATTCCCTACCTGTCGGAGGAAACCCTCGAAGGCCTGCAGTTGACCACGCTTGATGTCATCGAAAGCATCGAGACATTGATCGCCGGCTGCGATTCTCGACGGCAACTGGATTACCGCGGTTCGCACCGCCGGATTGAGCGCCGTGGCGGCCACGCGCATGGCTCGCGAAGACTCCAGCGTAGCCGCCTTCGTCGGCTGTGGCGTTCAGGCGCGCAGCCATTTGAAGGCCTTTGCCGACCTTTTCCCACTGCGGCAGGTACGCGTATTCGGACGCGGTCAGTCCAACATCGACCGGCTTTGCGAGCTGGCCGAAAGCCTGTCGCTGAAGCCGATACGCTGCGCCAGCGGCGAGGAGGCTATCGCGGCGGCGGACCTGGTCGTCACCTCGATCACCTATTCGGCCGAGATGACGCCTTTCCTCGACGCCGGCTGTCTCAGGCCCGGCGCTTTTGCCGCCATCACCGACCTCGCCGCGCCCTGGATCAAGGACCGATTTTCAACGCTCGATCAAATCATCATCGACGACCTCGAGCAGGAAGCCGCCTTGCCCAACAAGCTGGCCGCCCCGGCGCTTGTCAGCGGCGATCTCTCCGCGCTGGTGCTGGGCAAAGTCAGCGTTCGCGAGCATGCCGACGATCGTAACGCCTTTATTTTTCGCGGCCATGCCCTCGGCGACCTGGCCTTGTCGGCACTGGCGCTGCAAAGAAGCCGTACCGGAGAACCGATAGACCCATAGGCGCTTACGCTTCGGCCGGCCACCTCCGGGCAGGCATAAACCCCTGTTTCATCTTCCAGCTCCGCACATCGGCAATTCTCGCTGAACTGTCACCGATGCTCGTGTTATCTTACGCCAGGTTTGTGATCGCGGTTTATCGCGCCCGCAAGCACGCGCAACCGGGCAGGAATCAACCTTCCGTTCCCCGTCGATACGGCTATGCCGAAACAATAACAAGCTCCAGAGCGAGGTTTACCAATGAAAGTCGCATATATTTTTTCCAGCCAGGGACATACCGTTTCCTACAAACTCGGCAAGATGATTCTGCCCCAGCTCGAAGACCAGACGCATGGTCCGGAGGTCGTGGGCATGTTCTTCTTCGAGGACAACAACTATGTGCTGGTGAACGGCGACCCTCTGGGAGAGAGGCTGGCGAAAGTAGCCAAAGAACAAAACATCATGCTGATGGGTTGCGATCAATGCTGTTACGAGCGCGAGATCGACGGCAAGCTGGTCGAGGGCGCCACCATCGGTTGTTTTCCGAACCTTTACGAAGCTCTGGCAGGTAACATGCCCGACCAGGTAATCACGCTGTAAGCGTGATGCCGCCAGCGCCGCCTTCGAGCGGACCGGATTCGATGGCTTTCACTAATTCCGACGACGAAAGTCGTCGCGGCAATCGGGTGAGCCTGAACCGGGAATTCTGCAGGCTTTGCTCGACCGCGGCCATTCTTGATGAAATAATCTGACTTCCCGTCGGGAGTGTGAATATGACAGCTAACCAGGCCGCTGACGGCGGTTGCCAATGCGGGAAGATTCGTTATCGACTGACTGCCGAACCGGGGATATTGTACGTATGCCATTGCAGCGATTGCCAGAAACAATCGGCGAGCGCCTTCGGCATGTCGTTGCGGATGCGGCCACGCGATATCGAATTCGTAGAAGGCCTGGAGGCGATGCAAAGCTGGGATACGCACGGCGAAGACGGGCGCATCAAGCGTTGCCATTTTTGTCCGAACTGCGGCACGCGCGTCATGCATGGCTCGGATGACCCCGATGAAACAGTCAGTATCAAGGCGGGTTCGCTCGACGATACCAGTGGTCTACGCCCGCGCGCGCACATCTGGCTGAAGAGCGCGCAGCCCTGGGTGGCGATAGCGTACGGGCAATACGCCTGTTTCGACGCCGAGCCCGACGACGGCATCCCGGGTGAAGAATCCCGCTCCCCGGAATCGCGTCATGTCTGACCTGAAGCTGCTGGGATTGCGCGTCAGCGTATATACCCGCATCGCGCGCATCGCGCTCGCGGAAAAGGACATTCCTTACCGGCTCGACGAAGTTGACATCTTCGCCGATTCAGGAGCGCGACAGCGTGCGCACAACCGCTTTTCACGACAATGACGAAAATTAATGTCTCGAACGAAACCAGACGATAGCCCGCACCGCTGCTTGATTCCCTTCATCGACACGAGATCCGGGCGATGTATGTAACCGAAGAAGACGATTCCGAATACCGGGTGCAATACCGCAGTTACCGCCTTGCCGTCGTCTTGCTGTTGCTGCCGCCGCTGGTGCTGATCGAGCTGGGGCCCGGCCTGGTCGGCGGCGATACTGGCACCAGCGAGCTCACGGCGCTGATTCTGGGCCTGCTGTTGCCGCTAATCGGAGCCTATTTCCTGATCGAGTTCGCGAGTTTCAGCTTCTCCCGGCAGGAAGGTCTTTTTCGCTGGCGCTGGCGTAACCTGCTCAGGCGCGAGGTCGGCGAAGTGCCGCTCGCGCGCATCGTTCAGGTCAGGCGCGAGGCCATCGAATCGGGCGATTCCGCCGGCAACCGGCGCAGTTACCGCCTCGTCGTCATCCTCGACGACAGTACCGTCGTCGGCCTGACGCGCGGCTATTCCAGCTTTCACGATAAACGGCTCGACCGGATCGTCGAGCAGATTCGCGAGTACCTCGGACATATCGAGCCCCTGCACTAACCGCCGGCCAGGGCAGCCGGCATGGAAGTTTGAAGAGACATGAGAATACACATAGCAGATCAGGTTTTCGACGCCGTTTTCGAAACCGGAAAATCACCGGCGACCTGCGCGGCGTTTCAGCAGGCCATGCCCTTCGAAAGCAAAATCGTTCACGTGCGCTGGAGCGGAGAAGGTGTCTGGATACCGCTCGGTGACATGGACTTTGCGGTCGGCTACGAAGACGCCACCACCTATCCGGCGCCGGGGCAGATTCTGCTTTACCCGAAAGGAAAGAGCGAAACCGAAATCCTGATTGCCTATGGCAGCGTTCATTTTGCCTCCAGGGCGGGCACGCTCGCCGGCAACCACTTCGCGACCATCAGCGAAAAGCTCGGCTGCTTGCGCGAGGTCGGCGTCGCCACGCTCTGGGAGGGCGCCAAACCCATCCGCTTCGAGCTCTGAATTGACCCCGGCCCGGATCACCGAAGTCAAAACCACGCTCGCCGGCGAGCGCAAGCTGTTCGATTGCGAGCTATTGACGCTGACGAAGGGAGAGGCCGTGGTCATCTACCGCATGCCTCGCGATATCAGGCTCGAAGACCTGTTGTTGCCGCGCGGCGGTCTCAGCCTGGGCTACTTCTGGGAAGAGCGCGCCTACAACGTCTATCACTGGGTGGACGACAATCTGCAAACGCTGGCGTTATACTTCAATATCTGCGATAACACCCGCATATCGCCCACCCGGATCGCCTGGCGCGACCTGACCGTGGATATTTTGATAACGCCCGACCTGCGCTGCCGGGTACTGGACGAAGATGAACTGCCCGACGACATTGATAGTGAGCTGCTCTCCCGTATCAACGCAACGCGCGACGTGCTGTGTGCCGACTCGGCGCGCCTGTTGCTCGAGTTCGAGACCCGCAGCCGGGCACTGCTGGCGGAGGACTGATCATGCCGTTTGAACTGTGGCTGGCCTATGTCGCCACCAGCGCGGTGGTGCTGGCGATTCCCGGCCCGACAATCCTGCTGGTGCTCAGTTTTTCGATCACGCACGGCCGTAAAGCGACCCTGCCGGTGGTCGCCGGAGTGACACTCGGCGATTCGGTCGCCATCACGCTGTCGCTGATCGGGCTCGGCACCCTGCTCGAAGCCTCGGCGCTGTGGTTCACCGTGATCAAGTGGATGGGGGGTCTCTACCTCGTCTATCTCGGCCTCAAGCTACTGCGTGGCGCCGGCAAAACGATAGCGATGCATTCCGGAGAGGCCCCGTCGTCTTCGCCACGCAAGCTGTTCGGCAACGCGTTCATCGTCACCGCGCTCAATCCGAAAAGCATCGTCTTTTTCATCGCGCTGTTGCCTCAATTCATCAGCGGCTCGCATCCGCTGGCGCCTCAGTTGTGGATTCTGGGAGTTACCTTTGTCGTACTGGCGACCATCGGCGCCACCAGCTATGCCCTGTTCGCGGCCTCGATCAGGCGTTTCCTAGCATCCACGCGTGCGCAAAAGGCCTATGGCCTGGTTGGCGGCGGACTGCTCTGCGCTGCCGGGGTCTGGGCGCTGAGCGCCCGGCGGGTGTTGACCACGGCATGACCCGGCGCGCCATAGCCCTTTGCCTGCTTGCCTGCTGCCTGTTACTGGCGTTGGCGGGCTGCGGTAACAAGGGACCGCTGGTGTTGCCCGAGGAAGAAGAAAAAGTTGAAAAGAGTAATACCGGGAACGAGTAGCCGTGGATCATTTTGAGTACAGGCAGGGCAAGCTGTATTGCGAAGGCGTTGCCGTCGAGGCGCTGGCCGAAGTATACGGTACGCCGCTGTTCGTCTATTCACGGGCGACCCTGGAGCGTCACTGGCGCGCCTTTGACGACGCCCTCGCGGGCCACGATCACCTCGTCTGCTACGCGGTCAAGGCCAATTCCAGCCTCGCCGTACTGAATCTTCTCGCGCGCCTTGGCTCCGGATTCGATATTGTTTCCGGGGGTGAACTGCAGCGCGTGTTACGGGCCGGCGGCGAAACGTCGCGTATCGTGTTTTCCGGGGTCGGCAAGCAGGCGGACGAAATCGAGGCCGCGCTCGCGGCCGGTATTCTCTGTTTCAACGTCGAATCCGAGCAGGAACTCGATCGCATCAATGAAATAGCCGGGGTCATGGGCAAACGCGCGCGGGTCTCGTTTCGCGTCAATCCCGACGTCGATGCCAGGACCCACCCCTACATCTCGACCGGGCTCAAGGATAACAAGTTTGGCGTCGCCTTCGGCGACGCCGAAGCGGTTTACCTGAAAGCCTCCGGGCTCGCCAACATCGAGATTATCGGCATGGACTGTCACATCGGTTCACAGTTGACCGAGATGGCGCCTTACATCGATGCCTTCGACCGGCTGCTGGAGCTGATCGACGGCTTGCGCGCACAGGGCATCAATATTCACCACCTCGATCTCGGCGGCGGCCTCGGCATCCGCTATCGCGACGAGGAACCACCCCTTCCCGCCGAGTGGGCGGGCGCACTGCACGATCGCCTGAA
Organism: Gammaproteobacteria bacterium; assembly: GCA_024232855.1. Classification (GTDB taxonomy): domain Bacteria; phylum Pseudomonadota; class Gammaproteobacteria. Next base: position 5,433 of record JAAEPH010000547.1, read on the forward strand.
AAACTTTGGCGGCACCATCATCGTCGAGCCCGGACGCGCCATCGCCGGAAATGCCGGCATTCTCCTCAGCCGGGTGAATTACCTCAAGCACGGCGCCGACAAGAATTTCGCCGTGATCGACGCCGCCATGAACGACCTGATCCGGCCTTCGCTGTACGGCGCCTGGCAGGAGATCATCCGAGCCGAAGAGCACAGCGATGCCGACGAGAGAACCTACGACGTGGTCGGCGCGATCTGCGAATCCAGCGACTTTCTCGGCAAGGACAGACCCTTGCGCCTGAAGCAGAACGACTTGCTGGCGATTCGATCCAGCGGCGCCTATGCCTTCGGCATGGCGTCGAATTACAACACACGCGCGCGCGCGGCCGAAGTCATGGTCGACGGCGAGCACCACTACTGCGTGCGCGAACGCGAACAATTTTCCGACCTGGTGCGCGGCGAGTCGCTGCTGCCGTGAAATTGAAATTCGCCAAAATGCACGGCCTCGGCAACGATTTTGTCGTTATCGATGCGGTCAACCAGGCATTCAGTCCGCGCCCAGAACTGGTGCGCCAATGGTCCAGTCGCTTCGCCGGCATCGGCTTCGATCAGATGCTGGTCGTCGAGAACCCCGATAACGACAGCGCTGACTTCAAGTACCGAATTTACAACGCCGACGGCGGCGAAGTCGCGCAATGCGGCAACGGCGCGCGCTGCTTCGCCCGTTTCGTGCGCGAACAGGGGCTTACCGACCTCGACCTGATCGCGGTCGAAACCAGTGCCGGACCGTTACGACTGGAAGCGATCGACGCAACCCGCTACCGCGTCAACATGGGCATTCCCCGGTTTGAGCCCGATAAGGTCCCGATACGCGCCGAGGCACAACAGGATCTCTATACGACCGAGTTCAACGGCGCCCAGATCAGCTTCAGCGCGCTCTCGATCGGCAATCCACACATGGTTATCCAGGTCATTGATGTCGATGACGCCGCGGTGGAAACCCTGGGACCACACTTTGAAACGCACATGATGTTTCCCGAACGCGCCAATATCGGTTTCATGCAAATCCTCGATCGCAAAAGCTTCAGGTTAAGAGTCTTCGAACGCGGCGTCGGCGAAACCCGAGCCTGCGGCAGCGGCGCCTGCGCGGCGATGGTTGCCGGTGTGCAACTCGGCTTGCTGGAATCGCCCGCCACCGCGATTCTGTCGGGCGGTGAGCTGAAACTGGAATGGCAAGGCGGCGCAAACCCCGTTATGATGACTGGCGAAACCGCAATGGTTTATCAGGGCGAGATCGAATATGAGTGAAGTGTCAGTAGAACAGAAACCAGCCACAGAGACCGACGAATCCAGCGTCATCCGCTACCTGCAGGATAATCCCGCGGTTTTAATGGACTATCCCGAGGTCTTTTCGTCGCTGGCCATTCCGCACCAGACCGGCGGCGCGACCTCGCTGGTGGAACGCCAGCTCAAGCTGCTGCGCGAGGAAAACCAGCAGCTCAGGTCCAAAATCGACGAACTGGTCGGCATCGCCCGCGACAACGAGGAACTGAATCAGCGTTTTCACCGACTCGCACTGGAATTGATGAATACCGAGCACTTGCACGACGTGCTGGCGATGGTGCAAGACCAGGTGCAGACTTTCTTTTACACCGATTTCGTCTGCTTTCGCTTTCTTCCGGGCGTCAGCGAAGCGGGAAATATTCTCGATGGCCTCTATCTCGACGCCGACAGCGGTATCGTCGAGCGCATCAAACCCTGGGTCGAGGCGCGCAAGCCGATTTGCGGCCAGCAGGACGACGACATCAACCGCGAACTTTTCGGTCCCAACACTCGCATCGCGTCCTGCGCCTTTGTCCCGCTCTACCATACGCGCGACCTCGGCCTGCTGTGTCTCGGCAGCGTCAGCGCCAAACGCTTTGGTCCGAGTATGGGCACCATTTTCCTGCAACATCTGGGCGAACTCGTCAGTAACCGCCTGAAACACCTGTTACAGGCAGGATAATCGAGTTGAACGACTATCTGGACCAGTTCATCCAGGCCCTGCGTAGCGAAAAGTACTACTCCCCCCACACCTGCAGCAACTATCGCCGTGACCTGAAACGGTTCCAGGCCTATCTCGGGGAACGCGCGATAGACGCCTGGGAACGAGTGGCATTCACCGATGTCAGCGGCTTTGCCGCGCAGCGGCATCGGCAGGGCCGTAAAAGTCGCACCATCGCGCGCGAGCTGTCGTCGATTCGCAGCTTTTTCCAGTTTTTGATCCGCAACGACGTGATCGCCAAAAACCCGGCGCTGGAAGTGTCCGCGCCCAAGAGCGACAAGCCGCTGCCGAAGACCTGCGATGCCGAATCGCTCGATCGGCTACTGCGGGTAAGCGATGCCAGCGATGACCTGGTGCTGCGCGATGTCGCCATTTTTGAGCTGATCTATTCCTCGGGCCTGCGTCTAGCCGAGCTCGTCGGCATCGACCTCGACGACATCGATCTGGCGGAGCAACGGCTGGTGGTGACCGGCAAGGGTAACAAGACGCGCTACCTGCCAATCGGCAGCAAGGCCGTCGCGGCGCTGCAGCGCTGGTTGAAACTGCGTCCGCGGTATTGTCGCGACGAGCAGCATAAGGCCCTGTTCCTGAGCAAGCAGGGCAAGCGCATCTCGGCGCGTAACGTACAAAGCCGTCTCAAACACCTGATCCAGCGGCAGGCGCTGGGGCAGCCACTGTCACCACACGTGTTGCGTCATTCCTTCGCCACCCACCTGCTCGAATCGAGTTCGGATTTGCGCGCGGTGCAGGAGTTGCTCGGCCACGCCAACATTGCCACCACCCAGGTGTACACCCATCTAGATTTTCAGCACCTGGCGAAGGTCTACGACGCCGCCCATCCGCGCGCAAGGCGCAAGGATTGAAAACGAAGGCGCATTCCTAAGGACCGAACCCTCGGGGACATGCCACGATTTTTCGCCAAACTGTCTCTACCAACGCACATAAAACGCCGAAAAATGTGCCGTGTCCCCATCGAAGTGCGGACCGGACGCTCTAATTAAA
>JAAEPH010000548.1 GCA_024232855.1 Gammaproteobacteria bacterium
ATGCCTGTGAATCAGATCATCGAATTCGTTCAAATCCCTGACCGGCATGATGACCGGTTTGTTGTTTTCGATCCAGACGCCCAGCACCGCCTCCATCAATGCCGCTTTATCGGGGAAATGGTTGTAAACCGTCGGTTTGGCCACACCGGTCAGCTTGACCACCATATCAATCGATGTCCCTTTAAATCCGAATTCCAGAAAAAGGGGTAGCGCACTCGTCGCGATGTGTCTTTTTTTGGATCTTTGCGCCATACCAGGGTTGATTATCGTCAAAAATTATGCAAACTATACTACACCGTTTAGTTTATGTCATCTTTTCTATCCAACAAAGTGCCCGGAGCCCACAATGATTCGTCGTGACAATGGTTACTTCGGGGGTTTCGGTGGGCGTTTCGTCCCCGAACTCCTGTTCCCCGCGCTGACCGCGCTTGACGATTTATTCTCCGGCCTACGTGACGATCCGGCTCTCTGGCAGGAACACGTGAGCCTGACACATGCATCCCGTGGCCGCCCCCGACCATTGACCCCGCTCCGCCGCCTCCCCAACCAGTTAGCGGGCGCCCCGATCTGGCGCACACGCGCACATCTGGCTCGCTCGG
>JAAEPH010000549.1 GCA_024232855.1 Gammaproteobacteria bacterium
TACGCAACTGCCCCACCAGTCCTGCGGCATGAAAAGTCGAGCCCGAGGTGAGCTTGTGCGTCTCCAGCAGCACGACTTCGCTGACACCCATTTTGGCGAGGTGGTAGGCGGTGGAACAGCCAATGATGCCGCCGCCGACGATGACGACGCGAGCCTGGGCGGGAACTTCTACAGCATTACTCATATTATTCAAGTCCGTATTCACGTTTACGTTTGGCGGCCCACGCGCCAATCATGCGATCGGCGATGATCGCTATGAAGGCGACGCACACGCCGGCGATGATGCCACGGCCGGTATCGGCCTTGGTGAGTGCGATGTAGACTTCCTGGCCGAGTTCGCGCGTGCCCACCAGCGCGGTGATCACCAGCATCGACAGCGCCATCATGATGGTCTGGTTGACGCCGAGCATGATGTGCGGCAGCGCCAGCGGAATCTGTACCTTGCGCAGCAACTGGTTACGCGTACAACCCGCCTGCAGCGAGGCCTCGATCAGGTCGGCGGATATCTGGCGAATACCGTGATCGGTATAACGGATAATAGGTGTCACCGCGTAGGCGATGACGGCCAGCATCGCGGCAAAGTCACCGACGCGAAACAGCATCACCACCGGCATCAGGTAGACGAAGCTGGGCAGGGTTTGCAGCGTATCGATAATGACGCTGACTACCCGGTGGGCGCGTTCGTTGCGCGCCGCCAGGATGCCGACCGGAATGCCGATCAGGCAAGCGATGACAACCGACAGGCCGCACAGGTAGAGCGTCACCATGGCCTTGCTCCACAGGCCGACGACGGCGATGAAGGCGGTCAGGCTCGCGCTTAGCAAACCGAGCCTGCGCCCGCCCAGCTGCCAGCCGCCGAGGCCGACTATCGCCACCACGGCAATCCACGGCAACGACAGCAAAAATCGCTTGAACGGGATCATGATGTTGAGCAACAGGAAGTTCTTGATGCTTTCCAGCACATCGAAAAAATTGACGTTGATGTAACGCACCAGGTCACCCCAGAAAGCGCCGGTGGTGATCTGCCAGCTCTCGGGCCAGGCGTACATCGCCGGCACATAAATACCGATAAGCCAGGTCAACGCGACCGCGCCAACGAACAGCAAGCTATGCGGGTAGCGCGCCACGAATCCCTGTCGCGCCTGATCATGCGGCGGCATCGTCCGGTTGGCATAAGCCTGGCTGAGCCGGTCGAGCGCGATCGCGAGCAGCGTAATCGCGACCCCGGCCTCGACGCCCTCACCGATCTTGAGTCGGCGCAACGCGGTCAGCACGTCGTAACCGAGACCCCCGGCGCCGATCATCGAAGCGATGATGACCATGTTCAACGACAACATCACCACCTGGTTGACGCCGACCATGAGCGAATGCTTGGCGGAGGGTAACAGCACCTTCCAAAGCAATTGCCGTTTCGAACAACCCACCATGGAGCCAGCCTCGACCACTTCCGCGCTGATGTGTTCGAGCGCCAGCAGCGTCACCCGCACCATCGGCGGCATCGCGTAGATGATGGTTGCGATCATCGCCGACACCGGGCTGAAGCCGAAAAGCAGCAATACCGGCACCAGGTAGGCGAATACCGGCACGGTCTGCATCAGATCGAGAATCGGCATCAGTATGGCGCGAAAAGTCCTCGAGCGATGCCCGACGATGCCGAGCGACATGCCGCCGACCACGCCGATCGGCACCGCGATGATGATCGAGCTCAGGGTCACCATGGCGCTGTCCCATTGCCCGAAAACCACCAGGTAACCGAAGCAGGCGCCAACCAGCGCCGCCAGTTTCCAGTCGCGCGCATAGTGGCCCAGCAGCATCACGCCGGCAACCATCGCTACCCAGGAGACGCGCGGGAAAACCAGGACCGCATCGCTGCCGACCCCGGACAGAAAACCGGTCGAAAGCGTGCTTTTGACGATGATATAGGGTTGCTCGACTACCCAGGCGACGCCGCGGGTGAATTCCTTGAAAGTGAACAGCCCGAGGTCGAAGCTGTTGATCAGCCACTTCATGAAGGTGGTGATCCAGCCTGCTAGCGGCAACTGCCAGCTGCGCGGGTAGGCAAAGGCCCAGGGCAGGCTTTCGCGGGCAAGCATCAGGATTACCGTCAGTGCGATCATCGCCAGCCACAACAGCGTCCAGCGGCCAGGCATCAGGGTCGATGACCTAGCCTGCATTTCTCACCACCGTCCTGCTCGGCAATTGCTCCTGCATTGCTCTACCTCCTGCATCCATGCAGTCGTGCGGACGCCGATATGCTCACTGTGGCGAGGTGTACTCCCGCCGGCCGGCTAAACGTAGCGTAAACTACGCCGGCGCCGGCCTCTGGTCCGTGCGCCCCGCCACAGCGGCATCTCGACGCCCTCGCGACGGACGGTGGTGAGAAATGCAGGCTAGTCGCCGGGATCACTGCATTCATCAGGCTTTCCGTTGGGGCGCTGCCAACAGCTCGACGACGACGTCGCGGGTCAGCGCGCCGACGGTTTGTCCGTCGCTGTCCTGCACCGCAAACACGGCGCCGCGGTCGGCGTTTAGAATCATGTCCAGTTCGGATTCAATCGGCGCATGCGCTGACACCGAACCGGCAAAAA
>JAAEPH010000550.1 GCA_024232855.1 Gammaproteobacteria bacterium
ACCTGGCGCTTGCCCCGGCCTTGACCTTCGTCTCGTGGCACTACTCGAGACGTTTTCTGGGTGACACCAGCCTGTGGTTGTTGCCGCTCTTCTGGTTTAGCTTCGAATGGTTCAGGGGCTGGTTTCTCACCGGCATGCCCTGGTTGAGCCTCGGTTACTCGCAAACCGCTGCGCCTTTATCGGGTTTCGCGCCCTTGATCCGTGTCTATGGCATTAGCGACGGGTGCCTGTCCATGGCGGTGGCGCTGTTTTTGTCGCTGCGCGATCGACGTGACTCGGTGCTGGCTGTCCTGCTGCTCGGGCCGTGGTCGGGATACCTCCTGCAGCAGATCGACTGGACCGAAGCGCAGCCGCAATCGATCAACGTCAGCATGCTGCAGGGTAAGATTCCCCAGGCGGTCAACTGGCGGCGTGACCAGCGGCACGCTATCTTCAACCCTTACTGGCGCGAGACCCGCCAGCTCTGGGACAGTGATCTGATTCTCTGGCCGGAAACCGCGTTGCCGGGCCAGCCGGAAGATATCGAATCGACGATGCTGCAACCACTACAGCAGGCCGCGATCGATCACGACACCCATATTCTTGCCGGGCTTGTGGTTAACGAAAGCGAGCCGAATCGCTATTACAACAGCATGATTTTGCTCGGGCAGGAA